>CAKZZH010000030.1 GCA_937885345.1 uncultured Lachnospiraceae bacterium | reverse complement strand
AAAGAAGAACTTGAAGAAAAGTGGGTTAACAAATCCTTTGGTGACATAATTTCAAGAAGATCGTCATCATAGATACTTTCATTGTGGTCAGAGAATAAAATACCCGCAAAATCCACACCGTAATTCTCTTTAAGGAGGGCTTCAACCTTGGGAAAAACAACAGCCGGATCCTTTGAGCCGAAGAAGACTTCCATTATTCTGTTCTGAAGATTGGTTTCCTGATTAACTCTTCTAACCTCGTTATTTGCCTGCTCAAGCTCGTATTTCTTAACACCGAGGTCCTCGTTTATTTTAACGATGCTCTTGGTATTCTCGCCTATTTTATCGTATTTCTCCTTGGCGGAATCAAGTAATCTGTCCTTGGCAAAAATACTTTCCATATAGTACTTATTAACGAAATACATATAACTGAAAAGTGAGAAAAAAACGACAGCGGAAATAATGATCACGAGTATTACCTGAATAAGGCCCATAACCGTACCCGGAAGGCCCGCAAGCATTCGTATCAGATGATACACAAAAGGAATAAGCGTGAGGAAAGTGGTACCTACAACCTGAGAGGTATCCTCACTGCCGGCAACAAAAGCGAATTCAATAGCAAGAAGTGAAAAAGAAATAATGGTTATATAATTGATCGCCCACAAAAGCGTCTGCGAATCGTCAAACTGAAGCATCGCCCCGACTATTGTCAGCTCAATTATCTTCGTAACAAGCAGAAAATAATATTTGTGGAAAAAGTTCTTATATGCGAGAAACATATCAACAAGCATTACAACACATATTACAAGGCAAGGAACATAATGCACATAGGTTGTACTGTATCCGCTGCTTATCGCAACGGCAAGATATACGATTATAGCGATAAAAACAATGATATGCCTCTTGGAGAATACCATTTGTATCTCCATCATTCTCTCTTTGTTTTGCATCGATCATTTCTCCCAGTAAAATATTATTTCTTACGATTGTCATTCCAGCGAAGTTCGATAACATCACCTTCTGACAAAGCACCCATAAATTCAGCCTTGCTGCCGTTAAGATCGGTAATAAGTTCGCCCTTGCCTGCGTTAAGGTCAAAGGGATAAAAATCAAAAATATCCACAAAAATATATGAAGGCTTACCTGTAAGTACAACGGGCTTCTCATTGATCGTAATATGAAGCTCTACAGGTTCTGTATTAACAGTCTCAGTCTCTTTGCCGTTTTCATTTGCCTCATCGCCCGATTCGCCGTCCTTATCGGCGGATGACTTTTTCTTGCTTGCAGGCGGTCTCTTAATGGGAATATCTTCTTCCTTTTCCTCGTATTTTACGATAAAATTCTCATAAACGACGGTATCGCCGTCCGCAGCCTCATTGTTGACCGTTACATCATAATCATCAAGCTTAAGATCCATGAATTCAAAGAGCTGCGCAAGTGTATATCTGTTTTCCATCGAAACATCATCATGCGCCTTAATAACATAATCGGCATTAACAAGTTCACCGTTAACATATGCATATTTGGGGCATACTATATTGACGCCGTTAACCGTAAATGCAACGGTTGATTTATATTCCGGAATATCGCTGATCTTAACGGTAACTGGCTCGCCGACCGTTGAAGGCTTGATATCGATAAAATCATTCTTCTCAATCGGAGAATGCATATTACATTCTCTGCCGTTTTTACTGATAACTGCAGCTTCGCCCGCAAGACCTCTTGCCAGCCTTGCCTGGTTGTTAACGGTATATTCAAGCGCTTCTCCTCTCTTGGGGAAAAGATCGGCATTGGGATAACCCACCTGCATAATGGCGTCCAAAACGGTAAGCTTATCATTGTCATAAAGCTTGACTCTGTCTCCGTTAACAGTAACATATATAAAATTATTCTTTTGATTATAGTAATTAACACAGATTCCGACCGGTGTTACAAAAAGGGAATCCTTCTGGAAATTGTCAATATCAAAAGCGACTCTCTCAAGTACTTCCTTGCCTCTTACTGCTACCCTTGTCTTGGCAAGTCCGAGATGCGCTGCAAGTTTATCCGTAAAACCGGGGATTTTACCGCCGCCACCGACAACAAATACAGCTCCAACACTCTTGCCGCCGTTAAGCTTCTTAATACGGTCCGCAACATCGCCTGTGATCTTATCCACAACCGGCGCTACAAGTTTCTTGATCTCTGCAGACGAAACCGTCTGTTTAATACCCATAATATCCTTGAAAGATACGGTTTTCTTGCTGCCCGCATCAATCTTGATCCTGTCTGCGATCGTAAAATCCACCATATATGTCTTGGCAATAATCTCGGTAAGCTCGTCTCCGGCAGCCGGAATCATACCATATGCGATAATGCTTCCATCCTTAGTTATACAAATATCGGAAGTACCGGCGCCGACATCTACAAGCGCGATATTAAGCAGTCTGTACTGATCGGGAACTGCAATATCCATTGCGGCTATAGGCTCCAGAGTAAGATTCGCAACCTCAAGACCGGCCTCTTCCACAGCGGAATAAAGTCCGTCAACAACCTCCTCGGGAAGAAATGTTGCAAGGAGATCAACGGCAATGCTTCTGGCCTTGTGGCCTTCAAGATTGCCCATATCATAGTCGTTTAAGTAAAATTTAACAGGTGAAGAACCAACGCAATAATAAGAAGCATGAG
The DNA here is from genome assembly GCA_937885345.1 of uncultured Lachnospiraceae bacterium. GTDB lineage: Bacteria > Bacillota > Clostridia > Lachnospirales > Lachnospiraceae > Eshraghiella. The sequence continues at coordinate 28,502 of CAKZZH010000030.1, read as the reverse complement.
TGCTTCCTTCGTTTATTTTACGATGTGCCTTGAGCGCTCCTTCAAGTTGGAGATTATAGACATCTTCACTGTTTACTTTGCGCTCTTCATCAAGTTCTATCTTGGCATTAACGGTAACGGTTTTAAGAACGCGTCCGGCGGCAGCGATACAAACACGCTTAAGACTCAGGCCGGTCTTATTCTCAAGCTTAATGGTAACTTCTCTTATCTCTTCACTGATCTTGGCAATGTCGTATACCTGTCCGTCGACCATAGCCCTGGTATCATGCTCGCGAACCTCCATTGCGGTAACATGAAATCCGCGGCTGTCCATATAGCCTATTGTTCCGACAATGCTTCTGGTTCCTATATCAAGTCCGAAAACATAATCCTCGGCATTTTCTTTTGCCGCATTTATGTCATTTGCCTTCTTAGTCTCTGTCATTTGACTCTCCGAATAAATAATATTAATATTGCCCGGTAAGCAATATCTATGCACGCAAAACTTCTGCGCACACCTTATTTATTATACCATAGATATATTATTGTTCCAAATAATTTTTGATAATAAGGCACGTATCATCGATGCTTTTCGATGTATCGATAATAAAATCCGCATACCTTCTGAACTCATCATCCGATAATTGATTTGCCATAATACTGCGGCATTTCTCTTCGGTATATCCGCGGCTCTCTATCAGCCTTGCTATCCTGATATTCTCCGGGCAGTACACATACCACATTTCATCGCATATCGCATCATATCCGTTCTCGATAAGAAGCGCGGATTCTATAAAGAAATAATCCGGACCGCTGCATCTTGCTTTGTCGATCATCGCATAAATAGCCTTATTTACAGCCGGATGCACAAGGCCGTTCCATTCATTAAGAAGTTCCTTATCGGCATATATTCTTGATGCAATGTAACGCCTGTTAAGCCGGCCCTTCTCATCATAGGCCTGCTCGCCAAAAAGTCTTATCGCGTCATCACAAAGCACATTGCCGTACTGCATAAGAGTCTTGGCAAGTTCATCCGCTATTATGATCGTGCAATCGGTTAAATCGCTCAGGATCGAGAGAACCGTTGATTTGCCGGCGCCAACGCCGCCTATTATTCCAACTACTTTCATTAATGTGCCTCGTACCAGTTCTTTCCGCTTTCCATTCCGATCTCAAGACTTACAAGAAGCTTTGCCGCGCCCTTCATCTCCTCCGATAGGATCGACCTTACCTGTGCTTCTTCACCCGGCGCAGTCTCAATAAGCAGCTCATCGTGAATCTGGAGGATAAGCTTTGATGAAAGTTTCTCAGCCTTAAGACGATTATATACCGCAATCATTGCGATTTTGATTATATCGGCTGCGCTTCCCTGAATCGGAGAATTCATGGCAATCCTCTCCCCGAACTGTCTTTGCATAAAATTACTGTTTTTGATCTCCGGTATGGGCCTTCTTCTGCCGTACATTGTTGTTGAATAACCTTTAACCTTGGCACTTTCAACAAGTCCGTCAAGAAAGCTCTTGATTCCGGGATATGTTTTAAAATATTCATCAATATATTCCTTGGCTGTTGCTTTGGATATATTAAGATCCTGACTGAGTCCGAAGGAACTGATACCGTAAACGATACCGAAATTAACTGCTTTGGCATTGCTTCTCTGTTCTCTTGTAACCTGATCAATGGGTGTATGAAATACCTTGGATGCGGTTGCTCTGTGTATATCACTGTCTTCGTTATATGCTTCGATCAAATTCTTATCGCCGGACATATGAGCAAGAAGCCTAAGTTCAATCTGTGAATAATCCGCATCAATAAAAGAATACCCGTCCCTGGGGATAAATACTTTACGGATCATTCTTCCAAGCTCCATACGAATAGGTATATTCTGAAGATTGGGCTCGGTAGAACTGATCCTTCCGGTTGCGGTGACCATCTGATTAAAATTCCCGTGAATCCTCTCATCGGAGCCGATATATGCATACAGTCCATCCGCATAGGTGTTTTTGAGCTTTGTAAGCGTTCTGTATTCAAGAACATTTTCCACGATCGGATAGTCCTCGCGAAGCTTATCAAGTACGTCTGCGGAAGTGGAATAACCGGTCTTGGTCTTCTTGCCGCCCGGCAGAAAAAGCTTTTCAAAAAGGATCTCACCAAGCTGCTTGGGTGAATTGATATTAAACTTCTCGCCGGCAAGTGAGTAGATCATATTTTCAAGTTCAAAAATCCTTCCGACGAGTTCGTCACCATAAGCCTTAAGAGCCTCTTTGTTAACACGGATCCCTTTCCTTTCCATACTTCTCAAAACAGGAATAAGAGGTTTCTCGATATCGGTATATACATTCATCATTTCCTCATCCTTAAGTTTCTTCATAAGGACAGGATACGCCGCAGCAGCTACATATGCATTATAAGCACCTATCTGAGACAGTGCATCAATATCGGAAAATAAAAGCTCCGCATAGCTTGATTTACCTTTAAGAGCAGCAAGAGGCTTTAGTGCCATTGACAAATATCCGCCCGCGATCTCATCATAATTGTATGAACCCGTAAGCGGATTAAGAATATACGCCATAACGCTTACATCGTCATAACGGGCCGTATCGGGCAGATAATCGGTCTGTTTCTTCGAATCACACATTATAAGATTAAATCTCGCAGCAAGCTTATCAATAAGCTTTAAGGCAAGTTCTTCACCAATATCGCCTCTTACAGGAATAAAAACGCCCGTATCAAGGGAAAATCCGATCACATGTCCCATTTCTGCGAATATATGGATCCCGAGATCCTCGCGGCCTTCGCCTGAAATAATATCGTCAATCACTTCATTTGCCTCTTCGGGTGAGGAAGCTGCGGTGTATTTGACATCTTTTACCGCACTTTCAATAACCGTTTTGTCTCCGTTAAAATGCTTAAGAAGGCTCCTGATCTCAAGCGAAGATATAAGTTCATAAGCCTTGGCATTGTACATATCCTTTATAACGGCGCTCTTTGGATCAAACTCAACCGGAGCATCCGTAATGATCGTGGCAAGTGTTTTACTGAGTTTTGCCATATCATAATTGGCAATGAATTTGTTTCTTGCTGCTTTGGAATCTATTTTATCTGCATGCTCAAAGGCATTTTCAATGCTGTGAAATTTAACGATTATATCCCTTGCACCTTTTTCTCCAATGCCCGGGACGCCCGGAATATTGTCGGACGAATCACCCTGAATTGCTTTAAGGTCAATAAATTCAAGCGGAGTAACACCGTACTCAGCTTTAACATCATCCGGATAATATCTGAGTATCTTGGATTCTTTGTTAACGGTTCTTGGCTGTCTGATCATTATATGCTCATCGGCAAGCTGCAGAAGGTCTCTGTCTCCCGATAATATAACAACCTCCATTCCTTCCGCCTGCATACGTTTTGCGAGTGTTCCGAGTATATCATCCGCCTCAAATCCGGCAAGTGTGACAACCGGAATGTTCATTGCGGCAAGGACATCCTTAATAACGGGCACCTGCTCGTGAAGTTCCGCAGGCATACCCTTTCTTGTGCCTTTATATTCCGGGAACATTTTATGGCGAAAGGTTGGCTCCTTAAGATCGAAGGCAACCGCAACACTCTTAGCGCCCTCTTCTTCAATACTTGAGATCATAGTGTTAACAAAGCCGAGAACGGCATTGGTATGAATGCCTGCAACATTGGACATGAGCGGCAGGCCATAATACGACCTGTTAAGAATACTGTGACCGTCTATGAGAAGGATTTTATCCATACTTACAAACCTCTTATATAAAATAGTGAAATACTACGTAAATCAAACATCCGCCGATTACCGTATAAGATATGGTATACAGAAACAGAAGAAGAGATCCGGCCTTGGAAAGGTCGGTATTTTTTCTTCTGAGTTTTTCTTTGACAAGTTCGAGATTGCCGAGATAATTCATTGATGTAGATTCGACATCCGAGTCAAACCCTTTGTCCACGATATAGTGAATCTCAAGTTCTTCGGCGCAATCCTTGCAGCTGTCCATATGCTCGATGGCCTCGGCAAGAAGCTCATCGGGAAGCTCATCCTTAACAATATCCGGTATTATCTTCTGAAATTCTCTGCAATTCATGAAGACCCCCCATAAAACCAAAACTAACCGAATAAATCGATTCGTTCATAAACATCTCTTTAACGAATAAAAGTCTCTAGATTGCTCTAAAGACTTCAGTACCCGTTATTATAGGCTTTTCATCGATAGTGCGGGTGGTGGGATTTGAACCCACACGATGTTGCCACCGGCAGATTTTGAGTCTGCTGCGTCTGCCATTCCGCCACACCCGCGGATGAAATCAGCAATTCTTCCACTGTCCGTCTCTCTTGAGATTGTGATACTCCTCATATGCCTGCTCAAGAATCTGCTTCTCATTGGCAAATTTGAGAAGATGAATTGCTTCATGATACTTATAAAAGCCTGAATCTGTAAAAAACTCCTCTTTCTGTGGTTTACTGTAGTAGCTATTCCCCATCATCAGATACCAGTGTACTGACTTCTCAACAATATCACCGGGTACATTAAATGTGTATTCGCTCTTGCCGACATACTTTACGATCTGACCGATCGCACCGGACTCTTCCTTGACCTCACGCAGTGCGGTCTCCTCAAAAGTCTCGCCTTCTTCAACTGTACCCTTCGGAAGAACCCATCCGTCATACTTGTTTCGGTAATTTTTGTATAACAAGAGTATCTTCCCACGAAATATTACCACACCTCCACAGCTGGTTGCTTCCATCATAACAATACCTCCGGGCACCAATAAGGTGTGTCTGTAGACTAGCGCTATTATACAACGATTTGTAGTTATAGGCAAATGATTTTTTGCTTATTTTATAGGCAGATGATAAATACGGACTCTTGACTTTTTAAATAATTGTGCAAGAATAATATAATGAAAAAAAGAAAAAAACAAGGGAGTATAAAAATGAGTAACACGACCAGAAAAAAAGGCCGCGGCAACACTACCAACGCGACTCTTATCATTACGATTTTATCAGGTATCATAGTGCTTGTAATTCTTATTATTGCACTTCTTATGATCACCGGTAAAATATCACTTCTCAAATCCGGCTCAACCATAGCTGATTCAAGCAGGACAACAGCGGACAATTCCGGCGCTGTTTCGAATTCTTCGGTTTCTTCTTCCATATCCGAAACCGAAATAGAAACAACAACCGGGACGGTTTTTGCCGATGAAGAACTTATAGCTAAAGCCGACAGGCTTGCCGCTATGTACGATTATGATGCTGCTATCGAACTTATCAAGTCTGTTCCCGGCTATGAGAATTACGATGACGCAAACGATCTTATAACAAGGTATGAGCTTGAGAAATCAAGACTTGTTAAATGGCCTGACAACAAGACTATTAAGCATGTATTCTTCCATGCGCTTATTGTCGATACGGATCTTTGTTTTAAAAGCGATGAGGCCTCGCAGTACAATCAGGTCATGACAACCGTTGAGGAATTTAACAAGATCATGCAGATCCTATATGATAAAGGCTATGTTCTTGTCGGTGTCCATGATATGGCAGAGCTTGTACAGCAGCCCGACGGAACTTATCTGATGGTCGAGAAGCCCATCTATCTTCCCGAAGGTAAGACTCCTTTTGTATTATCCGAAGATGATGTTAACTACTATGAATACATGATTGGTGACGGATTCGCAAGCAGACTTGTTGTCGGCGAAGATGGTCTTGTAACAACCGAGATGGATCTTGCAGATGGAACAAGCGTGATCGGTTCATACGATGTTGTACCTATAATCGAAGATTTCCTTAAAGTTCATCCTGATTTTTCATACAGAGGTGCCAAGGGAATAATTGCTGTTACAGGCTATAACGGAGTATTCGGCTATCGTACATCCGAATATTCATATGGTTCCGGTGATAATGTTTTATACATCAATCCCAATATCGAAGAAGATCGTAAGAAAGTTACGGAAGTTGCCAATGCCCTCAGAGCGACAGGCTGGGAACTTGCCAGTCACAGCTGGGGACACCGTTATCTCGGTTCTATTTCGATGGATCATTTATATTGGGACAGCAATATGTGGGAGACCGAAGTTGAGACACTTATCGGAGATACCGATATACTCCTCTTTCCCTTTGGTGAAGATGTCGGAAGCTGGACAGGATATACAGCTGACAATGAAAGGTACACATTCCTTGACAGTCTGGGATTCAAATATTTCTGTAATGTTGATTCGACCGAATACTGGGTACAGATAAGGGATCACTATTTCAGACAGGGGCGTCGTAATCTTGACGGAACGAGAATGTATCAGGCAATTCTCGGTAAAGACCTTCTCTCCGATCTGTTTGATTCATCTTTAGTATTCGATTCTGCAAGACCGGTTCCGGTTGAGGGCGTTGTTGTAGAATAATGCCACTGCCGGATCAATAAGGCAGCAACCGGATTTCATTGAATAAAATAATATACTGAAAATCGCCGGGATATGATCCCGGCGATTGTTTCTGAATGAATCAAATTCATTAAATTAATTATACTTACGTTTTCTTGCAGCCTCAGATTTCTTCTTACGTCTAACGCTAGGCTTCTCGTAATGCTCTCTCTTACGGATTTCCTGCTGGATACCTGCCTTAGCACAATTTCTCTTAAATCTTCTAAGAGCGCTATCGAGAGATTCGTTCTCCTTTACGATAACATTCGACATTCAACTCAACCTCCCTTCAGCTGTAAGATGCAACAAAGTGATTATACATACATTGCCGACTTTCGTCAACAATTATTTGCTCTCACTTATAATATAAATCTGTCTCTTCTTTGATTCAAGATATATTTTGGATAAGTACAATCCGATTATTCCCAGGCATAATAAAATACAACCGCCGATAAGGCACATAATGCATATTGTGGAAGGCCATCCCGAAACCGGATCTCCGAATACAAGTGCCCTTATAAATATAAAAATAAGTGCAACCAGACTCACAACAAACATAATGATCCCGAAGATCGAAGCCACCATTAAGGGAGCCGTCGAATAAGCCAGGATCCCATCAATAGAATAAGAAAACAGCTTCCAGAAGGACCATTTGGTCTTGCCTGCGCTTCTGGGAACATTCTCGTATTCAACCCAGAATACTTTAAAACCAACCCAGCTGAATATACCCTTCGAAAAACGGTTATATTCTTTGTCCTCGATGATCGCCTCAACAACCTTGCGCTTCATAAGACGGAAATCTCTCGCTCCGTCAATGATCTCTGTATCGGAAAGCTTGTTTATAAGCTTATAAAATCTTTTCGCAAACCATGATCTTATCTTCGGTTCTCCCGATCTTGTCGTACGTCTTGAAGCAACACAGTCATATTCTTCGTCTTGCCGAGTAAGGATATCATGCATTTTAACAAGGATTTCGGGGGGATCCTGAAGATCCACATCCATAACGGCAATATACTCGGCAGATGACTCTCTTATGCAGGTTTCAAAGCCGCAAAGCATCGCTCCTTCTTTGCCGAAATTACGCGACAGACTGCAATAATGCACATTCGGATCATTACTGTTAAGTTCGCGAAGTACCTTAAGTGTTTTATCACGACTTCCGTCATCAACAAAGAAGAACTCGATATCATTACCGAGTTCATTCTTATGCTTCATGATCTCATTATAAAATATTCTGATTGTTTCTTCCTCGTTATAGCAAGGAACTACAATGGATATCATATAATTCTCCCATTAAATCTGAGATGATAACGCTTCTTTTGCGGCGCTTATGGCATCGCTTATACCGGCCGGATTCTTGCCGCCGGCCTGAGCCATATTCGGTCTTCCACCGCCGCCACCGCCAACCTTGGGTGCAGCAGCTTTAATGATATTACCTGCATGTACGCCCTTTGAAACCAGATCGTCGGTAGATGATACAATAAGATTTACTTTATCGCTTCCCTGAGAAGATGCAAGAACGACAACACCGCTTACAAGCTTACTCTTAAGGTCATCCGAAAGATTACGAAGCTCGTTCATATCTACGCCGTCAAGTGATACGCCGAGGAATTTAACGCCCTTAACATCCTCAACCTGATTCATAACATCACCGAGAGCACCGCTTGCGGCCTTAGCCTTAAGTGATTCTATCTCGGATGCCTGACTCTTGATCTCTGCCTGCATATGTGAGATCCTGTCAAGAACATTTGCCGGAGTGCTCTTAAGAGCGCTGCAAATTTCATTGAATCTCTCTTCAAGATCCTTATAATATTCAAATACGCCGTTACCTGTAAGAGCTTCGATTCTCCTGACACCGGAAGAAATACCGGCTTCGGAAATGAGCTTAAATGATTTGATATCTCTTGTATTGGCTACATGTGTACCACCGCAGAACTCTTTGGAGAATTCACCCATGCAAACCACTCTTACGGTATCACCGTATTTCTCACCGAAAAGAGCCTTAGCGCCGGTCTTACGGGCCTCTTCGATCGGAAGCACCTTGGTCTCAACCTCAATGCCTTCTTCAATCTTCTCGTTGACAATTGCTTCAACCTTGGCCATTTTCTCATCGGTCATAGCCGAGAAATGTGTAAAATCGAATCTGAGTCTGTCGGGCGCAACATATGAACCCTTCTGCTCTACATGACTTCCGAGAACAACTCTGAGAGCCTCCTGAAGAAGATGTGTAGCCGAATGGTTTCTTGCAGTTTCAAGACGCTTTGTCTCATCAACCTTAAGTGTAACCTTATCGCCCTTGGCAAGTGAACCTACAGCCATTTTGCCGACATGAGCGATCCTTCCACCCTTAAGATGGATCGTGTCATATACCTCAAATACGCTGTTTCCGGCAACAATAACACCGACATCTCCGATCTGACCGCCCATTGTTCCGTAGAAAGGTGTCTCATCGGTAACGATAGAACCTTCACATCCTTCCGAAAGTTCATCAACAATATCGGTATCAGTAGTGATCACGCTGATATTTGAATCGGCAGTAAGCTTGTCATAACCCACAAAACGGGATGTAAGTGTAACGTCGATTTTATCGTATACGGTTGCATCCGCACCCATATAATTGGTCTCTTTACGGGCACTTCTGGCCTGATCCTTCTGCTTCTTCATAGCAGCGTCAAAGCCGTCCATGTCGATATCACAGCCCTTCTCTTCAAGTATCTCCTTGGTAAGATCTATCGGGAATCCGTAGGTATCATAAAGCTTAAATGCATCTGCACCGGCAAGAGTCTTTTTACCCTCCTTAGAAAGTTTATCCTCCATATCACCGAGAATCTTAAGGCCCTGATCGATGGTCTTATTGAAGGATTCTTCTTCGGTTGTAAGAACTTTGAGGATGAGTTCTCTCTTCTCATCAAGCTCGGGATAACCGTCCTTGGATGAATCGATCACAGTCGTTGCAAGCTTTGCAAGGAACAAACCGTCGATCCCGAGAGTTCTTCCGTGTCTTGCGGCACGTCTTAAGAGACGTCTGAAAACATATCCTCTTCCCTCATTGGAAGGTGTTATTCCGTCCGATGCCATAAAGGTAACCGAACGGATATGATCGGTAATAAGTCTGATCGAAACATCATCCTTGGGATTGGTCTCGTAGGTCTTGCCCGAAAGCTCGCAGATATGGTCTCTGATAGCCTTCATCGTATCGATATCGAATACAGAATCCACATCCTGAACAACAACGGCAAGTCTCTCAAGACCCATGCCGGTATCGATATTCTTCTGCTTAAGTTCGGTATAATTATGATGTCCGTCCGACTCAAACTGTGTAAATACGTTATTCCAGACTTCCATAAAACGGTCACAGTCACAGCCTACTTTACAATCGGGCTTACCGCATCCGTATTTTATCCCTCTGTCATAATAAATCTCGGAACAAGGACCGCATGGGCCTGCACCATGCTCCCAGAAATTATCGCAATCACCGTTCTCGTCACGGTAGAATCTGGTAATCTTCTCAGCGGGAACACCAACTTCTTTGGTCCAGATATCAAACGCTTCGTCATCATCCGCATAGATCGAAGGATATAATCTGTCGGGATCCATACCGATAACTTTCGTAAGGAACTCCCATGACCAGTTGATCGCTTCATGTTTAAAATAATCACCGAATGAGAAATTACCGAGCATCTCAAAGAAAGTAAGATGTCTTGCAGTCTTACCTACATTATCGATATCGCCCGTTCTGATACATTTCTGACAGGTTGTAATTCTCTTTCTTGGCGGGATCTCCTGACCTGTAAAATACGGTTTTAAGGGAGCCATTCCGGCATTTATAAGAAGTAAGGAATTATCGTTATGAGGAACCAGCGAGAAACTGTTCATCCTGAGATGATCCTTGCTTTCAAAAAATTCAAGATATTTCCTTCTAAGTTCGTTTACTCCAAGTGCTTGCACCTTATTATTCCTCCTGAGATGTCTTAACGGATTGCTCCGTCTTATCGGTTACAGTATCGGTGCTCTGCGCCGCTTCCTTAGCCGCTTTACTCTTATCTACAGCAATTCTTATTCTTGATCCGACAAATACGGCAAGAATGATCACAAGCGCATATACAACGAATTTGATAAGTTCCCATACAACATCGTTTACAAGTGCCGAACCGTTTGTATACTGCGCATCGGTTGCCAAGATCATAGCATCAGCCAAATTCATATATTAATCCTCCTTGTTTTCGAGATTCATATTCATGATAAATCAGCCAAAAAATTATATCACATATGGATAATATTTTCAATTATTTACCTTATCTTTGGGGAGATACTTTATAAGCATCTCTTCAAGCGCCGCTCCCTTAACCGGCTTTGAAAGATAGTCGGTAAAGCCCATATCCAAATATAATTTATCGACACCGGCAAGCGCGTTTGCGGTAAGAATGATAACCGGTGTTTCAATATTAACGCCTTTTTCTCTGATACGGTTAAACGCTTCTATTCCATCAGGCGCAGGCATCATGTGGTCCATCAGAATAAGATCGAAATGCTCATACAAACATCTCTCGATCGCTTCATCACCGCCGCTCGCAGTCTGCACATTTATAAGAGTCTTTTTGAGAAGTGCCTGTACCACTTTAAGATTCATGGGTACATCATCGACAATAAGTATCTTGGCCTTAGGTGCGGTAAAGCGTTCTTTATAAATTCCTTCAGGCCTCACTCTTTCAATAGAAAACGGTCCTCTCGGAGCGGGATTAATAACCTCCTGAGGTATGGATGCCGTAAAGCAGGAGCCTTTATCCGGTTCGCTGACAACACCTATATTGCCGTTCATAAGGGTAGTAATCTCACGTGTGATGGCAAGTCCAAGTCCGCTTCCCTGAATATTTCTGTTCCTTGATTCATCAACTCTCTGGAAGACATCAAAAAGCTTCCCGACATTCTCCTTGCTGATACCGATACCCGTATCTGTAACGCTGATTTTGAGAATGATATGAGTATCATCAACCGGTTCACTCCAGACCTTTACCGTAACGGAGCCGGCAATTGTATATTTTATGGCATTTGACAAGAGGTTTGAGAGAATCTGTTTGATCCTCATTTCATCACCGAGAAGGATCGAAGGGATCTTCTCGTCACAATCAAATGTAAGCTTAAGTCCCTTGTCCAGCGCTGACTGTCCCAATAGATTATGACAGTCGGTCAGGATTTTATGAATATCATAATATGTCGTGACAATGGACATTTTACCCGCTTCTATCTTGGAAAAATCAAGAATGTCATTGATAAGGGAAAGAAGTCCGTTTCCTGCGATCTTGATATTCTCGGCATATTCCCTAAGATTGTCCTCCTTGGCTTCTCTGAGGATCATCTCATTCATACCGAGAAGTGAGTTAAGAGGAGTTCTGATCTCATGGGACATATTGGCAAGAAAATTACCTTTGGAGGCATTGGCACCGTCCGCTTCTTCCTTGGCTGCTTCAAGTGCCTGCATAATTAAGTAATCCTCAGTCACATCATCCACGATAATATACGACCCAAGATAATGTTCTGCGTTATCAAGCAAACGGTTAAAGGTAAATTTGTAATGTCTGTCTTTTAACTCCTTGATATGCGGATGTTTGATATATGAGAACTGGCCCGGATCCACATCTTTGAGAGATTTGCCCTCTGCAATGACCGAAACGGGCTCCTCGGTGATCAGGCATGCTTTTTCATCAATTTCAAAATGCTTCTTAATGAATTCATTAACATACATACAGTTATCATCTATATCAAAGATAATAAGACCACTGTCCATTTCATTAACCGCTTTATCGATGGATTTACGAAGGAGCGTTACGGGAATGAATTTCTCAGTAAAAAAGCTGATAAGCGTCACCGCGAGTGCGTAAAATATTACAGAGAAATCAACCGTAAGATTGAATACCATGTATATAAGATTTAGTATGATAATAAGTGCGATCGAGCCTATAACGACCCGGTATTTTATTTTGTAGAAACTATGACTCTTAACGACCTTAAAAATAAGATATATAAGACACATAGCAACGGAAATATAATCGATTGCCAGGTGAATATGGTAGAGAGGAAGGGGTTTGGTAAGAAGAAAAAGCGCTCCGCTTACGTCATAAAATTCATATATTTCAAACTGATGATGAAAGAAAATGTTAGCAAACATAAATATCGTATCGGCAACAAATATCAAAACTGTCGGCAGTGTGAGATTTTTGATCAGTTTAAAATATCCCGAATATGAAGTAACAAAACCTGTAAGCGCAAGAATAAGCCAGTCAAGGCTCGCAAAATACATACAATAAGCTATATCGGATACAATGACCTTCGTCGAGAAGGCGATGACAATATTAGAAGCCAACGCAACAATAGCCATAATAACGATCCTCTTAAAATAAATCGTGTATGGCATATTTTTCTTGGAAGCTATATTATAAATTATTAACAATACAAATATCGATAATAAAAGTATTGATGAATAAATGATCTTTAAAAGCATTTCTCACCATCCATATATACAATCATAATAAAACCGAATCCGCTGCTTTCGTAGCAAGTTGATCGCATCTTTCGTTCAGTTCATTTCCGTCATGACCTTTAACCCAGTTAAAAACAACCTTGTGAGGCTCCATCGCTTTAAGAAGCCTCTCCCACAGATCTACATTAAGAACAGCTTTGTTGTCGCTCTTTTTCCAGCCTTTCTTGATCCACGAATCAATCCAGTGCTGGTTAAATGCATCCACCACATATTTGGAATCGGAATAAACTCTTACATCACAAGGCTTTTTAAGCGCCTCAAGCCCGGCGATCACAGCCATCAGTTCCATTCGGTTATTGGTGGTTTTGGCATAACCCATTGACAATTCCTTTTCGTGCAGCTTCCCTTTGTCATCGACAAATCTAAGAACCGCACCGTATCCGCCGGGCCCGTCGGGATTACCCCTTGCAGCACCGTCAGTATATAAGATCACATCCATAGACATCTCCTCGTATAAACGCTCCCTGCGAAATCAAGCCTTTTCACTTTCCCACACTCCCGTGTCCACAAAGGCCTGTGCTCTTTTCTGCGCACGCTCGACTATCATTTTATCATAGCCCATCATATCAAGAAGCTTGATCGCATTTCGCGAAGTTGCTCTGCCGGGCATGATCACATATGAGAATTCTATATTATCACCGATCACTTCTTCGGTAAAATGATAATTGTCAAATACATTCTCAAGCATATTTGTAAGTTCAATATCATGTGTAGCTGCAAAGCAGACCGCATACTCGGAGAATTTACAAAGGATCTCATAAGAAGCTGCGATTCTCTCGACCGTATTCGTTCCTCTGAGCACTTCATCGATAAAGCAAAGTACCTTCGGACCTTCCTTTTGGGATGCATCAAGAATCCTCTTTAATGATTTGATCTCAACTATATAATAGCTCTCGCCCGATTCTATACTGTCATTAAGTGCCATCGACGTGTAAATCCTGTAAAAAGGCGCTTTATACGAATCGGCCATAACCGTATTGATACTCTGCGCAAGTATCGCTCCGATCGCGGTTGATTTGAGGAATGTAGACTTACCGGAAGCATTCGAGCCGGTGATAAGAACAGACTTTCCTGTTGAAATCGAATTGGCAACAGGTTTCTCAATAAGCAGATGATACATATTCTTCACATCTATCCCACTGTCTGCGTTAAAATCCGGCTTGCAATAATATGGTATAACCTTCCTGAATGAAGCACATGAGATCATTGCTTCAAGAAGTCCGAGTTTTTCCATAAGCATATAGACCTTGTCTTTGTTATCGCCGAGCTGCCTTAATATTATATTGAATCTTATTAAATCTATATGCGTAAATATTTTAAAATACTCAAGAATGATATCTGACAGATTACCTGAAATATCTCTGGAATTGACTATCATCCATGAGCCGCGGGTTATTTTACCGAAGTTTCTTGAAGCTTCCGAAAAGAATTCATTATATTCACTGAGTTCCGGGATATTAAGCTTTGCGATCTGTTTTGCGGCACCGGTCATTGCAACGATCTGCCTCACACAGGAAAAGAAACTGTCAATCCGCATTTTATATTTGTAGTAGGAAATAATGCAGGTTCCGACCGCCACAAGAATAAGCATTATACCGATCACGGGATTGACAAATATCGTAAAAAGGATCGACAAAACAAGGAGTCCGATCATTATAAAATGCACGGCATTGGACTCGCTCTTAAGTTCAAAAAGCCTGTCTATATAGTCTGACATTGAAATCTTTTTGGTAAAACCGATACTGTGAAACTGCATCATAAGAAGGGTTCGCTCCTTGGGATGCGAATCCATATATTCCATAAGGCGATCACGCTCGGACAGGACCGAAGCGTCACTTGTCGGAGTTCTCAGAATTTTGTATAAATATTCGCGGCCGATCGACGAATTGGTATTGTTGATCAGCGCGAACACTTCGTCCATATCAAGATCGTTCCAGGTTATGTCGTCAACAAAGTATTCGTCCTTATTAACCGTATTTCTGAAATAATGAGAAACAGCCTCAAATTCATCATAGGTGAATTTGGTGGGTTTGATACGCCCGTATGTGGGAAATAATTTGTCGAATAATTTACTCATAAAATGCCCCTAGTACTCTTTTATTTCAAACGAGTCCCTAATGGCCTTGCGAGCCTCATATACATCTGCATATTCACCCGCAGAGAGCATCTGTATCATACAATTGCCTATCGCAGTAGCTTCAGAGGGACCTGCATATACTTTAATCCCTGTAAAGCTTGATGTCAAACGATTAAGGTAATCTGCGTTCGAACCTCCTCCGACAATATTTATACGATCGTATTTTATTCCGGTTATTTCAGAGATGGATCTGAGCGTATCGGAATAACATTTGGCAAGACTGTTATAGATAACGCATGCCGTTTCAAATATACCGGAAGGCACCTTCTGCCCTGTTTCCCTGCAATACGAAGTGATTTCCTGCGTCATTGAAGAAGGCGCAAGGAATCTGTCATCAAGCGGATTCACAAGGGATTTGATATCGCATAGCGCTGCCTCTTCGCAAAGTTTTGCATAGGACATATCCGGCGCGCTCTCCCTCTTTGCTTCCTGGATCATCCAAAGTCCCATAATATTGCTTAAGAAGGTATATTTACCACCGTATCCGCCTTCATTGGTAAAATTATATTTCTTAGCCGCGTCCCCCGTATTTGCTTCATCTAGTTCAACTCCCATAAGGGACCATGTTCCCGAACTGATGTATGCACATTTATCGGACAGATACGGAACCGAAAGGATCGCACTCTGTGTATCATGCGCTGCAGGAAGCACAACCTTACAATTAAATCCGACAATATCCTCGATATCGCTTCTAAGGCAGCCGATGCATGTTCCGGGCATTTTAATATCACGGAATATATCCCCGGGAAAGCCCAACAGATCAATAAGGTCCCTGTCCCAGTCGCGGGTAACCGGATTAAGAAGCTGCGAAGTTGATGCAATTGAATATTCATTCACCTTGACTCCGCTTAGAAGAAAGTGAAAATAATCCGGCGTAAAAAGAAGACTTTGGGCTTTGTTAAGAAGATCGCCATCGTTTTTCTTGATTGCCATAAGCTGATAAATGGTATTATAAACCGCTTTTAAGGTTCCGGTTCTTTTGTAGAGCGATCCCTCATCGATAAAACGGTAAACTTCTTCATCCATATCCACCGTTCTTTCATCGCGATAGCTCACATAATCCCCCAGAACATTATCGGAAGGATCAAGAAGCACAAAATCCACGCCCCAGGTATCAATGCCCACGCTTTCGGGTATTTTACCGGCTATCTTACAGCGCTTCATACCTTCAAGAATATGAAGAAAAAGCGTGTCGTGATTCCAGCAAAGATGGCCGCCGCGCCTTGTGATCCCGTTTTCAAATCTGTATATTTCTTCAAGGACAAGACTTCCGTCATCCTGCTTACTCATAAGCATATGCCTTCCGCTTGAAGCTCCGATATCTATGGCAAGATAGTATTTCATATGACCTCCGATATGATAGATTTACGATAAAATGCGCCGGCATTGCCGCAGAAAACGACAACACCGGCGTAATAAAAAGAAAAAAGTGTTATGAATACTTCTTATAACCCGGATGTCTTCCGGTAACTTTGTAATTCTCGCGCATTGAAATGAGTCTGTCGATATTCTCGCGTGATAATTCCTGTGCGCCGCCGAGCAGTCTTGCATTCATCGAAATCTTGGCAAAAAGTTCAAGCGTTTCCATTCTGTAATATGCGGTAAGCACATCGGCGCCAAGAGTAAGTGCTCCATGATTCTGAAGAAGAACCGCATCATGCTCCTGAATGTAAGGAGCTATTGCCTCGGGAACCTCATTGGTGGAAGGTGTGCCGTAAGGAGTTACCGGTACACTTCCGAGTGCGATAACCGTCTCGATCATAGAATAATCATCAAGAGGAATATTGGCAACCGCATATCCCGTCGCAACAGGGGGATGCGCATGTACCACTCCGCCCACATCGTCTCTGTCATGATAGCAACGAAGATGCATCTTTATCTCCGAAGAAGGCCTGTACTGTGACTCCTCGAGAAGGTTTCCTTTATCATCGATATGGACAAGCTTATCGGGAGTAATAAAGCTCTTGCTTATTCCGGTAGGAGTTGCAAAATAAGTACCGTCGGGAAGCTTTGCGGATATATTGCCGTCGTTTGCGGCTACCCAGCCAAGCTGCCACATTTTATGACAGCATTCGCATATTGTGTCTTTGATATCTTCGTACATTTATATTCTCCTTATTTAATTGTTTTATACATAGGACCGTAAGCGTTGCAGGCACGATAGTCCTGGCCTTCCTTATCCATGCCGAATGCATTCCAGCATGCCGGGCGGAAGATCTTACTCTCATCAACATTGTGCATCGATACGGGAATTCTGAGCATTGAACACATTGTAATAAGGTCCGCTCCGATATGTCCGTAGCTGATTGCACCATGATTTGCGCCCCAGTTATTCATTACATCATAAGCGCTCTTAAACGGTCTCTCCCCCGTACAAATAGGTGCAAACCATGTACAGGGCCACGTGTAATCGGTTCTCTTCCAAAGTTTGTCACTGACCTCTTCGGGAAGATGTACTGTATAACCTTCGCAAATCTGGATCATAGGTCCGAGGTTCTTTACAAGATTTATCCTTATCATCGTTGCGGGCATCTCTGCTTTGGTCTCAAATCTTGAGGAGTATCCGCCTCCTCTAAAATACCCGAGATCAGCATAATTCCAGGTTGTGTTATCGAGAATTGCCTTCTGATCAGCTTCGTTTACTTCCCACCAAGGCTTCATTACCGCTTCACCCTTATCATTCCTGGCTTCGCCGCATGCATCAAGGCAGGCAGCACCGGAGTTGATAAGGTGAATAAATCCGCCGGCTTCCTTTGCTTTTCCCTCGATGTCATATCCTGTTGCCTTCTTAACGGCATCAGGGCTCCAATATGTTCTTACATCGGCAAATATCTGTGCTCTGCCCGTAAGCAGTTTCATAAAGAGCATACTTGTTGCATTTAAAGTATCATTCTCGGTCCCGAGAATATATGGTTCTCTTGCACCGTTATAATCAAATGAAGTATTAAGAAGCGCCTCGGGAAAATCACAGTTGGGATAGAAATCGGTCCATTGTCTCTGGCCCTGGAAACCGCCGACAATCGCATTATGTCCGACCATTTCTTCTTCACAGCCTGCAGGAAGCTTCTTGTTGCCGTTGAAAAGGTCCTTGATAATGATGTACATTTTAACGACAAATTCCCAGTCCTTATCCTTCTGCTCTCTTGTTCTCTGAAGTTCTTCGGGATTCTTGTCAAAGCCTTCCTTACAATTGGCCTTGGTCCATGCAAGCGCTTTCTGATATTCTTCTTCATCATAGATGCCTTCGGTCATTCTTCTGATGATCTCGACCTCATCGATCGACTCTACTCTCATTCCAAGATATTCCTCGAAGAAATCGGGATTTATAATGGAACCTCCGATACCCATCGTAACCGAACCGATCTGAAGATATGATTTGCCTCTCATGGAAGCAACGGCTACGGCCGCTCTTGCGAATCTGAGGAGTTTCTCCTGAACATCTTCGGGAATGCTTGTATCATCGGCTTCCTGAACATCATGTCCGTAGATCCCGAATGCAGGAAGACCTTTCTGAGCATGTGTAGCAAGAACCGATGCAAGATATACAGCGCCCGGTCTCTCGGTACCGTTAAAGCCCCATACAGCCTTGATCGTCATCGGATCCATATCCATTGTCTCTGCTCCGTAACACCAGCAAGGAGTAACTGTAAGTGTGATATTAACGCCTTCCTTACGGAATTTCTCCGCACAAGCTGCCGACTCGCCGACTCTGCCGATCGTTGTATCTGCGATAACAACCTTAACAGGCTCTCCGTTTGAATATTTGATATTGTCGGTAAAAAGCTTAGCTGCCGACTTTGCCATATTCATTGTCTGATCTTCAAGTGATTCTCTTACCTTAAGAACACCTCTTCTGCCGTCGATCGTCGGTCTGATACCGATAACCGGATAATCACCTACATATCTGTTTGCTGCCAATTGTAATACCTCCTGATATATTTTATATTCAATGTCCCATATAAAAGCACACAAAAGAACGGATACATTATACAATGTATCCGTCTTCAAAATGTATATGCATTATTTTACAGAAATTGCGACTATTTTTTTTAATAGAGACGTATTTCGTAATCAAATCGGTCCTGTCTGAGCTTTGGATTATAGAAAGGATCGCCGCCCTCCGTATATCTGCCCCATTTGCTTCTGAGCTTTGCAACCTCTTTTTCAAGTCTTTCAAGCTTCTCGGGGGTGTAATCGCCGCCTCTTGATTTGGATTCGTAGTGATACAAAACGACCTCCGGATTATATGAGATAAGATATCCGGCCTCATATATTTTGAGGCAGTAATCAACATCATTAAAATTAACCGGGAAGGTTTCATCAAACCCATGAACCTTTTCAAATGCTTCCTTGCATGTAATAAAGCAAGCTGCGGTAACAGCAAGAAAATTCTGCTTAAGATCGATCGAATCAAAATGTCCCGAGTAATCCGCAGGATAGCCTGAAAACAGGTGATTGGCACCGCTTGAGTTGATACACACGCCGCAGTGCTGAATCGTATCATCCTGGAAAAGCAGCTTCGCTCCGACGATCCCGGTATTCTTTCTCATGCACATTCCAAGAAGCTTCTCTATCCAGTCGGAAGTGATCACTTGCGTATCGTTGTTAAGAAGAATATAATAATCGCCCCGGGATGCCTTAACACCCTCATTTATTATCTTCGAGAAATTAAAGCCTTTTATATCCGGTTGGATCACTCTGATATTCTTAGTGCTTTCAATCGACTTGTAATATTCCCGGATCTCATCCGTTGTACTGTTATTTTCAACGATAATTATTTCATAATTGTCATATGTCGAGTGCGTAAGAACAGAATCTATGCAGTTTTTTAATGTGTCCTTTTCATCCTTGTTTGGAATGATGATACTTACAAGCGGTCTGCCTTTTATATAATATTCTGTTTGAAGAACGTTTTCCTCCTTGCAAGTTATGCCGGTGCCATTTTCTACACATTTTACGGTGCTTACCTTTGCATCGGTTCCGATTCTGTGAAAATGCTCAGATAATACGCGGACCGTTGAATCTATAATTCTTTGCTTATCTTCATCGGTCGCGTCGTCATATACGCCTCTGTAAAATGCCCTGTTATAGCCTTTAAAAGGTGCTTCCCAGGCATATCTGACGGAATGAAGCATCTCGGGAATATGACAAATCTCAATTCCCTTTTCATACGCCTTAAGAATACATTCGTAATCCCTTGCATCCTCAAGATAATTCACAGCATCGTTAAAAAGTTCTTCAGTATTAAACAGTGAACTCTTGATCGCAAACACATGACCGATATAATTAAACGAATACAAGAGGTCAATGTTAAGCGACGGCTTAAATATTGGTGAAAAATACAAGCTTCCATCAGCGTTTACCATATCTTCATCGCCGTAAATAAGACCCGCATCCGGATGTTCGTTAAAGCCTTTTACGATCAGGTACAGAGCATCGCGGCTAAGAATGTCGCGCCTATCAAGGAAGATAAGGATATCGCCTGAAATATCGGCCGTAATGCCGTCATTTAAAATGCTTATCTGATAATTGCCGTAAGTCTGACCGCCTATCGACTCAATCACATCCCGGTAAACATTTAATACATCATCCACGCCCGGAATTATTAAATTAATAAGCGGCATATAAACAAACTTTTCTTTTGACTGCCTGCGATATTCGCTTTTAAGAGGCATGTGCGACCTTTTGTATGAATCATAAAATGCAAAATCCCTGCTTGCATGCATCAGATAGGAATCCTTAAACGCTCTGAATCCCTTATGAAAGAACTGCTTGATATCGAACTTTATATACGTAAACGAAAGATCCTTAAAATAGTATTTAAGACCTTTATATTTGCTTGTAACAGCTCTCGAGTTGGGATTAAAATCCTCTGAAAGATCAAGAAGATTTTTTCTGTCCTCGGCTATTTTACGCTCGCAAAAGCAGAAATCCTTCTTGCCGCAAACAGCATGAATCCGAACAACATCCTCCTCACAGGCATCAACAAGCGCCTTAAAATATAACCCAACCTCATCCGTCTTAAGATGCGGATAAACAGCGGCAACATCCTTACGGACAACCGTCATATACTCGGTTGCATCTAAGATGTTGCCGTTTAATTCAACAGTAAAAGAATCTGCTTTATGATCATTGTAAATAAACCAGAGTTTAATACAGAGGTATTTCTCGTTATCAGAGGATTTTTCGATTTTGATAAAATCAATATTCTGTATATATCTAATCATTATTTAATCCCACGGAAGGTCTGAATTCTCAATTTTCTTATCTCTTATCATAAGCTCTTTAACAGCGACCGCTGCAGTCGCGCCGTCAAAAAGAACCTCGTTCACTTTCTCTACAATGGGCATTTCAACATTGTATTCCTTTGAAAGAGCAAGCGCTGCCTTAGCCGAATATACGCCTTCGACAACCATGTGCACTTCCTTCATGGCCTCATCATAGGTATAGCCTTTACCGATGAGAATGCCGGCTCTTCTATTTCTGGAATGCATACTTGCACATGTAACTATAAGATCACCGATTCCTGAGAGACCGTAAAATGTCTGTAATTTACCGCCCATAGCAATTCCAAGTCTTGCAATCTCATGAATACCTCTGGTAATAAGCGCAGCCTTTGTGTTATCACCGTATCCCAGACCGTCCGCTACACCGGCGGCGAGCGCGATAACATTCTTAAGAGAACCGCCAAGCTCAATACCGAGAATATCGGGGCTTACATATACTCTGAACACATCGCTCATAAAAATACTCTGAAGATATTCGGCATACATCTGCGATGTGGCGCCTATAACACATGTTGTGGGGATTCCCCTTGAAACCTCCTCTGCATGTGAAGGTCCTGAAAGAACCGCAACCTTGGCACTTGGTATTTCATCGCTTATAACCTGTGTCATTGTCATAAGGGAGCTCTCTTCGATGCCCTTTGCAACATTGACTATCATAAGTCCTTCTCTGTCACCGACCACATTTGCAATGTCCTTTGCGGTGCTTCTGACATAAGGCGATGCAACTGCAATAACAAGGAGCTCGCTGTCCGCGGTAATTCCCTCAAGATCGTCCGTAACCTCGATGCTCTCGGGTATCTTTACGCCGGGAAGAGATCTGGTATTCTCTCTTGTTGTAAGGATTTCCTCTATCTCCGATGTGACCTTGGACCATATTGTTACTTCATGTCCGTTATTATTGAGTAAAACAGCAAGCCCGAGCGCCCATCCGCCGGCTCCGATTATTCCTATTCTAGCCATTGTATTCACCCTTTCTGGTAAACTTAAGTGCCTTTTCTGTTCCGTTAAGCAGTCTTCCTATGTTCTTTGCATGACGAATATATGCAAGTATCGCATTAAGAAAAAGTATTCCGGATGCTTCAAGTATTGAGTTCCATGCGCCTTCACCGTATCCGGGCAATTTACCGAGCATACCGAAAACCGTATATAGCGTAAATACCGCAAGTACAACTACAAGCGAGCCTGCGGATACGTATCTGGTTATAAGAAATACCAGAACAAATATGATAGCTGCGATAAGTATCGTCTGCCACGAAAGGGTTGCGATCACCATTCCTGCGGTTGCTGCAATTCCCTTACCGCCCTTAAACTTGAGATAAAAAGGGAAATTATGTCCGAGTACGGCACCGAATCCCGTATATATCACAAGCATTCCGATATCATCAGGATGCGAAGCGGTATATATAAACCTTACAATCAGTGTTGCGATGATAACCTTAAGAGTATCTCCGAGAAGCACGATAACACCGGCTTTAACGCCAAAGGTTCTGAGCGCGTTGGTCGATCCGGCATTGCCGCTTCCGTGCTCTCTGATGTCTGTATGTTTGATTTTACCGTAAAAATAACCTGTCTGAATCACTCCGAAAAGATAGCCGATCGCTATGCAAATTAGGCGTTCCATTACTTCTGCTCCTTCTCGCTACGTTCTCTCGTAATAAATTTGAGAGGTGTTCCCTTGAAACCGAAAACGTCGCGGATCTTATTCTCAATATATCTTGTATACGAAAAATGCATAAGTTCTTTGTTATTTACAAAAAGCACAAAGGTCGGCGGTCCGACCGCAACCTGTGTAATATAAAATATTTTAAGTCGTTTGCCCTTATCGGACGGGGGTTGCACAAGCGCAACAGCTTCGGTCAAGATCTCGTTAAGCACACCGGTGGGAACACGCATTGTACGACATTCCACGATCTCATCTATCATGGTATAAAGATTCATAAGTCTCTGGCCAGTATGAGCGGATATAAAGATTATCTGTGCATACGGAATAAACGAAAGCACATTACGGATATCTCTCGTATAATTGTTTACGGACTTGTTATCCTTCTCGATAAGATCCCATTTATTGACCGCAATGATTATGCCCTTGCCTCTTTCGTGTGCTATACCGGCGATCTTGGCATCCTGCTCGGTTACGCCCTCTTCTGCATTGATAACCACGATCACAACATCGGCTCTTTCAACAGCGGATACGGTTCTTATGATGGAATAACGCTCTATATCCTCCTTGATCTTGCTCTTACGTCTGAGCCCGGCAGTATCGATAAAAATATAATCTTTACCGTTCGCCTTAACGGGCGTATCGATCGCATCCCTCGTCGTTCCGGCAATATCCGAAACAATAACGCGGTTCTTTCCGATCAACTTATTGATAATGGAGGACTTGCCTACATTAGGCTTACCCACGATTGCGATCCTGGGCGTAGTATCGTCCTTTTCTTCCTGACTGCTCTCGGGAAAATGCCTTATCACTTCATCGAGCATATCGCCGAAGCCAAGCCTGTTTACGGATGAAACAGGGAACGGATCACCGATTCCGAGATTATAGAACTCATACACATCGATGCTCATTTTCTGAAAATCATCGACCTTATTAACCGTAAGAACAACGGGCTTCCCGGATTTGCGAAGCATATCCGCAACCCTGAGGTCCGTATCCACAAGTCCCTGCTTAACATCTGTCAGGAAAATAATAACATCGGCGGTATCGATCGCGATCTGCGCCTGCTCTCTCATCTGCGAAAGAATGATATCTTTACTGTCAGGTTCAATACCACCCGTATCGATCAATGTAAAATCATAATTAAGCCACTCTGTGTCGGCATAGATTCTGTCCCTTGTTACGCCGGGCGTATCTTTGACGATGGAAATCTTCTCGCCGGCAAGGGCATTAAAAAGTGTCGACTTACCGACATTCGGTCTTCCGACAATGGCAACAATCGGTCTCATATAAATCCTCTTTCCAAATACTTACTGCAACTTGAATATAATACCAACTTTGGACGGTTTTGTAAAGGAATGCTCTTATACCGTATGCACTCCGGGTCTTATTTTATCATAAGGAAAGCACAGCAGGCTCCGCGTCTGCCTTTTGAAGCTCTGTGTGAGAATAAGACCTCGGGATTATGGCAGGTGCAAATATCCGTTATTCCTATGTTCTCAGGTTTTATCCCTGCCTCGATCATATTATAAAATACGGCTTTGTGAAGGTCGAGCAAATACTTGCCCTCCTTTCCGTATACCGGAGATACAATTCCTTCATACACCGCCTCGCCGTATCTGTCAACAAATTCCTTAACGACATCGTATTCCACTTCATAGCAGTCCCTGCATATCGACGGGCCGATAAATGCGATCAAATCCTCAGGTCTTGCCGAATATGCATCTTTCATCGCATCCACGCACGATTGTAAGATATTATTAACTGTACCCTTCCAGCCCGAATGAGCAAGTCCGATAACATGCTTATCGGAATCGACAAGGTAGATGGGGACGCAGTCGGCATGTCTTGTACAAAGGCAAATCCCGGGGATATCGGTTATCATTGCATCATATCCGTCCATTTCCCTATCAAGAACATTCGTCTTTCCTTCAACTTCATATCTATCAAGAAGTGCCTTATCAACGCGAAGCACATTATCCGAATGGATCTGCCTACAGGATACTATCAGATTTACATCTACGCTTAGTGCTCCGGCAATATTTTCAAAATTCTTCTTAACATTCTCAGGGTCATCATCTCTTGTAAAAGTAAGATTAAGTGAATCATATATTCCGGTGCTTACTCCGCCTGTTCTTGTGGAAAATGCATTCATGGCAAAGGGTGCCCTCTCATCCAGAATGCGCGATGAAATATACGGAACTCTGCCCGAATGAAAAGAGGTTGAATTATTTATGCTATGATAATTGATGTTCATATTTGCTCCCTGAAAAAATAAATCTATGAGTAAACCGCCCTCTAAAATGCATTTACAAAATGCGTAAGCTTATCTCCGAGGATTGCGATAACGTCAAATCTTATTTTCCGGTCTTCCGGAATATGTTTATCGTATATATACATTCCTGCCATGTTGCGGATTTTATGTTGCTTGCGAGCATCAACCGCTTCCTGTGGAAGGCCGTAACGATCCGATGAACGGTACTTAACCTCCGCAAATACAAGGTATTCACCGTCCCTGAAAATAATATCTATCTCGCCGTATCTTGTTCGATAATTGCGTTCTATGATCTCGCAGCCCTTTCCCTCAAGAAATGTGCTGGCGGCGCTTTCATATACGGTGCCTTTTTCGCGTTTGTTCATGAATCTACCTTCCGAGTTTACCTTTGATCTTGTCGAGGCCGTCAACGAATACGAGGATTTCTGCAACTACGCTGTAGAGTTCCGGGGGGATCATGTCTCCGATTTCAAGTTTGCTGAGCGTGTCTGCCAGCTTGGTATCCTGATAAAGCGGGACATCTGACTCTTTGGCGAGTTCGATGATTTTCTCCGCAACCTGTCCGGTACCGGAAGCTATGATCTTCGGTGCCTGATCGCCGGGGTTATATTCAAGCGCTATCGCCTGTTTTTTCTTCTCTTTATCTGCCATATTATCACCCTGTTACGCTCTTATATCAAAGCTGAATCGCTTTATTTCAACCGGCGGAAATTCGGTTTCAAGCACCGTCTTCTTAAAATCATATTTTCCCTCGCTAAGCGAAACCTCCGAGTTAACCTGGTAACCGAGTGCCTTTAGTCTTGCGTTCAGCTCGTCCATATGCGACTCAATAAAATCCAGGATATCATCCGTGGCTACTTTAAAATTGGTCGTTACAACATTATTGTTGAGCTTTGCGAGAATATCCATCGGACCGAGGTTATCCATATCAAGATGTAAAAATGCCGTAAGCGTGCCATCCTGAGCGGCTTGCCCCTTCTTGTTCTTATATACATAGAGATCGCCGTGCGCGTTCTGTGAGGACATTTTGATGGGAATCTGTATAAAGGCCATAACCTGATTCATATCATTGGTAAATTCCACCGTCTGTTTCATCTGTTCGACGCTGTCAAGAAGACCGGCCGCTTTCTCGTTTCCGGCAAGTTTTTCCGCCAGATTATCGGCGTCGTGAATGATCCTTGCCATAAGTTCCTTAACGGAATCCTTGGAAAATTCTTCGGGCTTAACAAAAAGTTCCTGCCTCAGAAGATTATCCGTAAGCCCCTTAAAATCTTTACTTTTAAAGAGGTCCATAAGTTTATCCTTATCGATGATATTCTCATCCATGATTTTGGCAAGATCGGTAAGAATCTTTTTGGCGGAGGAATTTCCGGAAGATATTTTATCGGACAGGCTCCTTAGAGCTTCTTCGGTTTTGGTCTGTGCTTCAAGTGTTTCGGGATGACTTTCGGGGTCGAAATCCAGCATAAAATCCGGCGACAGATTCTTTATCTGCGAAGAAAGATTATCAAGAGATTCCCTTGACATCATCAAGGAAATATTCTCATTAAGCGATGATGCGCTCTGCGTATTTGCGCTATCCGCACCCACGGTATTTGATGCGGTGCTGAAAACATCGACAAGACTTCTAAGTACATTTGCCGTATCGGCGGGACCTTTTTCGCCGAGATTCTCATAGAGAAAATCATCCATAGCGTTTCCGATCTCTCCGATATGCTGGCTCATACCGTCATTAAAATCATAGAACTGATGAAGCGCACTCACGTTTTCGGGAGTTACCGGTATGTTCATTTTGTTTAGGAAGATCACATCCTCGGCAGTTGCATTCGGGGCACCTGCCCACATTCTCGAATACTCCGTAAGAGACTGTGCATCGATCGGCTCGCCCTGTTTCATAAGATTATGGACAAGGGATACCGTTTCGTTATTAATGGCCATATTGGCGCTTCTGAGCGCACTTTGAACTGTCTGATCGTTGGCGGGATCGCGAAGGTTCTCGGTATTAAGCACTTTAAGAATAATCTGGCCGCTATTGTTACTCTTAACCGAAAAAGACGCCGTATCACCGATATTAAAACTGAGTGCATCGGCAAGTGATGCCTGAACGGAGGCATTATTGCCAAGATTGATCGTTACCTGTTCTCTTGTGATATTGGTAATCTCGCCCGAAAAGGTATCACCTTCATTAAGGGCCATAAGAAGATTAAGACCTGCGGCGCCCTCGGCACTTAAAGTACCGCTTTGAGTGACAACATTCCCCTGCGGGGAAAGCGCCGCTGAAGCGGTCTGGGCGCCTGAGTTAGGGCCGGAATTCATATTAATTTGTTTTGTTTCCGATACGCTGCCGATATTCACTGTACTACCCCTTATTTGTCGTCATGCAAAAAAGTAAGCCTGTGTATCGGGCTCGGACCGTATTTCTTAAGGAGCTCATAGTGGAGCGCCGTACCGTAGCCCTTGTGTTTGGCAAACTGATACTCGGGATACTTTATATCATATTCGGCCATGATCCTGTCCCTTGTTACCTTTGCAAGAATGCTGGCAGCCGCGATCGACTGGCTCTTGGCGTCGCCCTTGATTATCTTCTCCTGAGGGATATTAACCTCCGGAATGATCACGGCATCATTAAGCAGAATATCCGGCTTAATCCCGAGATTGGTGATCGCCTGCCTCATTGCCATATAAGTGGCCTGAAGTATGTTCACCCTATCGATTATCTTCTCGTCGATAATGCCTACCGCCCATGCGGATGCACTCCTGACGATTATCTCATATAACTCTTCTCTTTTATTTTCGGATAATTTCTTTGAATCATTTAGATATAGAATTTCAACATCTGGGTCAAGAATAACAGCAGCCGCATAAACAGGCCCCGCAAGAGGTCCGCGTCCGACTTCATCAGCGCCAGCGACCGGAATACCGGTTTCTCGAGACAAAAGCTCATATTTCAGAAAATCATCATAATCCATCATTTGCGATCTGAGGCCTTTCCAGACTTATCTTTCCCATCTTGCCGTTTTTAAATTCTTCCAGGAGCATCTTAGTGCATCTTTCAGTATCGGGCTCTGCTCCTTTTCTGATAAATCCTCTGGTTATGCATATGTCTTCGATAAGTTCATAACCCGGTTTATCAAGATCCTTCAGTTTGTATCTGTTCATCAGGAGCTCAGGCGCAGTCTCTTTAAGCAGAT
>CAKZZH010000029.1 GCA_937885345.1 uncultured Lachnospiraceae bacterium | reverse complement strand
TAGTTGATATTGAGAATAGTACACAGCTAAAGATTCTTATGCCTACCTTAGGAACACGCGTCGTACCTCTTGAGGTCAATAAGAGGTTTAACTGTACCTTTTATACGAGCAAGGGTCTCTACGCGGGCGATTTTATCGTCATGGAACGCACGAGAGAGAACAACATGCCTGTTCTTAAGCTTGAGATAAGAACCCCGATTAAGAAGGTGCAGAGAAGGGAATTCTACAGATTTGACTGTATGCTTCCAATGAAGTACAGAGTTGCCGAGATTGACGAGAAGTACACACTTGAGCAAATGAAGGCTTTAGAGTGGAAGGACGGTGTTGTCGTGGATTTGAGTGGCGGTGGCATGAGGTTTGTCGTTCCCGGAGGCGTATTAAAGGATTCATTTATGCAGTTTAAGCTTGTGCTTGAGATTAAGGAGGATTACAGGGATTTTTATCTCTACGGTGATGTCATAAGCGCAAGGCCGGGTCCAAACAATCCGAGGGTTTTTGAATGCAGAACTCAGTTTAAGAACATTTCTGAGTCGGAGCGGGACATGATTATAGGATATATTTTTGAACAGGAGAGGAAAAAGAGGAACTCGACATAATTTTTTTAAATGTTTCAGATTTCTTAAATACCTCTGTAAATATAGGTTTCAGAAGATTAAGGTTCACGAATGTGAACCTTTTTTTTAATATTTTCTTGACAAGTTTTAATAAAATGTTATAATTGTTACATAAATGTTAACAAATTATTTAGAAAATGATAAGAATCATTGAAGGAGTTACTAATGAATTGTTTTAAGAAGCTTTTAGCGGGTATATTGGTTATAGCGGTTATATTTAATTTAACATCATACAAGGCTTTTGCAGAGGCTGCATCTGAGGACAGCGAGTTGTGCGTTGTTGAGGGCGGTGCCGATTCCGAGTCATACACAGCGAGCGAGCTTAAGTACATGGCTTCTATTATTTTCTGTGAGGCCGGTAATCAGCCTTATGCGGGCAAGCTTGCAGTCGGTATTGTTATCAAGAACAGGATGGAGTCTAAGAGATTCCCTGACAGCATTACCGGAGTTATATATCAGAGCGGTCAGTTTACCCCTGCAAGAAACGGTATGCTTAAGAGCGCGCTTAGCAAGTATTCTAAGACCGGTTTTAAGAGCGGAACTGCATATAAGCAGTGCTTAAAGGCTGCCAAGTCTGCTCTTTCAGGTAAGAAGAGTGTAAATGTCGGCGGCAAGAGCAAGAGTATGAAGGGTTTCTATTTCTTCAGCAGATATGTCTCAGGATGTAAGCTTAAGATTGGTGCTCATCAGTTTAAGTAGTTTTATTGGTTTTTATTGCGCAGGATGTATGTCCTGCGCATTTTTTATAATTTATTAGGCGTAGAGATTATTATGCACTCATGAGTAGTGGGAAGTGTGGTATAATGCTCGTAGATTGAATGATAGATTTTTGAATCCGATTCGGATACATCAACATTTATTATTCGATGCAATGATACAATTTAATACTCGGGAGGTAATCAATGCCGAATTCAGAGAATGTCAGTAATTTGGTTGTGATTGCTTCATCTACTGGTGGACCTAAGTCATTGCAATCAGTTGTCCCCAAGCTGCCCGGTAATCTTAACGCAGGTGTTGTCATAGTGCAGCATATGCCGTCAGGATTTACCAACTCCTTGGCGTTGAGGCTTGATGATCTTAGCGATATTAAGGTTCAAGAGGCCGTAGAGGGCGATGCTATAAAGAATGGCAATGTATATATTGCCAAAGGAGGCATGCATCTTAAGATAAGTGAGCACCACAAGAGGTACTGCCTTAATCTGTCGGATGAACCGCCTCGGGAAGGAGTGCGACCCTGTGCCAACTACGCATTTGAGTCCTTGTGCGACACCAGTTTAAGCACTATTGTATGCGTCGTTATGACGGGCATGGGAGCAGATGGAACAGTCGGAATCCAAAATCTCAAAAACAACAGAAGTATTTATACCATAAGCCAGGATCAATCCACGAGTATAATCTATGGGATGCCCAGGTCGGTATATGAAGCGGGACTTACCGACAAGGTTGTGCCGCTCACGGAAATAGCTAACGAAATTGTAAAGAAAGTTGGGGTGCAATAATGGATACAAGTCAATATTTAGAAATTTTTATCGATGAAACAAAAGAGCATTTGCAGAGCTTAAGTGATCATTTTATGGTGCTTGAGAAGGAGCCTGACAATGCGGATACTATCAATGAGATATTTAGATCTGCGCATACCTTGAAGGGTATGGCGGGTACAATGGGATTCGTCAATATGCAGAACCTTACTCACAAGATGGAGGATGTATTTTCTGTTATCAGAGACGGTAACATGAAGGTTACACCTGATCTTGTAGATTTATTGTTCAGAGGTCTTGACGCATTAGAGGCATATCAGGACAACATCATCAACACCTCATCAGAGGGAGATGAGACCAATGATGACATTGTCAATGCTTTGATTGCCATGAAGGAGGGCAAGGCACCTGACAGTGCTCCTAATAATGAGAAGAGCGCTGAGCCTGCGCCTGCTTCAGCCGATGGTGCTCCGGCAGCTTCATCATCTGACGGTGGCGACGATGCTGCCAAGAAATATTTGGATATCACATATGTTGATTTCGAGAAAAATGCTATCAAGGAAGCTGAAGAGCAGAACAAGAATGTATACGGTATTACGGTTTATATCCAGGAGAACTGCTTGTTAAAGGCAGCCAGAGCATTCCTTGTATTTAAGGAGCTTGAGGTTTTAGGAGAGGTTGTTAAATCAGTCCCTACCGTTCAGGATATTGAGGACGAGAAGTTCGATCTTGATTTCAGCGTTACATTGATTACCGACGCTTCTGAGAAGGAGGTTGTAAGCGCAATCAAGACTGTTTCCGAAATCGAGAAGGTTACAATCGGCAAGCTCAATATACCTGAGATAGTTAACGACGGCGCAAGCAAGGATGTGGATGCTCCTAAGGCTGACGATTCAGCAGCTCCTAAGAAGGAGGAGACTTCTAAGCCTGCTGCGGCTGCTGCCAAGAAGGCCAAGGAGGATAAGAAAGCTCCTGCCAAGTCTTCAAGCAAACCTGTTGTCAACCGTTCAGTTAGAGTAGATATTGAGAAACTTGATGATCTTATGAATCAGGTCAGCGAGCTTATTATCGCCAAGAACGGACTTGTAAGTGTAAGTGAGAGCGAGAGTGCAGCTACAGATGCACAGAGCTTTACCGAGCAGATAGAATACTTAGAGCGTATTACCACAACCTTACACGAGTCGATCATGAAGGTTAGGATGGTACCTATCGAGAGTGTTGTCAATCGTTTCCCGCGAATGATAAGAGATCTTTCCAAGAAGCTTGACAAGCCTATGGAGCTCTATATGTCAGGTGAGGATACAGAGCTTGATCGTACCGTCATTGATGAGATTGGAGATCCGCTGATGCATTTGCTTCGTAATTCGGCAGATCACGGTATAGAGAGTGTAGAGCGTCGTAGAGAGCTCGGCAAGCCTGAGCAGGGTTCTGTTTGGCTCAATGCTTCACAGGTCGGCAACAACGTTGTCATCGAGGTTAAGGATGACGGTGGCGGAATTGATGTCGAGAAAGTTCGCACCAAGGCTATCGAGAGAGGCACGATTACCGAGGAACAGGCAGAGGCAATGGAGGACAAGGATATAATCGATCTTTTATTCCTTCCAAGCTTTTCAACTGCCGAGAAGATTACTGATGTTTCAGGTCGTGGTGTTGGTCTTGATGTTGTCAAAACGATGATTGAAAAGCTCAACGGCACGATTCAAGTTACTTCTGAGCATGGAAAAGGCTCTAAGTTCTCAATCCGCTTGCCACTCACTTTGGCAATCATTCAGGGCTTGCTCGTTCGTGTCGGTCGCGAAGTTTACTCAATTCCAATCGCTTCCGTCATCGAAAGTGTCCGAGTCAAAAAATCAGAAATCAACACCATCGATAACCACGAAGTTCTTAATGTGCGAAACGAAGTCATTTCTGTGCTTCGCTTGAGCCGTTTGTTCAATATCCGTACCAACGAAGACGGTGAGTATTGCTTTGTTGTTATCGTCGGTTCTCAGGACAAAAAAATCGGCGTTATGGTCGACAACCTCATCGGCGAGGAAGATGTCGTTATCAAACCGTTACGCGATCAGTTCACTCAGTCACCAGGAATTTCTGGTGCCTCAATCTTGGGTGATGGTTCTGTTTCACTTATTATTGATGTCACGCAGTTGCTTGAACTCGGTGTCCGTCAGGAAATCGAAGCTCGACAAGAATCTGCATACGAGTAATATTTAGGAGAAGATTCATGGCAGATACTACTAATGAAAAACCTTCAATCAACTCCGTCCTAAAGGAAAGTTTGGGCAATTTGCAGAATGTTGTTTCAGCAGATACCGCAAATGTCGAAAAGCCTGATAATATGGTCGTCGTTGATTACAAAATGGTTACATTCTCGCTTGCGGGAAAGGACTATGCAATCGACATCATGAAGGTAAAAGAAATCGCAAAGGCAGGTCGCTTCACCTATGTTCCGAACGCACTTCCGTTTGTGCTTGGTGTGTACAACTTGCGCGGTGACATAATTCCGATTATCGACTTGCGATTGTTCTTCAACATCGACATGCCGGAGCGCGAATATGATGCTTTGGAAAACATGCTTATCGTTTCAATCGGCGAACTTACATTCGGTGTAGTCGTTGACGAAATCGATAAGGTTGTCGGAATCCAAAAATCAAGCATCAATCCGCCGCACCCGTTGTTTGGTGACATCAACATCAAATACATTCAGGGTGTCGTTGAAGTCAATAATCGTTTGTACATTTTGCTCGACATTGAAAAAATCTTCGGCGCAAAGGCTGATAAAAAATCAGCAGATGAAGCCGTTGCACGAATGGCCGCTGCCGCACAGGCTCCTAAAAAACAGGCTGCAAAAACTGCGGCTCCTGCTCCCAAAGAAGAAAAGGTCGATTATTCTTTCGTCGTTGATTCTTTGGCTTCAATGCGAAAATTTACCGCTTCTCCGCTTAATGATAAGTGGATGCAAACGCGCTATAAAGAATGGGAAAAAGAGCGGGGAAAAGACAAAACTCAGTTGCAGTCTGCAACCGATGCTGATTTGTTCCTCAAAAAATTCTATTCGCCATTCAGCGGTGCATGGTGGGATAAAGCCTATGCAGACTCAATCTTCAAGACTCTTCCCGACAACACTGCAAAACAAATTGTTGTATGGAATCCAGGCTGTGGAAAGGGACCAGAAACCTATTCTTTGGCATGTGTCCTTAAAAAACGCTATCCAGAGGCAAAACTGCGCATTTATGCTCACGAAGTCGATTTGCTCAGCATTTCAAACGCGCCGTTGCTTTCGGTTCCTTCTGATGTTGCGAATGATTGGTATGCACCGTATATCACCAAAAAGGCTAACGGCGATTTCACATTTATTCCAGAAATCCGCGACAGCATTTTATTTGAATATCATGATTGCGCGAATACCAACAATTTGCCCACTTGTGATATAATTTTTGCACGGGATGTGCTTTCGTTCCTTGCTGAATCTGCCCAACAGACGGTAATCACTGATTTCTACGAGAAACTCAAAGGAAACGGTGTGGCTATTTTGGGTCAGAATGAGTCGTTGGAATCAAATCCAAAATGGTCAACAAATACCATTGGAACGATAAATATTTTCGGCAAAAAGTAGAAAAGTAACTAAAAATACTATATAATATTGTACAGGAGTAAAACTCATGAGAGTAGAGTACATTAACCCATTTGTAGAAACTTCATATCAGATTTTGAAAGAAGTACTTGGTGGGGCCACTGTTACACGCGGTGATTTGTATCTCAAATCTACTGCTATGCCTGTAATGGGTGTAGCTGCATTGGTCGGACTTGCAGGGGATGTAGAAGGTCGTGTTCTTTTTGATATGACTTTGGAAACTGCAATAAATATTGCATCAAAGATGAATGGTGAAAAGCTTTCTCAGTTTGATGAACTTGCAAAAGCTACAATTAGTGAACTTGCAAACTTGATTACTGCTCAGGCTGTAACAAAGCTTCATGAGCTTAACTTTAAGTTTGACCTTACACCTCCAGCTTTGTTTGCAGGACAGCAGATGGAAATTGCTGCTCTTGGTGGTGGTTCTGAGAATGTAGAGGCTCTTATTGTTCCTCTTATTACAGAATGTGGTAAAATCGAAGTAAACGTTGCTATCCGCGAACGTGCATAATTTTGGGAGATAGATATTATGAAAACAGTAAATGATTTTCCTTCAATCAATGAGCGTCCACCAGAAGGACAGAAAGGTGATGGAACTTCTTTCCGCATTATGATTGTCGATGACTCTATGTTCGTTGCTAAACAGCTCGGACAGATTCTGACAAGCGAAGGCTACGAAGTTGTAGCAACTGCTGCAGATGGAAAAGAGGGCGTTGATAAATACAAGGAACTTGCTCCAAATATCGATCTTGTAACAATGGATATTACCATGCCAAAGATGGATGGAATTACAGCCCTTGAACAGATTATGAACTTTGATAAGTCTGCCAGGGTTGTAATGGTAAGTGCCCTTGGTAAAGAAGAGCTTGTAAAAAAATCTCTTTTGCTTGGTGCAAAGAATTATATTATCAAGCCTTTGGATAGAAAGAAGGTTCTTGAAAGAATTGCTGCCTGCTTGAAATAGTTTTTATCCTGAAAAGGTTAAGAATATTCAGTAAATCGACAATACGTAATGTTTCGTACTTGTTGATTTACGGGTAGTTCTGATATAGTAGGAATATGAATAAATTTCGTATTCCTGGCTATATCATAATTCTTTCATCGCTTTGTTTTTCTTTACTTTCTGTTTCTTTTTCTGTGCTTTCCGTTTCACCGGTTTCTGTTTCGCCGGCAGTATTGGCGGTGCTCTGAAGCGCTGAAGGTTTTACAGATGTAGTTCCGGATGAGCTGGTCGAAGCTGCGCTGCTCAGGGACTGGCCGCCGGCATTTAGCGATCCTCCCGCGGACACACTGCTGTTTTCTCTCTTCTGCGCCGTCTGTCCGCTGCCTGCGGATGAAGTC
>CAKZZH010000028.1 GCA_937885345.1 uncultured Lachnospiraceae bacterium | reverse complement strand
GTCGATACAACAAAAACTTGTAAATGTCAACCTTAAATTGATGCGTTTATCCTAAATAACAAGCAAATAATATGGACGCATAACAGATAATTGTGCTATAATCTCTCACATAAGCAATAACCAACGGAGGTTTTGAAATGAAAGATGTTAATGATGTAATGGTTACAATTGCGCCGACTGAGGTAAAATCCGTGCGTTACGATAATACATTCAAGATTCAGGCAGGCCAGCAGGTTAAGCTTGCGATCAAGAATACAGTAGGTGTTCAGACCAGCCCTACCAATCCGGTAGCGGCTCATGTTCTCTCTAAGATCACGGTCGAAGATGAGACTAAGAATATCTCGTTTGAGATTGAAACCATCACGCCTGTAACAACCAGTACCTATGTTGATAATCTTGAAGAATTTATCAAGAGAAGATATATGTCTGTAGTTATGCTCGCGGTTAATGAAAAAGTAAGAAATGTGACAATGCTTCTCGGAATCCCTGTAAGACTTCCCGCACTCAGATTTGGCACACAGCCTTCTGATTCGGCTGAAGCCGGAACAGGACTTACTCAGTAGTTTGAGCAGAAACAGGACTTGCTAGGCGGAATGCCTTCTTGACAATTGATCAGAAAACATTATAATTGTATTTGTTTATAAGGTAATCCCTGATAGCTCAATGGTAGAGCACTCGGCTGTTAACCGAGTTGTTGTAGGTTCGAGCCCTACTCGGGGAGTTAATGAAAGCGATACACCTTCAGGTGTGTCGCTTTCATTAATTATGAGTAGAGATTGCATTAACAACGAAGGTTAACAGCCGAGGCATTTTGTGATAAACTGTAATATGTGAGCGTTTGATGACGAGCTTGTAGCGAAACGGCGATGTGCGGTTCGCAGAGGAAACGGCGATGTGCGGTTCGCAGAGGAAACGGCGATGTGCGGTTCGTAGAGGAAACGACGGAGTGCGGATTTGGAGAAGTGCCATGAAACCTGTTAATATCTATGCTTTAACGCGTCTTACGGACAATAAAATATTATCAAAGCTTGAGAGACAGATGTCAGGGCGTACGGGATATCTCAAGATCAAATCCTGGGAGGTGGCGGGCCTTAAGAGTTTGTGTGAAGCTATGGGCAAAGTGCATTCGGATGCACCGGGCCTGGAATTTTATTATTCGTTTATAATGCCCAAACTTGGCAAGGAGTTTGATCTGATACGCATCGGTGACAGCATAATCAATATTGAACTTAAGAGCGGTAATGTTTCCGAGCAGACGATAAGGAAACAGCTTCTTCAGAATAAGTATTATATTTCCGTTCTCGGTAAAACAAGTTATTTCTACACTTATGTGAGCGGTGAGGACAGGCTTTACCGTTTAACGGGAAGCGGCAGGATCGTGCAGGCTCATATAGAGGAACTGTGCGAACTTCTTGCCAATCAGAAAGACTGTTATGACGGGGATATTGAAGAACTGTTTAAGGAGAAGGAATATCTTATCTCACCCCTTACGGATCCTGATAGATTCCTGCGACAGGATTATTTCCTCACATTTCAGCAGAAAGATATCAAAAGACATATTTTACGCGGGATAAAGGCGCAGGAGAAATTGCCTGCGGTGTTCGGATTTACGGGATTTCCCGGAACCGGTAAAACGTTGCTTTTGTACGATCTTGCGATGCAACTTTCCGGCAAAGATAAAGTATGCCTGTTTCACTTCGGCTCGCACACAAGGGAGTTGGAGCAGCTCGACAAACTTCTTAAAAGAATTGATTTCTATTATACG
This sequence comes from uncultured Lachnospiraceae bacterium, assembly GCA_937885345.1. Lineage (GTDB taxonomy): Bacteria > Bacillota > Clostridia > Lachnospirales > Lachnospiraceae > Eshraghiella. Next base: position 5,634 of record CAKZZH010000028.1, on the reverse strand, counting down.
GACACGGTCTCGGAGGCGTTTCCGAATGTCGATGAGACGGACGGTGAGCTGAAATACAGTGCGATACTTGTCGATGAGGGGCATATTCTCAGTAAGAAAGCGCTTGACGGGATTCTTGCTCTGGCGCTCAGATGGAATGCGCCGGTCATTATTTCGTATGACAGGGAAGATTTTATATCGAAAGAGGAAAGGCATCTGATCGGGTCCGAGCTTATAGAGGCGATTCCCGGATTTACGGGGTATAAGCTTACGAATAAAATCCGTCTTAACAAGGAATTGTCGGATTTTATAAGGTGTAGCGTATGCCTGTCTAGTAAGACAAATCGCAGGGAATTTGGGTCGGTGTCACTCGTGTATGCGGCAGATGACGAGGAAGCGCGGATCCTTCTGGATACCTTTAAGAACAGGGGATATGAGTATATTCAAAGCATCCGAAGCGGCAAGGAATATCCTTCCGTCGTGATGAAAATCGATGCGCAGTATTATTATGATGAGTACGGTTTTTTGAGGTATCGGGAAAACAAAGACACGGGAAGTGCAAGGTCTGCCATTGTAACACTTTATCACGGCCTTAGCAGAGCAAAGGATTCGATCGCGATCATTGTGCAGGACAATATGCCTGTGTTTACGCAGCTTCTCAGCATCCTTCAGTATGATGCGAGGTGAATATGAAGAATTATAAATTAACAATTGAATATGACGGAACCGCTTATTTTGGATGGGAGCATCAGCCGGATAAGCCCACGATCCAGGGTAAAATAGAAATCGTCCTGGCGCGGATGCTTAAAGGCGGCGCACAGATTCCCGGCGGCGCACAGATGTCCGGCGGCGCAGGCGAGGAGATAAGACCGGAGGATATACCTGAGGTTATAGGCGCAGGGAGGACGGATGCCGGTGTTCATGCTAGAGGGATGGTTGCAAATGTTGTTATGGAAACGGATTTATCGTGTGATGAGATCCGCGATTATATGAACCGATATCTTCCTGATGATATCGGGGTTCTTGAGGTTAGAGAAGCGGCCGAGCGTTTTCATGCAAGGTACAAGGCGTCCGGCAAAACCTACAGATATACGGTTTGTAATGATGTAATCCATCCGGTGTTTAACAGGAAATACTACGCTGTAGTGGATGAGAGTCTCGATCTTGATGCGATGAAAAGAGCGGCGGAGTATATGACCGGAGAGCACGATTATAAGAGCTTTTGCGGAAATACGCATTTTAAAAAATCCACGGTAAGAGAAGTGGATTCAATAGATATTAAGAGAAGCGGAAGTTTTGTGTATCTGACTTTTCACGGAAACGGATTCCTTCAGAATATGGTGAGAATAATGACCGGAACGTTGCTTGAGGTCGGAAAAGGAAGGATCAAAGCCGAGGATATTCCGGAAATAATAGAAGCAAAGGACAGAAGCATAGCCGGCCCGACAGCCCCTGCCAAAGGACTTTGCCTGATGAAGGTGGATTATTAAGAATTATAAAAAAAACTGTTGACAATCGCAATTCGATTGTGTACAATCAAATTCAGATAAGGTTGTACACAATTAAATGGTACAAAACCAAACAACCTTAAACCAATTAAACAATATCATATACGGAGGCGACGAAAATGGGTTTTTACGATTATTCAGCAGTTAAAATGAACGGACAGGAAGTGTCCATGAAGGAGTATGAGGGCAAGGTTGTACTCGTAGTCAATACAGCGAGCAAGTGCGGCTTCACTCCCCAGCTTGAAGGACTTGAGAAACTTTATAAGAAGTATAAGGATCAGGGACTTGTGATCCTCGGTTTCCCTTGCAACCAGTTTGCAAAGCAGGATCCCGGAAGCAATGAGCAGATAAATGAATTCTGTTCGCTTAATTACGGAGTAACTTTTACAATGTTCCAGAAGATTGATGTAAACGGTAAGGATGAGCATCCTATTTACACCTATCTTAAGGAGCAGAAGCACGGACTTTCCAAGAAGATAAAATGGAATTTTACCAAATTCCTAATTGACAGACAGGGTAATGTGGTTGAGAGGTATTCTCCCACCAAGACGCCTGAAAGCTTTGAGAAGGATGTAGTAGAGCTTCTTGCAAAATAGTTAAACGAGGTGAAATTTGCATGAGATATGATATAGCGATCGTAGGCAGCGGACCTGCCGGACTTGAGGCGGCGATCACCGCTAAAATACGTAATAAGAATATTCTTCTTATCGGTGATAAGAATTCAAGCGCCAAGGTTTATAAGGCTCACGAGATTAAGAATTATCTTGGTATTCCTAATATTCCCGGCAACGAACTGGCCAAAGCTTTTCTTGAGCATGCACAGTCTATGGGTGTGGATATCACCGAGGATAGGATCGCATCAATATATGCAATGGGTTCGTATTTTATGTTGCAGGGCGGCAATGAGAATTACGAAGCGGACGCTTTGATACTTGCAACCGGTGTTGTTAACGCAAAGCCGATAGAGGGTGAAGAAGAGTATCTCGGAAAGGGCGTAAGCTACTGTGCTACCTGTGACGCGGCTCTGTACAGAGGTAAGAAGGCCGTTGTTATCGGTTATTCTCCGAAGGAGGAGGCTGAGGCTGATTTTCTTGCCGAGGGCTGTGAAAAGGTATATTATATACCTCAGTACAAGGATGAGGTTCATGTTTCCGATAAGGTTGAAGTCCTTAGCGGTAAGCCTGTAAGAATCGTGGGTGACAGATTTGTTACCGGCCTTGTGATCGATTCATGGGAAGAAGAGATTGAAGCAGACGGCGTGTTCGTCCTTAGGGAAGCGATCTCACCGGGGCAGCTTGTTCCCGGGCTTGAGACCAAGGGTGCACATGTGGTCGTAGATCGTAAAATGGCAACGAACATTAAAGGATGTTTTGCATGCGGTGATATCACCGGAGAGCCGTATCAGTACATTAAGTCGGCCGGCGAAGGCAATGTGGCCGCGCTCAGTGCGGTCGGATATTTAACGGAGGTAAAAAGAAATGGTTGAAAAGATTGGAGAGAGTGAATTTAAAGAGGTTCTCGGAGAGGGAACGATCGTAGTGGATTTTTCGGCAACATGGTGCGGTCCCTGTAAAATGCTTGCACCTGTAATGGAAGAACTTTCCGAAGAGATCGGCGATGTCAATTTCTACAATATCGATGTAGATGAGAATCAGGACCTTGCTATGGAGTATGGTGTCAGAAGCATACCCGCGGTCCTTGTATTCAAGGGCAATGACAAGGTCGCAGAGACTGTAGGCTTTATGCCCAAGCAGCAGATGGCTGATTTTATAAATAATAATAAGTAGGCGAATTATGGCAGAGAATACTGACAAGTATGCTTCACTAAAACTCGGTAATCAGCTTTGCTTTCCGCTTTATGCGGTATCCAAGGAAATTGTGAAGCGGTACACTCCTTTACTTGAGGAATTGGATCTTACATATACGCAGTACCTGGTTATGATGGTGCTCTGGGAAAAGAAGAGCATCAGTGTAAAGGATCTCGGCGGCATGCTGTTTCTGGATTCGGGCACGTTGACTCCTGTTCTCAAGAAACTTGAGAGCAAGGGTTATATAGACAGAAAGCGTGACGAGAAAGATGAGCGCGTCCTTATAGTGACCATTACCCAAACGGGTGATGAGCTTAAGGATCGGGCTGTCGGCATCCCTTTACAGATTGGCGGCTGTGTACATCTTGAACCGGATGAGGCGAAAGCGTTATACAAAGTTCTTTATAAAATTTTAGGAGAATTTGAGAAACAGGGGTAAAGTATTTTACCCCTGTTTCCGATATAAGAGATAAGACATACTACAAGTGCGCAAACGGATTTGCGAATATGTCTTTAATCGATAAAATATACAAGGAGGTATGGTTATGAGCGATTATCTTAATAATGTGGCTTCTTCGGGCAATTATGTCTCAGGTAATTACACGACCGAGGATGCTTCGTCCACTCAATCCACTTCGAAAAAGAAGATATCGGGCAAGACCTTCGGTGATGCTAAGCTGACAGACACTGCGGCTAAGTATTACGAGTCCCTTACCAAGAAGTATTCCAATATGGAATTCGTGCTTGTAAGCGATGACAAGAAGGAATTTGCCAAAGCCAATGCAGCCAGCTTTGCCACACCGGGCAAGACGGTTGTTCTTATTGGTGAGTCCGAAGTTGAGAAGATGGCAACGGATGAAGATTTCAGAGCAGACTATGAGTCCAAGATCGAAGCGGCCTCAAAGCAGATACCCGCGATGCTTCAGGAACTTGCCGATAGCGGTAATCCGGTTGAGTCAATCGGAATGAGCTTCGATGACAAGGGAAATGCATCGTATTTTGCGGTTATCGACGAATCTCTTGCGGCTCAGAAGGAAAGAATCGAAGAGAAGCGTGAAGCCAAGAGGGAAGCTGCCAAGGCAGAAGCCAAAGAAGCTCAGAAGGAGCAGCTTAACGAGCGGATCGAAGCGGCCAGAGCATCCAAGACCGATGCTGCAACCGAGGCTTCGGAAAGCTCAAAGGCGTTTTCGAAGACGATAATCAAAGCATCTTCGATGGAAGAACTAAAGCAAAAGATAAGTGACTATTATATGGCTCTAAGGAGCGACAATGTCCTTACCGATGCGGAAAAACAGGTTGGTCAACAATTCGACTGGAAGGGCTGATAAAATAGCCTTTTTCGTAAAATCCCATATGCCAGGGCAGTGGGTATTAAAATGTCCTACATTGTGCTGGATGTCCATAGTGGACATAGGGTAACAATTTCTGTTGACAAACATGAAGCTGTATGCGAATGCATACAGCTTTTTGTTATGCTTATTGGGCGCTAGTTCACCGTGACGGTTCCGAATTTTATCGAGCCAAAGTGACTGCCCTTGCTTACTTTGTGTGCGGCGAGGATCGTGTCCTGAAAATAATCGCCGTTATAATTCATTCTGCTTGAAGGAGACAGGACATTGTCGGACCAGTCCGTGTTCTTGAGAAGATAGTTGGCGTATGAGGTTGCAAGCTGCTTTCTGAGCGCCATATTGTAGATGTCTTCATCCGTAAGGCCGGTAACGGTTCTTGCCCTTTCGGTCATAAGAGAGATAAAATCATCAGCCTCTTTACGGGCCGCTTTACGGTCTTCGTCCGTAAGGCCGTAATTGTTTGCGATCGCTTCATCTGCATACAGAAAATCCACAACACATTCCATATATGCCTCTTCCCTGGCAAGGGTGCTGATATAGGCACTTTGCTCGCCGGATTTGAGATAGAGTTTCCAGTATTTGGAAGGATTGTCGTAATCATAAGCGAGCGCTTCCTGATTGATCCTTCTTTCCGTTTCGATGACATAATAGCCGAACTGCTTAAAGGTAACGCCGTAATCGTCGATATTTATGGCAGTTTCTTCCTGATGGTCGCTGTATACAAAACTGTTTCTGTGCTGAATTCTCGCGGATATCACGACAGCAAAGCAGCATACTATTATCAGAAAAGTTCCCATCTGAATGGAACGGTGCACACTCTGTCTTGAACGTCGTGCCCCGGGGTCTTTTTTGACATATTCTTCATAGGTTTTGTATGATGCCATAATGCTGCCCTTTTGCCCTGTATTGTGTATTTTACAAAGGTCATTATACATAAAATCTCGTTAAATGTACAGCGCTTGAAACTCTTGTCTGCCGGCGGGTTAAGAC
>CAKZZH010000027.1 GCA_937885345.1 uncultured Lachnospiraceae bacterium | reverse complement strand
GGGATGTGATGCCGACCTAACCAAAAGCCGTGTCCATTATCTGGGGTATAGTTTAATTGAATTACTGCAATGGTTTATGTCTTGGAGATGTATTGTTTTTTGACTGGGATAATACTACTTCAGATAAAGTTGCGGAGCATGCTGTTATCTGTTCGAAGGTCGTTACTACAAGCACATGTCCGAATCATTATATATCGGCACATTCAAATGCAAGGAAGGATGTGCAGTGGTGCATGAAGGACATTATTGAAAGCTCAGGTACATACAAGATGGAAATAATTTCAATACATGTTCTGAGGATTAAGGGAACAAACTTAAAATGACAAAGAAGAAAAAAATATGGCTTATCATTATTGCAATCGCCGTCATATCTGTAGCAACGGTGATCATATACATAAATACTCAGAAGAAAAATATTTTAGATTTGATTGATGATTTTGTCTATGACAGATACCTGGTTTATTGCCTACCTGATTCATACTACGATGACACGATCACTGAAGAAGAAAAACAGGCATTGTACGATCGTGTTGATGAGATTTATTCAAAGTATATGATCAAAGATTCGGACATATATTTATATGAGACCAACTATGCAAAAGATTTTTTGAAAGATAGAATAGATAAAACAACTGCATCAGTTGCTTACCATTCTTTCAACATCGAAGTAAAAATAGCATATTGTCATGTGTATCTTGAGGATGCAGTTATAAGTGCGGAAGCGTATGTAAGATTACTGGATGAAAATGATAAGCCTCTCTTTGCAACGATTTCATACAGCAGGGAAGAGTATACTTTAAAGAGAGCAAACGGCAGGTGGTATATTGTAGGTAGAGAAATACGAGGCATAGATTCTTTGTATCCGGAAGAATGAACATTGATAAGCTTTGAGCATCATGGAGGTATGATACATCCGGTATGATCAAACTGATACATAATGAATGGCAAAAGGCTTTATTTTCTAATAAAATAATTACGGCAATGATAATACTCATACTTTGTATCATTGCATATACGGTTGTGCATAAAACGATTCTTTATGATTGCAGGTATGTTTCCGTTTCGCCGCGTCATGAAGATGTCAGATCAACAACCGAAGACGAATTGAAAGAATTTCTTGAATATCAACAAAATGGTTCCATGCTATATGATCCTGCGACGGTCGCGCGCAATATCAAGGCTCTTGAATATATTCTTGATAATGATATTGACTGGTCTGACTGGAGATATTATGCAATAGATAAATACAGTTCTTACAACGATCCCGAAAGACTAAGCGTATTATGGGATATAATTACAACCGGAACAAATGCGGATTTTTTGAATTTTCTGGATGAAGAAATATGTATGGATATGCAGGAATATGAGCCTTATACCGGCACAGATAAGATGCTTGAGCTTAAACGCACCATATATGCGCTGCGTATAAAATATGATATCCCGATAATTTATAACGAGGGAGCATCAAATGATTGGAGACATATTGCGATCGACAGGTATTATGAGGACGAAAAGAGTATACTGCGCGGAGAGGATTATGACGGTAGCTTGTATTCCGACAGACAGTTAACCGGCCTATCGAATGATGCCGACGAAATGCTGTTTCGTATTGAAAATGATCTCTCTATGCCGCTTGTAGGTGATGCGTCCGATTATCTTGAGTTATCGGTGCATCTTATGACTATCGTAGGGTTCATGGTTATCATAGCGGCGGTTTCCTGCTTTGGCGTTGAGAGAAAGAACAAGACAACGGAGCTGCTTTTTATGTCGCCGCATTCAAGGGTTAAGATCTGGTTGTCCAAATTTATTGCGGTCATTCTGTATTCCCTTATTTTAACGGTATTTCTTTTTGTATTTGTTTTGATCGTCGGTGCAACGTTATATGGCGGCGATTTCGTTTATGGAGTTTCCGGATACGATTTTTCACTTTTTTCAATGAACATTGTGCCGTATGTGTTCGTAAACTTCATGCTCAGACTTGTTGAAATATGGATATATACGCTTATTGCGATACTTATGATATCCGCATTCGATCATCCCGAAAGTGCATCGGTATTTACGGTTATATTGTACATAATGGGCGCTTACGGCTTTATGTTTCTTGCAATACGTTTTAAACTCCACTTCTTCAAATATGTTCCTTTTGCCTGGTTTGATATGTCGCAGTTTTGGACCGGTACTCCGAAGTATGATTATGTGGATTTTACGCGGTCGCTGACAGGACTTATCATTTCGGCAGGATTGCTTACATTTGCCTGTATCCGTACATTTACAGCCAATAAAGATAATTGATCAAAATATATTTTGAGGAATGAAAATGTCAGGACTTATCAGAAATGAATGGATAAAATCAAGATATAATATCCGGATCCTTATCACTGCACTCTTTCTTATTGGATCGGTTGCGATCTACATGCTCATATTCAATAGGATAAGTGAACAACAGATCGGATATTTATATTCGGATGATTTCTGGAAATCACATCTGCAAAGTGAATTAGACGAAATCAACACAACGGAAAAGAACGGATATGCCGATCCTGATACGGAGATCGAGTATACCAGAAAAAGGAAAGCTATCGAATACAGGCTGGAAAACAACATAAGTGATATGGACTGGCGTGCAGTCGTGCTTGAAGCATATAAGTATTCTGCTGATGAAACGGAAGCGGATTACTACTGGAACATCGTTATTTCAAAAGACTGGGAGAGTTATGTAAGGATCGCCGTTTTGAATGATGAGACACGTGATATGCGGTTGAAATACGGGATACCGCTCATTAATTATGAAAATGACAGTTCTGACTGGAAGCATCGTCTTATGGCAGAGTATGAGAATGCGATATCGATACTTGAAGATGACTCACATGATGATACGATATCTGAGCGGATGCGTCTCTATTATACCAACAGGTGCAGCGAGATCAAATACCGGCTGGATCATGATATGCCGGATGCGACATATGGAGAGTATTCATATTTTCTCGCCAATTCATCATATCTTATGATCGTTGTCGGTATTGCGGTGATACTTGCGGCAATCGGCAGTATCGCAGTTGAACGCAAGATGAGGACAAGGGATCTTATTTTTACGATCCCGCACAGCCGGAATAAGATATGGTTTTCGAAATTTATCGCATTATGCATATATTCGGCAATAACGATCCTGATCCTTGTCCTTATTCTTCTCGCAGCGGGCAGGATGATGTACGGCGGCGGGCTGATATATATGATAGCCGGGTGGAACACAAAGCTTTTTGCCGTTCCGATCATACCGTATCTGATAATAAACTTTTTCCTTAAGCTTACGGAGATCATGATCTATTCAATACTTGCGATCTGCCTGACGCAGATCAGTGAAAGGACCGAGATCATATCCACTGTGATAATAATCGCTTACGTGATCATGACGGAAGGACTGATACATATGGCGGATTATTTTAAACTGGATTTTATGGGGTATATTCCTTTTACGTGGTTTGATCTTTCACAGTTTTGGAACGGAGTATTGAAATATGATAATGTCCGTCTGATACCGGCGGTCGCCGGAACGTTTGCAGTAACTGCGCTTATAATGTTTGCGGCTGTCAGGAATTTTACGGTTAATAAGGATAAATGACCGGCCGGATAGTAGAGGAGGTATAATGATGTCCGAACCTGTTTTATCGGTTTCACAGTTATATAAGAATTATTCATCCAAGGAAGTCCTTAAGGGTATAGATCTTGATGCATACGAAGGGGAGATCGTCGGTATAGTCGGCGCAAACGGTTCGGGTAAAACGACTTTTTTCAGATGCATCTGCTCACTTACCGATTATGAAAAGGGAAGCATTGCGATATGCGGTATGTCATCCAAGCACGATTACTGCGATAAGCTCAGGAACATCCGCGCAGTGATCGAAGAACCCAAATTCTATGATAATCTGACCGGATTCCAGAATATGATGATAGCCGTAAGATCATACGGGAGTGATGAGACTGCGGATGATATAAAGGAATACATGTCTGCCTTCGGGATAGGAGATGCCGCGGGCATTAAAGTCCGCAGATATTCAATGGGAATGAAACAGAGACTTGGCATGTGCCGCCTGCTTGTGGGCCATCCGAGGCTTATAATCCTTGATGAGCCGATCAACGGACTTGATGTTAACGGTGTCATCGAAACAAGAGGATATATCCTTAAGATGGCACATGAATATAATGCGTGCGTGATCGTATCAAGTCACATCCTGCAGGAGATGGAGATGGTAGCTGACAGGCTCTTTTATCTTAAAGACGGTATCCTGATCCCCGATGATCCGACTGTCGTATCGAATGATTTCTATCTCAAAACGCCCGATATCACGAAGGCTGAGAAATGCCTTGAAGATAACAGTGGGCGCGGTGAGAGTATCAATTATTCATTTGATGTGATAGCTCCGGGCGAATACGATATCCGATTCGAATCTCTCTCGACGGATGAATTCCTAAAAATACTTATCGGTGAAAACATCCGTGTCGAGGATTTTCACAGGCATTTGCCCAGCCTTGAAGAGAGGTATAAGAGCATGATAGGTGATCTATAATTTACGGATTGCGCTGCTTAGCATCAGCTTGAGGCGGTTAAGCTGATTAACCTCCGAAGCGCCCGGATCGTAGTCGATGGCGATGATGTTGGACTTCGGATAAGCGGCGCGCAGTTCTTTGATGACGCCCTTGCCGACGATATGGTTGGGCAGGCATCCGAAGGGCTGAGTGCATACTATATTGTTCACGCCCATATCGCAAAGCTCCATCATTTCCGCCGGGAGGAGCCAGCCTTCGCCCATTTTAAGGCCTGTTCCGACAAGCTTTGTCTCCTGTGCAAGCTTAATCAGATGCCCATAAGAGGAAAAGGCCTGAAAATGCCCGCTTGAAGCTATTATTTCGTTCATATCATCCTTGAGCTTTTCGACGAATTTTTTCGCAAGCCTCCAGATATGAATGCTCTTTTTATTCATGCCGTAAAGCTTATAGTCGTTTACGCTGTTGTAAATGCAGTAATAGCAGAAATCCAAAACGCCCGGAACAACAGTTTCCGCTCCTTCGTTATGAAGAAATTCCTCAAGCCCGTTGTTTCCAAGCGGGCTGTATTTTACGTAAATTTCCCCTAC
>CAKZZH010000026.1 GCA_937885345.1 uncultured Lachnospiraceae bacterium | reverse complement strand
CTATGTAATACATTATACCACAAAAAAGAGGTCGATACAACAAAAACTTGTAAATGTCAACCTTAAATTGATGCGTTTATCCTAATATTACAAAATATGAGGTTGATTAAATCGGTTCGAAGTGATACTATTAAAATGTATGGAAATAAGTACTCTATATGCTTTTTGGGGTGGAGATCGTGGACGAGAATTTTGATGCATCCGTCAAGAGGATTTCGATAAAGAAAAATATTAATATAATCACGATTATCATGCTTCTTCTTGTAGCATGTTTTACTTTTTGCCTCATTAATTGTGTGATCGGTTACAGCAGTTCAATGGGGCGATATGCCGATGTGCTCAGTGCTTCTTCCGACTATTCTGTTGATTTCGACAATTTTTCCAGCGCTTTTTCAGAATACATTTCAAGCGGCGAGAAAGAGCAGCTTAATGCCGCACGCTCCAATTACAACACTGCGCAGCAGTCTTTTACGGCGCTCCGATTTGGGCAATATGCCAATGCAACCAAATCTGTTAAGGAAATGATTGAGTCCATACGTAAGCATATGAAAGCGATCGAGGAGTTTATTTTCCTTACCGATATGGAGGATTTGTCACTGGTTTCTGCAAGAGGCTATATTTCCGAAGTTACCGCCTGCAGCAGGGACATCAATACCATGATGGCCTATGAGGCTGATTATGCCAATGAATTGTATGAAGACAAGCATTTTTTTATCAGCGTATGTGAAGTGATCGGTATTGTCGCATTTGCAGCTTTTATTTTACTTGCCGTATATCTTATGTATTTTAATACATTTAAGATCTCCAAATCCATCTACGAGATAGCGGATTGGGCAGGCCTGTTTGAAGAATCCTATGCCGAGATGGCACCGCTTGATGTTGAGACCAATGTCGAGGAGATATATCATCTGAGCCATTCTTTTAACATTGTAAGGAACAAACTTATAGAGGCCAATACGAAGATGGATGAATATCATGATGCCGTTAGTAAGCTTAAGGAAGAGGAAGAAAACAAGAAGAAATTCGTTCAGCAACTCTATGTTGAGAAACGTGAGAGAGAGACCTATGAAAACGTTTCCAAGAAAGACGGTCTTACCGGTCTGTATAACAGAAGAACCTTTGATGAGATCGTTGACGAATTTATGAAGGAGCGTCCGAGAAAGTCCGACGGCGCGCTTATGCTTATAGATATGGATAATTTCAAGAATGTTAATGACACTCTCGGACATCTTGCGGGTGATGAGGCGCTTAAGACTCTTGCAGGTGCGATGAGAGTTGTTCTTGCCGGAGCTTATCTCGGAAGGTATGGCGGTGATGAATTTATCGCATTCTTTGGTGAATACAAATCCACCGAAGAGGTTGAGGCACTTGCGCATGCTCTTAATGAGAAAATGGATAGGGACTTCGATGCCGAAGGCAAATCTGTTCACTTGTCAGTCAGTATAGGTGTTGCATATACCGATGGAATAGAGGAGTATTCGGATATTTACATGCAAGCGGATAAAGCTTTATATTATGCCAAGGAGCATGGACGTAATCAGTTTAAGACTATACCGCCTTTGGCTCGTAATTAACCGGGTAGGACTTGTTATGAAAAAGTATTTACATGTGTTTATCAGTTTTCTCGTGCCATTTACCGTTGCCGGTATCTTGGCACTTGTTGCATTTATAGCCTGCAGAGTCGGGTATATAGCCAATGACTGCTTTGAGCAGTATATTCCTTTTTTTAACGCATATTACGATGTACTTACGCAGGGCAAGAGTATGTTTTATTCTTTTGCCGGCAGCATGGGTTTTGATTTTTATGCGGTATTTTCTTATTATCTCGTATCGCCGCTTAATCTGCTTATTTTACCGTTTGGAAAGGAAAACATCGCATATGTGGTGAACTTCCTGATCATACTTAAAATAGGCCTTGCCGGCGGAACATTTTCAGTGTTTATAAAGAACCGATTCCCCGATCTGTCAAAGGCAAATGTTGTTTTGTTCTCGTCCATATATGCGCTCGGCGGCTTTGTTACGGGTTATATGTGGAATCTTATGTGGATGGACGGAATCCTAATGTTTCCGCTCGTTATGTACGGACTGGATATTCTTATGAGGGATGAGAATCCCAAGTGGTATCCGTATACGATTTTTCTTACGATACTTGTGATGACCAGCTATTTTATGGGATATATGAGCTGCGTCTTTATATTGATGTATTTCTTTACTTACAATTTCAAGTCCTTTGGTGATTTTATGAAGAAATTCCTTAGAATAGGGATTTCATCACTTCTTGCGATCGGCATGAGTGCAGTGATACTTCTTCCGATACTCGGCTCACTTTCGGGCAGTTCGATATCAAGTGAGAGCTTACCGGAGTTCTCGTTCTACGGCACTTATTTTGAGTCGCTTAAGAATCTGCTTCTTGGTGTGCCTGCCGTGGGGATCAATTTTGACAGGCAGCTTGCCAATGTTTTCTGTACCACTTTTGTATGCGTGATGGCACTCAGTTATTTTACTTGCGGTAAAATAAAGCTTTCCTCCAAAATCAGATACGCCGTTATCATTGCGATAATAATCATCAGCTTTAATCTAAAGCCGTTTAGCTTTGTGTGGCACGGTTTTCACGAGCAGAACGGTATTCCGAACCGATTCTCGTATCTGCTTATCTTTATGCTGATCACGATGGCGGCGGAGCTTATCGTGAAGGAGACCGAAAAAACAAGAAAATTCGGATACATTATCGGCACCTCCATATATGTTGTATTCTGCATCTGTACATGGATATTTAATTATGATCTTATGATCCCTTGCGTTGTAAGCCTTAGCGTTGCGATTGTTTATAATGCGGTTATGACGATTGTCATTAATGATAAGATCAGAGGATTTCTGTATAAATTCCTTGCTTTTACCGAACTTCTTAGCATGTTTGTGCTCGGGATTTTTGATTCATCCGGAACTTTGATGGGAGATTACGGTCAATATGTACAAGATTTTCAGGTGATCAAAGCGACCGCGGAACCCGGATTTTACAGAGAAAAGCTGGATGAGACATATAACAGTAAGGAGCGGGAATTCGAGTCATATATGCAATATCATCTGATGGATGATTTTACGCTGGACAAGCTTGCCGAATATGGCGAATATATGAGAAATATCGGGCATTTGTCGGTTATCAATGAAGCGACGATGTACGGGCTTAACAATCTTACGATGTTCAATACTTTCCATAACTATTCTTTGACGCCTTTATATAAGGCACTTGGAGGATATGCCGGACTTAATTATTGCATATATTACGGCGAGAATGCGTTTACCGATATGCTTATGGGCGTCAGATACTATTACACGAAAGATCTTCAGATCAATTCCTCTGCGTATGAGTATGTAAAGACTGTCGGGCAGATTGATGTATATGAGAATAAGTATACGCTTTCTCTTGGATATGCCATTCCTCAGGATATGGCGGATAATGTCGATTTCCTTGATTATTCAAATATCTTTGATTCAATGAATTCTCTTTGCTACGATATTATCGGCTCCAATTTCTATTCCAAGAAGAATATGACTTATGTCAATGAAGAGGATAAAGAAGACCTTTGCAGAGTATTTACGAGAACGATTGAGAGCAGCGGTGAATTTATTTTCCATGTTAAGGGCAGCCAGATAAAATATGTCCAGGCCTTTGTCAATGATGAACTTGTCTTCGAGGGAGACCACGAGAGAAAGACCGTTGATCTCGGAGAACTTAAAAAAGGTGATGAAGTTAAGATAGAGGTTAATGTCTACAATAACGACAAAGACGATATCAAGACCATTGCCGCAACCGTAATTCCCGGTGCCGCAGAGAAAATGTATGAGGTCCTTTCAAAGGATCAGATGGTTATCACTGATTTTAAGGAGGATCATATAACGGGAACGGTCGATATAAGCGAGGATTCACCCTTCCTTATTACGATCCCTTACAGCGAGGGCTGGACCGTGCGGGTTGACGGAGAAGAGACGCAGCCCGGATTATTTGCCAAATCCCTTATAATGCTTGATCTTACCAAGGGCTTACATACAATTGAGCTTGAATATCATACGCCAGGCTTCTTCAAAGGCGCATTGATATCGTTCGGTTCATTGGTACTTTTCCTTATTGCGCTTGCAATAACGCTTATAATTGCCGGTATTAAGCGCAAGAGAAAATATGACGAGTTCTCGGATGTGTTTGGAGACGCAGATGATGTGTACAGTGAGTTTGATCTTATGGATGTGCTTACTTATGACGAAATGCAAGCTTCAAGATCAAAAGGATCAGCTTCTCAAAAGCAAAGCAAACGATGATTATCACGACGGTCCATGCAAAGAGCGTGGGAATGTCGAGATAGAGTTTGGATAAATATAATTCATTACCTATACTGCCGCGGATAAGTCCTATGATTTCCGCGGCAATTCCTGATTTAAAAGCAAATCCTACCGCAACCGTGCAGGCACTCAGCAGGGGACTTTTAAGCTCGGGAAGGTAGACATAGAACAGTCTGCGGTTGTATTTCAGTGAATATATTCTGAGGTTGTTACCCATTTTGGCGGTGGTTTCATTAATGCTTCCGATAGTTGCCTGATAGATAAGAGGGAGCACCATCATTGCTGAAATAACGGTGGAAAGATGCTTACTCTCAAGCCATACAAGAAGAAGTATTACGATCGAGGCAACAGGGATCGATTTAATAAGCCTTACGGGAACAGAGATTATCTCATAGAGCAGAGCGGCGAGAGAGGAAAGCCAGGCAAGAAGAAGGCCCGAAACGAAGCCGATAAGAAAGCCCAGCGCAATCCCGCCGAGGGTTTTAAGAATCGTCAGATAAAACTGCGGCGTTACGGCAAGGGTACCGAGCGATGTAAGAACAGACGCAGGAGAAGGCAGGAATACCTCATTATCTATATAATTAGCGGCAAGAAACCAGATAATAAGCCATATCGCAATAGATATGATCATGTATATCCGGTTATCCTTGCCGCTTTGTTTCATATGATATCTCCTGTATGTGAGGCGCTTGCCGGCGCATCTTAAGGTATGTAGTAGAAATCATCGGCCGGGAGAGTGCCTCCGACCGATGCTGCGTTTGCATTAAACAGAACGGTGAGGTATGAAGAGATTTTATTCTTCATATCAGTGCCGTCTATATAGACTATGTTGCAATAAGGAATGGCCTTCTTGGCGATGGCGGCCTTAAAGATGTCATAGTTTTCAACAAGAGTCGCAGTGCCTTCAACATCTGTATTTGCAAGAGCGGCAGATTCCCGGTATTCTTCAAGGAAAGCCTTAAAAGCGGCCTCGTGCTCCGTTATAAAAGACTTTCTTGCAACTACAACACCTGTAACAACGGTGCTGTCGGTATTTAATCTGTTCCATTCGTTTGTAACATCAAAGAGAATCTTAAGGTTTTCATCCTGTGTCATCGCAACGGTTGCATAGGGCTGAGGAAGCATTACAACCGCAGAATCGAGGGTGGATATTTTACTGACAACTTCAGAAGCTTCAGATAAAAACTCGATGGTCACATCTTTATCGGGATCGATCCCGGCGCTTTGAAGCAGATATCTTAAAGTATATTCAGGTGTGGTTCCCTGACCTGTTGTGTATATTGTCTTGCCTTTAAGAGACTCAAGGGAAGGATCCTCGGCATTAATATCCGTAACATTCTTACCGAGGATGTAGAGCACGCCGAGCGTGTTAACGGCAGCTACGACAACCTCTCCCTCAGTCTTGTTGTAAAGTACGGAAGCAAGATTACAAGGGACTGCTGCTATGTCGATTTCTCCCGAGATAAGCTTGGGCGATATCTCATCTGCCGCTCCTGCGATCGTATAATTGTATTTGTTGGTCGTCTCATTATTGTCTGATCTGTTGTAGAGATTGACAAGGCCTATCGATGTAGGTCCTTTGAGTGATGCAATGCTGATAGTAATTGACTCGTCCTTCGGGTTTGAAGATCCGTTGCATGCAACCATAGACATGGCAAGAATAAAAGTGAGTATTAAAGCCAGTAATTTCTTCATAACTATTCCGCCTCCTTGAATAAAGATTAAGCTGTAATCGGGCATACGATGATGGGCGGTTCAACTTTCGATAGGATTATAACATTTTTAGCAAAATAGTACAAATTTACCTTAAATCAAATAAAATATTACTTAATTCCGATATAAATATTAACTAAAAAATGATATTATAGGATAGCATTATTGTGTAAACAGGATAGTGTAGTGTAGTATACATGATGTTCATTGAAATATTTTAAAGGAGTGAAGCGATGATTGAGGTTAATTCAGTTACGAAGTCTTACAAACTTTCGTCCGTACAGATGAATAAGCGTAAGACGAAGGAAAGCATCATTGTTGCCGCGAGAGATGTTTCGCTTAAGGCATTCGATGGACAGATATACGGTCTTCTCGGTCCGAACGGCGCAGGTAAAACAACGACTCTCAGGTGTATAGCAACACTTCTTACACCAAGTGCAGGGGAGATTAAGGTTAACGGTTATGATACCGTAAAAGAGGAGGAGAAGGTTAGATCGGTCATTGGTTTTCTTACCAATGATATCAATCTCGATCCACAGTTTACGGTGGATTATCTGTTCGATTTCTTCGGAAAACTTCACAATATGACCAATGAGCAGATTCAGAGTCGTAAGGAAGAATTATTCGGTTATTTCGGAATTGATGCATATAAGAACAAGAAAGTCTCCGAACTTTCGACGGGTATGAAGCAGAAGGCCGCCATCGCGGTATGTCTTGTGCATGATCCGGATGTTATTATTTTTGATGAGCCCACAAGCGGTCTGGATGTTATTACGGCAAGGCTTGTGACGGATTATCTTAAGAAACTCAAGGATGAGGGCAAGCTTGTAATAATTTCCACGCATATAATGTCGGAGGCCGAGAAGCTTTGCGACAGGATCGGTATCATTATCGACGGAAGCAAGGTTTATGAGGGTACTCTCGAGGAGATATACTCGGAATTCAATACAAGAGATCTTGAGGACGCGTTCTTCGAATTATACAAGATTCATCATAAGGAGGGCGTGGCATGAGAGCATTAAAAATGATCATGAATAAGGAATTTGCACGTGTCTTTAAGGACAAGAAGATGATCTTCTCACTCTTCATCCTTCCTGTTATTATGGTTGTTTTTATTATCGCGTTAATTGCGCTTATCGCTTATTTTATAATAGGTGACCAGACAAAGCATGTTTCACAGATATATGTTGTCAATGAGCCGGCTGCATTTGCAGAGATGCTTGAGGACGGCGAGTCCACTGTGATCAATTATGCGGATGAAAGCATGATCGAAGACATTAAGTCTGACATACTTGACATGCGTGCTGATGTACTTGTTGTCTTCCCGAAGACTTTTGAAGAGGATGTTGCGGCCGATAAAGTGCCCGACGTAAGAACGTATTATAATCCTTCCAATGATTATTACGATGTTTCTTATTTGTATATTTCAAAGGCGCTCTCGGAGTACAGAAATTATCTTATCATTGAGAAATTCGGTTCGGTAGAGAAGACTCTTGTATTTACGGAGAATGCGACAGACGGAGAACTTGAAGGCGATGACAGTGTTATTCAGGATGATAAGGTAGCATCCGGTAAAATGATCGGGGCATTCCTGCCGTATTTTATAACAGTGCTGCTCTTTGCGGGAGCTATGTCGTTGGGCGTTGACGCCTTTACGGGCGAAAAGGAGAGAGGCACGCTTGCGGCGCTTCTTATGACTCCTGCTAAGCGTATAGAGATCGCCTTCGGTAAAATCATCGGACTTACGCTTCTTTCTCTGGCATCTGCGTGCGTATATCTTATAATACTTCTTGTTATTATGCTTGTCGGCGGTTCGTTTGCCGCAAGACTGGATTTGGGCATTTCGCTTGCATTTAATGCCGGACAGTATTTGAGAGTGTTTGTTCTGGTATTCGGACTGGTATTTCTCTATGTGTCCGTTATTGCCCTTGTATCGATTCATGCCAAGACGGTTAAGGAAGCGCAGTCATACATTTCACCGATTTACATTGTGGTTATGGTGTTCGGGCTTATCAATATGTACAACAACTCATCACCCTCCACATTTGTTTATCTGATACCGATATACAATGTCGGAATTGCCTTCAAAGGCATATTCACTCAGGATATAACGGCTGTTCAGTATTTGTTGTCGGTATTTTCTACCTTTGGATTTGCGGCGTTCTTCACGTATCTCGTTGCCAAAGCATTTAAATCGGAGAAGGTTGTATTCAGCAACTAAAAGAAAGGTTATTGCAATGAACAAGGAACTTATTAAGAATCTGATGTCTAAAGTATGGATGGTTTATCCCTATGCAAGTATTCTTGCGATGGAAAGCAAGGGTAAGACCTACTCCGTTTCCGCACAGGGAATAATTGCTGAGCAGAACCCCTACTTTACATCAAGAGGATATGTTATCAAAGCACATAACGGTAAGCGATATGTTGAGTATGCTTTTAACACTCTTGATGAGGAAAGCATCAGTACCATCGTCGATAAAATATCCAAGCTCTTCGTTAAGACGGAGGATATGGACGTTAATACCTATCCTTCCGTAAGTGAAGAGAAAATGACTCTGGATCACAAATACAGCGCGAGGTTCGATCCGGAAGAATATACCGATGAGTATATTATCGACAGACTTTCGCAGGCAAGGGAAGTGGGCCTGAAAACGGATGAGAGGATACTTGATTGCAGAACCGGACTTTCTTATCAGAAATATACCAAATATTTTCTCTCGGAAGCTAAGGAACTGACACAGACACAGATGTGGACTACAGGAAGGCTCGGAATGCTTGTGGCAAGGGATGAGGAGATAAAGAATTATTTTACCAGCTATTCGAGTATGGAGGGTATTGATGTCCTCGATCTTATAAGAGCTGATGTTAAGAAGGTTTCCGCTGCGACGCTGGAGCTTCTTAACAGCGAGAAAATAACCCCCGGCACATACGAGTGCGTATGTACTCCTGAGGTTACCGGAATGATAGCGCATGAAGCATTCGGACACGGCGTTGAGATGGATATGTTCGTTAAAGACAGGGCGCTTGCAAAGGACTATATAGGCAAGCAGGTAGCATCCGATATAGTAACAATGCATGACGGTGCGAAAGCATATAATGAAGTGGCTTCATATGAATTTGACGATGAAGGCAATCTTGCTACGGATACCGTGATCATTAAGAACGGAATCCTTATGCGCGGGATCAATGACATGCAGACAGCACTTGCACTTAATGATGTTTGCACAGGTAACGGCAGAAGACAGAATTATGCGCATAAGACATATACGAGAATGACGAATACCTTCTTTGAAGGAGGAAATGATTCGGTAGAGGATATGATCGCTTCAGTCAGCTATGGATTTCTTCTCGACAATCCTACCTGCGGAATGGAAGACCCTAAGAACTGGGGTATCCAGTGCATGGTCAATGTAGCCAGGGAGATCAAAGACGGAAAGCTTACCGGAAGGATTTTCTCGCCGATCGTACTTTCCGGATATGTTCCCGATCTTCTCAAATCGATTTCCATGATGAGTCGCACTCCTGTGCTTAACGGAAGCGGTATGTGCGGCAAAGGCTATAAGGAATGGGTGAAGGTCTCGGACGGCGGTCCTTATATCAAAGCCAGGATCCGGCTTGGATAAAATATATAACGGTTATGGGAAAGGTTAGAGACAGATGGGTATTTTAGAACAGGTACAGGAAGCTGTAAAAGCTTGTAATATAGGCGAATATATTATCAAGGACACTTTCTGTAAAGCGATGGAGCTTTATTATATAGGCGATAAACTCGATCTCACAAGAGGCCGTAACACCGAAGAAATAAGAGTTACGGTATACAGAGTGTTCGAAAGCGACAAGAAATACAGGGGACAGACGGATATTTATATTTACCCGGGAATGTCGGATGAAGAGATACGCAAAGCGCTTGATGATGCATACAGCGCTGCCGTCCATATCAAGAATCCTTATTTTAACCTCGCAGGAGTAATTTCGCATACAAGCGATAAAGGCAGTGGATTCGGCTGCAGATCGGTGGCTGAGGATGCCAAGGCGATCGCTCAGGCAATATACAGCGTTAAGGACAGCGGCGAAAAGGGCAGCAGGATCAATTCGTGTGAAATTTTTACCGAGCGTTATACGGTTCGCCTCATTTCCTCATCGGGTACTGATGTTGAATACACCCACCGGGTATACAGGGGTGAGTTTGTAACTCAGTTTAAGGACGATAATGCGGATGTTGAATTTTATAACAGTTTCGAGTATGACAAGCCGGATACAGAGGCTCTTGCAAATAAAGTAAGAGAAGCTTTAAGGACTGTCAGCGACAGGGCTAAGGCAATACCTGCGCCGAGCCTTACAGGAATCCCCGTGATCCTTTGCGGCGATACCGTAAGGGAATTCCTTGATTTTTATGTGCAGAGAACGAACGGAGCGATGGTATATCCCGGTTATTCAACATACAAGGAATGGACTTCGGTTCAGACGGGCGCTGCGGGCGATATGCTTGATATAGACCTTATACCGAGAGTGCCTTACAGTGACGAAACCGTCATCATGAAGGAGCGCGCATTGCTTAAGAACGGAATCGTTAAATCTCTTCACGGACAGGTCAGATTCCTTGATTATCTCGGCCTTGAGCAGACCGGTGAATATACCAAGATCAGATGCAATAACGAAGGAAAGCCCATGGCAGAGCTTACCAAGGGCCCGTATATACTTATCAAGAAATTCTCTGATTTTCAGATGGATTCTTTCGACGCCAGCTTTGGCGGTGAGATAAGACTCGGATATATAAGCGACGGAGAGAAGGAAACGATCTTTACCGGCGGCTCGATCAGCGGAAATATCATTAAAGCACAGGATACTTTGGAATTCTCGAGCGAACGCTATATAGCGGCAGATTACGAAGGCCCTGCCGCAGTCAAATTTATGATCTAGTTATTGTCTACCAGCCCATAGAATGCGTTAACCGACATTCTCATTGTAATATCGGTGAATTCTTCAAGAGTCATTGAACTGTGATCCGAAATCCATTTGGACAGAACACTTAAGATGCCCGCGGCCGTATAATCCACGAAATAGTGGTATTTTATGGCATCGGGCTCTTTGTCTAAATCGAAGTGTGTGATAAACACATCAATTGCCATATCCTTTACTTTTGTAATAAAATGCGGAAGAAGCTGTCTCTTGCTGAGCAGCCTGTAAACCTCTACATCTTCGTTGATTATGGAGGTAAAAATCTTAACGAATTCATACGGATCCATTATGCCGTGACTGTTTCTTATACCCTCAAGGATCGGCATAAACTTACTTATAAGTCTGGTCTCGAGTTCTTCGAGAAGATCCTCAACATCGGAATAGTACACATAGAAAGTCTTGCGGTTGATCCCTGCTTTTTGTGAAAGCTCGCTTACGGATATTTTACTCAAATCGGTAGTGGACAGCAGTTCCAAAAAGGCATCGTGAAGGCTGTTTAGCGTTCTTATAACGCGCCGGTCTGTGGTTTTGTTTTTCTTGGTCATCTCATCTATTTTCATAGTATGATCTCCGTATTCAGGTTATTTTATGGGATTTGGTCTTATGTGCCCAAGTAAAGTAACACATATACCGATATTGGCCATTGTGTTACTCATTGAATGTAATTATAATGTATTATGGTGAGAAAAGCAACAGATTGTTACTTAAATCAAAAAGTTGGTTCACCAGGAGAGAATGAATAATGGGATTTAAGATTTTTGCCGATGCATCGATAGATATTGACAAGAAAGTGTTTATGGATAATGATATCTCAATCGTCCCCATGAATTATACGCTTGGAGATGAAGACAGAGTATGCGAGAAACTCGAGGATGATGATATCCTTATGGCGTTTTATAATGGACAGAAAAACGGTGACGTCACACAGACCAGTCAGATAACTCCGCATGTATATATGGAACTTTTTGAGCCATACCTCAAGGAAGGCACGGATGTAATATATATTTCACTTTCAAGCGGTCTTACCAAGACTTTTGACAATGTTAACCTAGCAAAGGAAGAGCTCGAAGAGACATATAAGGATGCGCATATCTATCCTGTTGATTCTCTTCAGGCGTCCGGTGGTATGGGTCTCATAACCGAGATCGCCATAAAGCAGAGGAGTGAAGGCAGGAGCGCAAGAGAGGTCGCTGATTACCTGAACTCAATCAATCTCAATACCGTAATGGAGTTTATGGTTGATGATCTCAACTATCTTAAAAGGGGCGGCCGTCTCAAGGCTTCCGAAGCCTTCTTCGGAACAATGCTCGGCGTCAAGCCCATCATTTTTTTAGGTAATGACGGAACCCTCAGAACCATAGACAAGAAACGAGGCGAGAAGCAGGCTCTTCACGCTCTTCTCGATCATGTCACCTGGCTCAGAGACGCTGCTATGCCTGCCAGAGTCTTCATCACCCACGGCAACTGCCTTGAGAGAGCCAAGAATTTTAAGGCCATGCTCCTTGAAGCAGACCCTTCTCTTGAAGTATCAATCCGCATGATCAGCCCGATAATCGGTGCCCACACCGGCCCCGGATCGATGATGGTCGCGTATTGGGGCGACAGGACGAAGGTGCAATAAAGATGGCATGTGTCATGCATAAAGTAAAGAGTGATTCGAAGGATGTTTAGGAGCGGAGCTTAGATGCCTCGCTCCTTTTTGGTACGTTAAACTTTCGGGATGCCATCAGTCTTTACTCCCGCCACCTGATATGATAAAATATCACAGTATAAGGGTTATTGTGCCCTGAACTGTGAACGGTGTTTTATGCCGGTCACTGAAAGGAAAAACAGGCGATGGGACTTTTGGATTTAACGGTAGAGTTTGACGGTAACTGGGTGCTTACCAAGAGGGATGAAAAAGAACTCCCGGTAAAGAGACTTTCAAATACGCTGGATGAGGAGTATAAGGAGGCATATTCGATCTTGTCGAGCAGTCTTACGACTTTGTCTGCGCATATAAGGACGGATGAGAGGATAGATGAGATCAGGAAGAAGATCTACAGGATTCTTGAGAAGATGTATCCCAAGGATAAAATAGACCAGATCATCGATATTACGATAACCGGGGCTGATGGGCAGAGTGATGCACTCAGCGATATTGATGCGCTTATCGGCTGGAGTGAGTTTAAGAAGCTGTGCCATGAGATAGTGCAGGTTGCTCCGCAGGTTAAGAAGAATAAGACTTATGAGGCGTTTCAGTTTCAGAATTATCTTTTCTCCGTTAATGACGGATGCGGACTTACTACTGCTCTTGAGAAGTTTTATTCACTTGTTACCGGGCTTTCGCTCTTTGACGGCAAGAACGGCATAACCGAGATTTTGCTTTCCGAGAAGAAGGATGATGACAGGGGAATGTCAGTCAGCGATGTACTTTCACTCCTGTATTCGGAGGAGGCTATCGGAAGCCTTTTCTGTTTCGATATCAGTGATTTTATGGAGAGAAGCAAATACCCTTTGCTTAAGGAGTTTCTTACGGAGCTGCTTGATTATGAGAAGGATTATATTTTTTGCTTCAGGATTCCTTTTGTCGAGATAGGTGCGAGGACGGATATTTTAAATCTGCTCTCGGATGTACTTTATATGAGGCAGGTTGCCGTGCTTCCTTTCACCATTGATGAGCTTGAGGCACATGCGGTTGATATGCTTAAGAAGTACTGTTATCAGGGCGATGCGGATGTGTGGAAAGTATTTGAGTCGCGTATCGCGCAGGAGAAGAGCGACGGTAAATTTTACGGTCTGCAGACCGTTGATAAGGTCGTTTGGGAAATCCTCTGGCTTAAGAATAAAGCCGATGCAATGAGGGAACTGGAGGTTAAGAGCGGCAATTTTAACAAGAAGATAGAGAAGAACGATTCGACAGAGGAGAATCCTATCCTGAATATTACGCAGGATGAGATCCTTGATCTGGCGCCTACTTTCAGCAAGAAGACAATGACAGGTTTTGACGAACTTGCCGAGCTTATCGGTATGGAGAAGATTGCCGACAGGCTTAAGGAAATTGTTGCTCAGGTTAAGCTTTCCCTTGCAAATGATAAGATGGACAGGCCTTCGATACATATGCGTTTCGTGGGTTCGCCCGGAACGGGTAAGACGACCGTTGCCAGGATCGTCGGTAAAATATTCCAGGAGAATGGTATCCTTCGTAACGGATATTTCTTTGAATATACCGCGAGGGACCTTATCGGTGAATATGTTGGACAGACTGCTCCGAAGACAGCCGCTATATGCCGGGATGCTTATGGTTCGGTTCTTTTTATCGATGAGGCGTATGCTCTGTATTGGGGCGATGACAGAGGCTCGGATTACGGTCGTGAAGCACTTACGACTCTTATTTCCGAGATGGAGAACCATCGTGATGATATGGTCGTTATTATGGCCGGATATAAGGATGATATGGACCAGCTTATGAAGGGTAATGCGGGACTTAGAAGCCGTATGCCTTTCCTCCTGGAGTTTCCGAGTTATACGCAGGAACAGCTTGCTCAGATCTTTATGCTTATGGTTAAGAAGCATTTTAAGTATGATAATTATCTTGAGGACGAGGTTAAGAATTATTTTATGAATCTTCCGAAGGATTATATCGACTCCAAAGAGTTCTCCAATGCGAGATTTGCGCGTAATCTCTACGAGAGAACGTGGTCTAAGGCAGCTCTGAGAATGCAGCTTTCCGATCAGGGAGAGGTAGTGCTCTGCGTGGATGATTTTAAGGCTGCTTGCGAGGAAAAAGAATTTTCCGAGAAGCTTGAGCGTAAGAAGACAATCGGTTTCAGCACAAGTGAGGGTAAATAGTATGGGAAAGAACGAAGAAAGGGTTTATGCGACGGTTGCTGAGGCCGTTGACAGTATGGTGGAGCATTACGATAAGGATGACGAGAAACATAAATTTTATTTTAAGGTACAAGGTGATCCTTTCGATGTGAGCTTTGATATCAGGGTCAATTATGAAGGCGGGTACATTATGGTCTTATCGAGGTTGAATTTTGATGTTCCGCAGAAGGCTTACGGCAAATTTGTAAGTGAGATGACGAGTGTTAATTATGATGAGTTGACCATCGGTTCATATGATTTCTCGGCAGAGGACGGCGTGTGTATGTTCAGATACTCACAGTTTTTTAAGGAAATGCTTATTTCTCAGGATGCGATCAGGATCATGATCAGATATGTCTATGATACGGTCTGCAATTTTAATGAGCGCCTCTTTAATGCGACCAGGGAAGATGACGATGATGAGAACGGGGACGCCGAGACAGACGATCAGGGCGTCAAGAGCGAAGAATAATGATTTGTATTCAGTAAAATTATAACGGAGATTTGTGATTATTTATGAGTGATGATAACAAAACATCTGTGAGTGAGAATTCTTTGGCAAATCCTGCCAAGAAGAAAAAGAGATATTACTATCACAGGAAGAAGAAACCGGCTGTTAAGACAGAGACGCAGCCCGAGAAGCAGGCAAAGAAGCAGCCTGAGAAGCAGGCAAAGAAGCAGCCCGAGAAGCAGGCAAAGAAGAAGCCCGAGAAGCAGATTAAGAAGCCGAAGGATAACAGGGCTGATGCCATAAAATTCATATACAGGGCCGGGGATGATGTGGTTCATGATATGGGTTGTAAGATCGCGGCCAGGATTCCCAAACAGGAGAGGATGGAGACTGATGAATACCCGAGGTTTAAGAATCAATGCCCGAACTGTGCCGCTTATGCGTATGTAAGACTTGGAGCGCAGGACCCTGCAAGGATGCAGGACTATCTGAGACTCTACCGTTACATGCAGGTTCCGATCGATCTGCTCAGATATATGTATGTCGATCTCGGAATGAAGACAAGCATTTATGAGAATACGGTAACGGTAAAATACAAGCAGGATACATGGCGGATCAAAGCGCTTGACAATAAGGGACATGTTTGCCTTTTCCATAACAATTATACGGTTGAGGGCGATCACAGGGTATTCATTAAAGGCTTTCATGTGCAGAGCGAGCTCACCAGAAGCACTAATGTGACATATGCGATCAAAGTAATAGAGAGCTATGCATGGAGTATGCACAGGATCTCGGCCAAATACGATAAAACCGAAGAACCCAAGCTTACTCTTAGAGAGCGGCTTAGAATGAGAAAACTTGAGAGGGCGAAGAAACGCCTCGAAAGTTCAAGGCGTATGGTTATGGAACTTCAGGGACAGGTTACGCCGGATGCCAAAAAGGATTTTATGATCCCGCTCGAGAATTTCAATATGGTTAAAGAAAAGGGATTCCCCAGACCTGCAAGCAGATGCCTTTATGTCTATGAGACCAAGAACGGCATACTTCAGTGGAGCGTCGGGGAGTACGATGCGGGGAATAAGCGTTTTGTCGTAAAATACGGCACAGAGGACTTTGTAACGGACGCTTCCAAGGTGATTGCGTGGCGCCCGGTATGGGAAGTAAAAATAAGCAGTCTTGATGAGGAGAGAGAATGAGTAAGCAAAAGAAGGACAGTAAGAAGGCTAACGAAAAGGTAAGTGAGCAGGTTACCGAAGAAGTAAGAATAGGGGAAGGAGATTCAAATCCTGCGCTTATGCGCACTTCATCCAGAATCCTTCCGTCCGATAAGGTCAGTAAAATACTTTACGGTGGTGATTACAATCCCGAGCAGTTCCCGGAGGAAATCTGGGAGGAGGATATGAAGCTTCTTAAGGAGGCCAATGTCGATGTCCTTACTCTCAATGTGTTTTCGTGGGCAGCGCTTCAGCCTTCGGAGGATGAATACAATTTTGACAAGCTCGATAAAATAATGAAGATGGTTAAGGAAAATGGGTTTAAGGTCTGCCTGGCCACTTCTACGGCGGCTCATCCTGCATGGATGGCCAGAAAGCATCCTGATATCCTGAGGGTGGATTTTAACGGAATGAAGAGGAAGTTCGGCAGCAGGCACAATTCCTGCCCGAGCAGCGAGACATACCGCAAATATTCGGTTCTTCTTGCTCAGCATATAGCTGAGAGATACAAGGATTATGACAATATTGTTGCCTGGCATATTGCCAATGAATATGGCGGTGCATGTTACTGCGAGAACTGCGAGAATGGTTTTAGAGAGTGGCTTAAGAAACGTTACAAAAACATAGAGGCTGTTAATAAGGCCTGGAATACATCCTTTTGGAGCCATACATTTTATGATTGGGAAGATATTGTTGCGCCCAATATGCTTTCGGAGCATTTTAGCGAGAACGGAACGACCTTTCAGGGAATTTCCCTTGATTACAAGCGTTATATGTCTGAAAGGATAAGCGAGTGCTGCAAGCTTGAAGTGGATGCGGTGCGCAAGATCACCCCGAACATTCCCATAACCACAAATATGATGGGAACGTACAAGGACCTTGATTATGCCAAGTGGGCCCCGATTCTTGATTTTATAAGCTGGGACAATTATCCGATGTACAGCGATCATTACACGACTACGTCCATGGCCCATGATATTATGAGAGGCATAGGCCGCGGAAGGCCGTTTGCGCTTATGGAGCAAACTCCCTCGGTCACCAACTGGCAACCCTTTAATCTTGCGAAGAGACCGGGTGTGCTCAGACTCCTCAGTTATCAGGCGGTTGCACATGGCGCCGATACGGTTATGTACTTCCAGATGAGACGTTCCATCGGTGCCTGTGAGAAATATCATGGCGCGATAATAGAGCATGCCGGCACTTCCAATACAAGAGTTTTCAGAGAGGCATCGGCAATAGGCGCAGAGCTTAAGAAACTTGGAGACCTTACTCTCGGCGCAAGGAGCGATGCCAAGGTTGCTTTGTATTTTGACTGGGAGAACTGGTGGGCGATCGAATTTTCCGCAGGCCCTTCGGTCAGACTGAAATATCTAGATGAGGTAAGGAAATATTACAGGGCGCTTAACCGCCTTATGATTCCGGTCGATATGATCGGAACCGATGCGGACCTTAGTAAATATGAGGTTGTGATAGCGCCTGTTCTGTATATGATCAAGGATGATTTTGACGTAAAAATCCGCCATTTTGTTAAGATGGGCGGTAAGTTCGTTACAACCTTCTTTTCCGGATATGTTAATGAAACCGACCTTGTTACCATGGGCGGCTACCCGGGTAAAATCCGCGATATTATGGGAATATGGGCAGAAGAAGAGGATGCGCTTCCTCCGGAAATGACCAATTCCTTTACCTATAATAACAGGACATACGAGGCCAATATAATATGTGATATAATACATTCGGAAGGCGCTGAGGTGCTCGCGACATATCACAAAGATTTCTATTCGGGCGCGCCTGCGCTTACCTGTAACCGCTTCGGAAACGGTAAAGCATTTTATGTAGCTACATCGAGTACGGATGATTTCTACAAGGCTTTTCTCGGAGAGATCTGCAAGGATCATATTATTCCCGAAGTTGCTTCTGCGGCCGATGATATCGAGGCCTGTGTAAGATGCGGTGATAAGGGAAGGTTTATCTTCCTGCTTAATCACGGCGACAGGGAGGCGAGATTTATGATGGATATTGACTGCGCCGACGCCCTTAGCGGCGCTGTATATCGCAGTGGTGTGGTTAATGTCATTGAACCCAAAGGTGTCAGAATACTTGGCAGGGATATTGATTTTATGCGATCAATAGCGAACAATAACAAGGAAGAGGCTTAGTTATATGGCAGAGAGTTTAATTGACAAATACAAACTGGAACCCAAACCTACCAGATGCAAGAAATGCGGCGGAGAACTTGAATACGTAGCCCTTGGCGAATATAAATGCAGATCCTGCGGCTATGTTGAAATGGATGATTTCGGTAAGATAAGGACCTTTCTTGCTGAGAACGGACCTTCTCCTGCGATCGTCATTAATCAGGCGACAGGCGTAAGCCTTGATAAAATAAATTCATACCTGAGACAGGGAAAAATCGAAATTCCCGAGGGTTCAAACATTTATATCAGATGTGAGAATTGCGGCACGGAGATAAGGTACGGAAGATTTTGCCCGGCCTGCGCCGCCAAGCTCAGCAAGTCCCTGCAAGGTATAGAAATCGGCGAAACGCCCAAGGTTAAGCGCGCCAATGCCGGTAAAATGCGGTTTATCGGCTCTGATAAGAAGTGATTTGGCTATATTCACGAGATGCGATCGGCATATTGGTTCCGATAAAAAGAAGTAAGGAGGATGTATAATGGATAAGTATGGTGTTAAGATAAAGGGCATTGTCAGATGCGGTGAGGACTTCCTTATCGTTAAGAAATGGTATGATGACAGGATTGATGAACCTTATCAGTGGGAATTCCTTGATACTCAGATGGAAGAGGGCGAGACCCCCAAGGACGCATGCCTCAGACATGTTCAGGATGCAACCGGTATTTACTGTTCCGATGCCACCATCCCTTATACATGGGTTTATAAGCTTGGCGATAACAAATTCCTCGGTATAGCCTTTCTGTGTGAAGTTCAGGATGAGATCGTTTTTCTTTCCGAGGATCTTGTGGAATGCAAGTGGGTTAAGGCCGGTGAACTTAAGGAGTACATAAAGAACAGGGGCATGCTTGCGGATATGGCGGATGCCGGAATCATATAAGCGAAGCCGGTTTACGTATTTTATATAATCAAACAGGAGAATAAAAGAAATGATCAGCAGATTGATTGAGAAGATTGTAAAGACCAATGCGCCCGTAGTTGTGGGACTTGATCCCATGCTCAGTTATATTCCGGAGCACATTATGGACAAGGCTATCGAAGAAAAAGGAGAGAGCCTTGAGGCCGCTGCGCAGGCTATTTATGATTACAATGTCGGAATCGTGGATGCAATTTACGATCTTATTCCTGCGGTTAAACCCCAGATCGCCATGTATGAGCAGTTTGGAATAGAGGGCCTTGTGGCATATAAGAAGACCTGCGAATATTGTAAGGAGAAAGGGCTTATCGTTATCGGCGATGCCAAGCGCGGTGATATTGGCTCGACCTCCGCAGCATATGCAACTGCCCATATCGGTAAAATAAAAGTCGGAAATACCGAAATACCTGCTTTTGACGAGGATATGGTAACGGTTAACCCGTATCTGGGAACTGACGGGATCAAGCCTTTTGTTGATGTATGCAATTCCAATGACAGAGGTATCTTTGTGCTGGTTAAGACGTCCAATCCCTCAAGCGGCGAGTTCCAGGACAGACAGATTGATGGAAAGCCTCTCTATGAGATTGTTGGCGACAAAGTCAGAGAGTGGGGCGAGGCCTCAATGGACGGTGATTACAGCAATGTAGGAGCTGTTGTGGGAGCGACTTATCCCGAGCAGGGTAAAATCCTTCGCGCAATAATGCCCAAGACTTTTATACTTGTTCCGGGCTACGGAGCGCAGGGCGGTAAAGCGGCAGACCTTGTGGACTATTTTAACAAGGACGGACTCGGAGCGATCGTTAACAGTTCAAGAGGGATCATCTGCGCATATAAGCAGGAGAAATATGCATGCTACGGCGCGGAGCATTTCGGCGAGGCTTCAAGAGCTGCAGTTGTTGATATGATCGATGATATCAACAGTGTGAGGTAGTGTGGTAAAGTTATCATAAATACGGATAATGTAAGGAATTGATCATGAAATTCGATGAAAAAGCAATTGTAATCAGTCAAAACAAACTGTCTGACGGCATATATGATATGTGGCTTGAAACCTGTAATATCGCGGAATATGCCAGAGCCGGACAGTTTGTTTCTGTGTATACGGCAGATCCATCCAAACTTCTGCCCAGACCTATCAGCATCTGTGAAACCGACTCGAACAGGCTCAGACTCGTATACAGAGTTGTGGGCGAGGGAACAAAGCAGTTCTCGGAATATAAGAGCGGGGATGCTGTCCATATTATTGGACCGCTTGGAAACGGATATCCATTGGGAGAGGCCAGATCGCCCATCCTTATAGGCGGCGGAATCGGCATACCTCCGATGCTTGAACTTGCCAAGAGACTAAGAGGTAATATCTTTGCCGCGGATGATATGATGGGTGATGTTACCGAATGTGAGAATATCAGCATAGTTCTCGGATACAGAAATGCCGATACTTTCCTTCTTGACGATCTTAAAGTATACGGAGATGTGTATATTGCCACGGATGACGGAAGTCTCGGAATACACGGAACGGTGCTTGACGCGATCAAAGCGAATGCCGTTAAAGGAGACATAATCTATTCATGCGGACCCACTCCGATGTTAAGAGCAGTCTCATCTTATGCTGCCGGGGAAAATATCAAAGCCTATCTTTCACTTGAAGAGAGAATGGCCTGCGGAATCGGCGCATGCCTTGCCTGCGTATGCAAGACTGCCGGAGTTGACGAGCATTCGCAGGTTCATAATGCGAGAATCTGCACCGACGGACCGGTCTTTGACAGCAGGGAGGTAGAATTATGATACCTATCGAAGATAAAATAAATACCGAGGTTACGCTTGCGGGCGTTACTTTTAAGAATCCCGTAATGACTGCTTCCGGAACATTCGGTTCAGGGATTGAATTTGCGGAATTTGTTAATTTAAACAGACTTGGAGCAGTTGTTACCAAGGGCGTTGCCAATGTCCCCTGGGAAGGCAACCCGGTGCCCAGAATTGCAGAAACATACGGCGGAATGCTTAATGCGATCGGTCTTCAGAATCCCGGAATCGATGTATTCTGTAAGAGAGATATCCCTTTTCTTAAGCAGTATGACACCAGGATAATTGTTAATGTCTGCGGAAGAAGCGAGAGTGATTATGTGGAAGTTGTCGAGAGACTTGCCGATGAACCCGTGGATATGCTGGAGATTAATATTTCCTGTCCCAATGTTAAAGAGGGCGGAATTGCTTTCGGTCAGCAGGCGTCTGCTGCAGAGCATATAACAAGGGTTGTTAAGGATAAGGCCAAACAGCCGGTTATTATGAAGCTCAGCCCCAATGTTACCGATATAACAGAGATGGCGAAAGCTGTTGAAGCGGGCGGAGCGGATGCTGTTTCACTTATAAACACTTTAACCGGGATGAAGATAGATATTGAACGCCAGAAGTTTGCGCTTGCCAATAAGACGGGCGGAATGTCCGGCCCCGCAGTTAAACCCATTGCCGTAAGGATGGTTTACCAGGTGGCAGGGGCAGTTAAAATACCGATAATCGGCATGGGAGGAATTGTGACCGCAGAGGATGCGCTTGAATTTATTCTTGCCGGTGCAACTGCTGTATCCGTCGGAACGGCTAATTTCCATAATCCCACAGCTACACTTGATATCATAAAAGGGATCGAATCCTATATGCGACGCAAGGATATAAGGGATATTAACGACCTTGTCGGGATTGTTAAATAAACTTAAAAATTAACTAAAAAACAGTTTACATGTACTTAAAATATGATATAATTATTCTAGATAAGTTTTTTTTATAATGAAACTTAAGGGGTGATTATATCTTTTTTTAAGGAGAAGGAGAATGGCTAAAGCGGTTAAATTAGCGGATATCGCTGACAAACTTGGGGTAAGTAAAGTTACCGTATCCAAGGCTTTGTCAGGACAAAAGGGAGTAGGAGAGGATTTGAGACGCAAGATTATCGATCTTGCCGATGAAATGGGTTACAAATCCCCCAGTGCGATCAAGAATAATAAATATGCAAAGAGTTACAATCTTGCGGTTATTATTCAGGAAAAACATTTTGACAAATATGATTCATTCTATATGCAGATGTACAAGCAGGTGAATGCCAAAGCGCTTTCCAAGAGTTCGTACACAATGCTTGAGGTCGTATCACAGCAGATGGAAGATAAGGGTGAACTTCCGCGTCTTATCCAGGATGAGAAGGTGGACGGTATCATCATTATCGGTATGTTTGCGACCTCGTATCTTAGACTTCTCAAAGCAAAAGCCAAAGTTCCCATTGTATATATGGATTTTATCGATGAAAACGAGCCGGAAGATTCGGTTATTTCCGACAGTTTTTATGGTTCTTTTATGCTTACCAATTATCTTTATGATTGCGGTCATACGAGGATTGCCTATGTCGGAACTCTTCTGTCAACCGATTCCATAACAGACAGATATCTCGGATATGTTAAAGCTCTGATGGAGCATGGTAAAGGAATCGATGATATCATCGTTATCAATGACAGAGATATTAATAAAGCGGCACAGTTTGCCCCCGAACTCTTAAAACTTCCCAAGAAATTGCCTACTGCATTTGTCTGCAACTGCGATAAGACAGCAGGCGTTCTGATCAAGAGACTTGAGATGGACGGCTATAAGATACCCGATGATATTTCGGTTGTAGGTTATGACAATTATATTTTCCCGGGAACGGTCGATGTGGACATAACAACATATGAGGTTGACATCAAGGAAATGGCAAGACAGGCGGTTAATATCGTTATTGCCAAGATTTCAGGAGAAACCTACAGAAGCGGTACCAGGATCGTCGAGGGACGAATGGTGATAAAGAACAGTGTGAGGAAGATAAAATGATAAAGGATGAAGCGAGGCAGCACCTTATCAAAGGGATAATTCCCTTTTGGAAGTCACTTAAGGATGACGAAAACGGCGGTTTTGTCGGATATGTTGATTATGATCTTAACAAGGATTACAAGGCTGAAAAGGGTTGTATTCTTAACAGCAGGATAACCTGGTTTTTCTCAAGAGCCTATAAGATACTCGGCGATGAGAGCCTTCTTGAATACGCTAAGCATGGTTACGATTTTCTTATGAATAAATGCATCGATAAGGTTAATGGCGGTGTATACTGGTCGATCTCCTACGACGGGAAGCCCCTTGATACAACCAAACATACTTATAATCAGGCGTTCTCGATATATGCCCTCAGCGCTTATTATGATGCAACAGGCGATACAAAAGCCCTTGAAACGGCTTATGAGCTCTATGATCTTATAGAGAGTAAGTGTATGGATGACAAGGGTTATCTTGAGGCGTTTACTTTGGATTTTGCTCCGGAAAGCAATGAGAAACTTTCTGAGAACGGTGTTATGGCCGAGAAGACCATGAATACGATCCTTCATGTACTTGAGGCATATACCGAGCTTTACAGGGTCGATAAGAATGACCGCGTTCGTAAGAGACTTGAATGGATCTGCGATGTTGTTGAGCATAAAATCTACAACCCCGCGCTTCACAGACAGGAAGTCTTCTTTGACAAGGACTATAACACACTTATAGACCTTCATTCCTTCGGTCATGACATCGAGACCAGCTGGCTCATGGACAGAACTCTTGAGATCCTTGATGATAAAGCGATCACAGACAGGATTGCGCCGATTGACAAAGACCTTCGCGAGCAGACGCTTAAGGTTGCCTTTGACGGTAATTCTTTTGCCAATGAATGTGAGAAAGGTGTAGGGAATGAGCACAGAATCT
>CAKZZH010000025.1 GCA_937885345.1 uncultured Lachnospiraceae bacterium | reverse complement strand
AAATGGAGAAACAGAAATGAAGCAACAGCAAGGGCTAAAGATTCCGAGAGCCTATATGATGAAATGGGGGGAGGATGATATGATGAATGAACACAATGAAACGGTTTATGAAACCGACTATCTTACCAAGCTCCCCAACAGACGTGCACTGTACAATTATTATTCATCGCTCCGGGCCGATACCACTATACATGCTATGTTTATCGATATTGATAATTTTAAGCGTGTCAACGATGTTTACGGACACAGTATGGGCGACGAGCTTCTTATTAATGTAAGCAATCTTATCTCTGATTCTCTTGACGGATTTGTCTCAAGGATCGGCGGTGATGAGTTTGTCGTATTCCTTGACGGCGATATATCTGAAGATATTGTCTGCAATAAAGCGCAGCAGCTCATTGACTCAATGCCTGACATGAATTTCCGTAAGGATATTTTATCACTTATATCGCTTTCGGTCGGGATCGTATTTCAGCAAAATACCAGTCAGAATCTTGATGATGTTCTTGCCAAATGCGACGCCGCAATGTACCAGTCCAAATTCAACGGCAAAAACAAATATACCATTTTCCATTCGGATGATAAAATACTTGAGATCAATCGTAATATAGAACTTGAAATGGAGGGCGCGCTTGAGCGCGGCGAATTTATCGTATACCTCCAACCCAAGGTTAACATGATATCTTCCAAGATCGTTGGTGCGGAAGCGCTTTCAAGATGGCAGCATCCCATCGACGGAATCCGTGTTCCCGCGATGTATATTGACCTGTTCGAGAAGAACGGATTTATCTCGCAGCTGGATATGTATATTTTCCGCGAAGTGTGTAAACTCAAAAAATCCTGGAAGGGTCTTATATATGAACATATTCCGATTTCGATAAATATGTCGAGACTTCATCTTTATAATAAGGATTTTCCCGAAACACTCAATGCGATCGCCGAGGAATATGACATTCCGAGGGATGAGCTTGAGATAGAACTTACGGAGAATATCTTCATCAAAGATACCAGTGAAATGATCAATATGGTAGAGAGACTTCAGGCAATGAATTTCCAGGTGTCCATCGACGACTTCGGCTCCGGATTTTCCGCTCTCAACCTCCTTAAAGATCTCAACGTTAATACGATTAAGCTTGATAAAGAATTTCTGCAGCATTCATATATTACGCTGCGCGGACGTAAGGTTATCAAGAGCGTTATCACGATGTGCCGCGACCTTAAGATTCACGTTGTGACCGAAGGTGTTGAGGAAGAGAGTCAGATCAGTCTCCTTACCAGATGCGGTTGCCAGATAGCGCAGGGATTCTACTATTCCAAGCCTGTTCCGGTCGATGATTTTATTGTATTTGCGGAGCAGCATCTGAGTAATTTTATGGATCATTACACCTTCCATTTCAACGGCAATCTCAATTCCGAGGACGGTTCGCTTAAAGGTATTATGTCCGGTAAAGTCGGTTTCGGTGAAGGAATTTTTATCGGAAGTAAGTCGCTTGAATTCCCCGGCGGCAAGGCCGAGACTAATGTTATCGAGCTTCCGCCCGAAGCAATTTCCAATGAGAGTTACACCGTATCTTTCTGGATTCGCGTCAAAGAAGAGCACTCCTGGACCTCTGCAGTATACATCAAATTCGAAACCGGTTTCTCTTCCTTTGCACCTCTTGCGTGGGAAGGTCATTCCGATTTCAGGATCAGGGATTCGCGTGAAGTAAACGGCTGGTATGATCTTCATACCTGTCAGCTCGCCAACGATCTGTGGTGGCATGTCGTTATATCATACAACTCACAGACCGAAAAAGCGCTTACCTGCGTTAACGGCGACCCCATCGGTGAAATGGAAAATGTCTTTACCAACCGTTTCGTTAAGAGAATCATTGTTGGCGGTGATGTATTCCAGCCTTCGCTCATCGGAAACATCTGCGAGCTCAACATCTATAACGAAGCAAAGGATTACGAATCGATCAAAGACTTGTATCATTCATATATCGACCGTGAAGATTTTAACGCATATCCCCAGAAACACCTTATGTAACCGCACTACTTTATTCAATCACAAAAGGCTGTCGTATCGACAGCCTTTCTTTTTTACTTTAATAAGATCTAATACTTCCCCATCATCTGACATTCGGATCGCGCTTAAAGCTTCTGAGCCTCTCATATTCATCATCGGTAATCTCAAGCACCGTTCCGTGTTTATAACCATACGGGAACGAGAAGACATCATCGCTTCTCTTAAAATCCCCGCCTTCAAGCTTATCGGCAAGAAAAGGAACATAGCCCTGCTCCTCTGCTCTGACACCGTAGAAATCCAGCATCAGGCACCATTTACCGTTTGCCGTCTTAAAAGCTGTCGGCGCTTCATAGGTATTGCAGCTTTCAAGTGAACCGATGTACTCGCCGAAGGCCTTGATCTCACTGAAAGGTCCCGTCGGAGATGTGCTTTCAAACAGCCTTGCATGCGCGGGATTGTCTGTGCCTTTTACAAAAAGATAATACTTACCGTCTTCCTCATACATCGCGGAATCAATTATCGAACTGCCCTCAACTCTGAGTAACACCTCGGGAAGTGAGAAACATTTGAAATCCCTGGTCCTTGCATAATAGATTCCCATCGGTCCGAAGTCATTGCTCCTATGCGTTGAAGACCAGTGCACGATATAATCATCCGCCTTTTTATCATAAAATACATCCGGCGCCCACACACATCCAAAATCGTCATCGGCCACATGAAGCATCCTCTGCTCCGACCAGTTTACAAGATCGCGTGAACTCCACATAACAAGATCCTTACTTCCGAAGCGTACTATATTTCCCCAGTTGTCGTGATATTTACCGGGCATTCCGTATGCCAGTGACAAATCGGTCGCAAGAATAACGATCTCACCGTCTTTCTTCCTGTGAACGGTAAAATCCCTGACACCCTTATCTCCGCGATAACTCCACAGTATCGGCTGGCCGTCATTAACAAGTTCCCAGTTAAATCCATCCTTGCTTATCCCGAAATAAACCTGCTCCCCATCTGGCGTTCTCTTTTCCTTAAAATGCACAAACAGATATTTACTCATTATTATCTCCTGTATTATTCTCAGTCTCGGCTGTCTTCTTGCGTTTCTTATTGTGGAGCACTATCATAACGCCGGTCAAAATGCATACAAGCGCTATACCATTGGCAATTACAACCGGAATGATCATTCGCTTCATATTCGCACCGGAACTGTCATCCGGCGAATTACTGTTCGATATCGAACTGTTATCCGATGAACCGATTTCCGAATCGTTCGATATCGAACTTTCTCCGCGTGCGATCAGCAGATAGTCAATTGCCTCGGTTTTACAGGAATATATATTCCCGTCAATTGTCATATCAAGGACCGATCCTGCAGTTGCGTTCCACGCACAGAAGGAAACCTTATCATCAAGATATTCCGCTTTCATGGGAATCGATAAAGTGTATCCTGCAGAAGGTTTGGGAGAAGTCTTGACTTCGTATAAGCCTATGACATTCTCTTCGGTCACATTTGCCGCCGCAAGAAGCTCTGTCCTTTTCTCATCCGAGACCTCCTTAAGCGAAAGTATCGGAGAGCTGTTTGACGATCCGTCATAGTCTCCGGTCAGATATATTCCGGTCTGATAATCAATACTTACAATTCTGCCCCAATTGGTATTGTAGAAATCATTAAGCGCATTGCCGAGAGTCTCGAGTGCACATCCCTTGCTGCTCACTATGGCATCACTTCCGTCCACCTGAAGCACAACACCCATCGCACGCATCGCGATTATTTTACCGAGGTTGGGAAGCGCCGCCTTAACACCGGATGGCTGACTGATACCGTTCATATAATAAACATTGTCCGCAAGTTCTTCGCTTGCCGCTTCGATAAGAATATCCGAAAACTTATCGATGTAAGAATTAAAATACGCCGGATCATATGTTTTACCTGTTGAAGCAACGGTTCCGCCAAGTGCGGCAATCTGCGAGCATTCGCGCATGTAAGTGTGATATTTTTCCATAAGCGTGCTGTTTTGATATATTACATTGAAAAGAGGATAATTGGAATATACTTCCTCAACGCTGTCGTATTTACCTTTGCCGCCGCCCCGGCCCCAGCCGGTATTGATCCATTCATCCTTGAACATCAGATCAATATCATAGTTGGCAGTTCTCTCGGGCGTGCTCGGAAAAAAACATCCGAATGCCAGATCGTAATCCCATGGAACCATAAGACTTCTTCCGTTCGAATCGACATACAGACCGAAATTCTTCTGCCCGTCAAACATATTGTCGATCTGGCAAAGCCAGCTGTGCACTGCAAAATATTTTACGGTCTCGTCGGTGTCCATAACCTGATCAAGAAGCGTGAGGTATTCTTCGGAATTGACATCAATTCTGTTGCCGTCAAAATCCTTGCCCTCACTGAGCAGATTGAGTTTTCGTACCCACTCGGTAACCGTAGGGATCATGTCCTCAACATCGGCATATGTGTCATCGTCCTCTTCCCAGAGCGGTGAAGGGTCTTCAAGGATTTCGCTGT
The DNA here is from genome assembly GCA_937885345.1 of uncultured Lachnospiraceae bacterium. Lineage (GTDB taxonomy): Bacteria > Bacillota > Clostridia > Lachnospirales > Lachnospiraceae > Eshraghiella. Next base: position 5,993 of record CAKZZH010000025.1, on the reverse strand, counting down.
ATAAGAAATTCGTATTTTCCGGCTTACACAAATAGCTGCTCAGCTCACTGTTTTTGCAGTCGTAATACTGCTGGAGAATTGAACTGTCCATCGCTTCAACCATCGCATACACGCCGTAATAATCACCATTGATATAGAGCTTTGCAAGTCCGTACTGCGGCGTCGGAAGCCCCATCTCATCCATAAGCTTTAACGAGAAAAATTCCTTCATCATCGACTTGTCGAAGAAGAAATTATTGAAACTTATTTTATTACAGCCGAAAAAATTCTGCTTATCGCCATACTCGGCTTTCTTGATGTACTTACCAAAATTGACGGTAAAAGAATATCTGTCGCTGTTCGGATTATCCTTAACGGAGTGCTCAAGAGTATAGCTTCCCTTTGTTTTAAGACCGCAGTATTTTACAGTTGCATCGCCGATCGTAACACTTTCCGCCATAACGCTCGGCTTGTCGGCAGCATTTTCAAACAGATACTGAAGATTGTTTTCATCGATTTCTATGCTTACGACCTGGATTTCGTCATCGAGAAAATACGCGTCGTACTCGCCGTCGCGAGCCTTTCCCTGAGTCGCCTCGTTGATCACATAATCAGCCGGGATCTCCGTATTAAGCATATCTTCGGTAACTGCGCCTTCGACCTCTATCGGTCCAAAACATGTAAATGCGGCAAGTAAGAGCATGAACGCTACGCCTATGCCAATTATTCTTCTTTTCATAATAATCCACCCATATCATTTTCTAAATAGTTCAATACAGTTCTTTAATTGAACCGATCACTACCGGTTTAACGGCATCCGGATATTTCTTTTTGATCATCTTAAATTCCTGCCCGATCTGCTTTGCGGTTTTCTTTCCGGTGTTGAGAAGCACGCTGTCCATACCGACAGTTGCGGCAACTCCCACATCGCATGCAACCTCATTGCCGACCATAACGCAATGGCTTACATCAATATCAAGCGTCTTAATAATGTCTCTGATAAATCTCTCGTCGGGTTTCTTAACGGCTTTATCCGAAGAAATCCAGATTTTATCGAGAAGAAGGTCTATACCGCACTGCATGATCTCAGGCATCGTAAAAACCTCTTGTGCGTTTGAGAGAAGATAGAGCTTTGCGCCCCTATCTCTTAACGCCTTAAGAGTCTCTGCGGTGTGCGGATAAATCTTTAATTTGCTTCTGGAAAGAACCCTGAATTCATTGGCAAGAACATAGATAAGCGGGTCATATAAAAGCGCTTCGATCGTAACCTTTCGGCCTTTTGCAAGATGCGGCAGAAGGGCTTTCATATCGGGGCAGGAAGACATTTTATGGCGGAAGATATCCGTTTCTGCTTTGTCTAAAATAAGACCCGCATACACGCGCCTGATTTCAATCTCCGGATACTGTGCGCCGCTTACGCAGATCCTGCTGCCACCCGCACTCTTATTGCCGCTTACGCCGCTCTTCTCCAGAAGCAGATTCTCCTTCTCGCAGATCCTGAAATAATTCTCCTTAAGTGATGCGCCCGTATAATCCAGACCATATGTCCGGAACATAGCCGCAAGACGATTCCAAAGCCTCATGGAATATTCATCCGTATGAATGTCCACAAGTGTCCCATAGAGATCGAATAAATATGTATCGTACTGCTTCATACATCCTCCACTTGTAATTAAGATCGTAAGAACCCGCAGGGTTACGCGTCTGCGCGCGAAGCATAGTACAGCCGATGATCGGCCCTCTCTTAATTAACAGGATCGTTCGTAACATCACCGCTGTCATCAAGAGAGATCTTTTCTCCCAAATATTTAGGGCGCGGCCTAAAGATACACAGAAGAAAATCTTTGTCGCGCGCTATCACTTCCCTGAATTCGCGATAGGCCGCACCGGCATACGCTCTGGGATTCGCAGTAACGCCGTACGCTTCAATACCGAGCGCTCTGGCAATGTACAATGCCCTGTACATATGGTATTTCTGCGTTACGATAATAATCTTCCCGGCACCGAATATTTCTTTGATTCTATACAGACTTTCATACGTTGAGAAGCCTGCATGATCCATAAAAATATCTTCCGAAGGGATGCCGGCATTAATAGCGTATGTCTTCATACTGCCGACTTCATTATATAATTCACTGCTATGGTCGCCGCTCATAACAATTGTTTTGCATGTGCCGGCATTATATAATTCGATACACTCATCGAGTCTGTCCGCAAGCATAGGACTGGGTGAATCTCCCCAAACACCTGCGCCCAAAACAAGTATGCAGTCCGTATTCTCTGTTTCACAAGCCTCATCCATTGTGATAATCCTGTCTTTCGTTGTAAATACAACTATTACATTAACACCGAATAATAAAACCAGTGCCGCGGTAATCACAATCATAATGATCCTTATAATTCGCTTTGCGATCATTTGTTATCCTCTTCACTTTCAAGTCTCTTATGAAGATTATCAATATCTTCGGTACTTCCGTCGCCCTTATCATTAGGGTCTTTGAATTCACCCTTTTTAACCAGTCTCAGGAATGCATCAACAACATCTGCGGTAAGCTGTGTTCCCTTAACCTCCTGCATTATTGATACAACCTTATCGAAATTCATTCTTCTTCTGTAAGGACGGTTTGAATACATAGCATCAAAAGTATCCGCAACAGCTATGATCTGAGCAACTCTCGGAATCTCACCCTCTTTAAGACCTCTGGGATATCCCTTACCGTCAGGCCTCTCATGATGTGAACCGGCACCGACTGCAAGCTCGGGCATTATACTGATATCTTTCAAAACATTATATCCCATTGCAGAGTGCGATTTGATGATCTCGTATTCCTCGTCTGTAAGTCTGCCGTTCTTGTTCAGGATTTCCATAGGAACACCTATTTTACCGATATCATGGAGAAGCGCGATATTGTAATACTTCTCGACTATCTCCTCACCGTAACCGAGTTCTTCGGTAAGCATCGCCGTATATTTGGCAACTCGCGAAGAATGACCGTTGGTATACTTATCCTTCATATCGATTACCTTCGCGAAAGCTTCAACAATCTCGCGGATTAATTCTCTCTGTTCTTTCTCTTTTTTGATAAATTTTCTTGTTCTGTACCTGATATACAGAAGTACAGCCGCAACGATCACTGCAATGATCAGGATCGTTATAAGAATTCTGAACCACCACATCTCGGCAAGCGATTTGGCTTTTTCAATATATAACGTAAACACCGCTGTATCCTCACCAAGCTGATCCTTAATTTCCATACAGAAATAGTAATCTCCGCCTTTAAGATTGGTATAGGTTATCGGCGTCAAATCACTTCCCTTAACTGTTGTCACATCGGTTTCGAAGCCTTTAAGATAGTAGGACAACTCGGGATTGATAAGTGAATAATTAAAAACATAAGGATATACAACTATTTTATTTGCACTTGAATCAAGCATAAAATTACCGAATTCGTCGGCATAGACACGCTTGCCGTCCACATCGATATAGGGCACGGCCACATTGATCGTCCAGATATTCAGGAATTCCGATTGCGTGTCAACCTTTGCAATGCCGGTGGTTCCCGCCATATATAAAATACCCTCATCCGTGAATTCACTGTAAGAATTAGAGGTCGCTATGCAGGGAAGGCCGTCATCGATTCCAAAGTGAACCGTATCTATTTCGCCGCCTGACATTAGATCCTCAACCTTCGCAACATAAATACCGTCGCTGCTGATTACCCACATATCGGCTTTGGGGGTCTCGTAAAGATCAAAATTGTTTGCGTAAGGGAAACCGTGAATTGTATGTATGGAATAATCCGTTTCCAGATATCCGATGGCATTACTTGTTACATACCACAACACATCCTGTGAAACACCCTTTTTGATACGCATTACGACATCCGATGAAAGCCCTTCATCCACGCCTATATGCGTTATTTCTTCCGATCCGCTTATGATATATATTCCGCCGCCATCGGTGCCTACAACAAGATCGCCGTTACCGGCCTGTGCTACGGTAAGAATCTCGGTATTGATAATTCCGTCTTCTTCGCTGTAAACAGATTGTACCTTGTCGTCCTTTATAATAACAAGGCCGCCGGTACACGCAACAGCATACGAGCCGTCATCACATTCAAAAACCGTCCTGACGCGGTTTGTAGGGAGTCCGTTTGACTCGGTATATGCTTTTATCACACCTTCACTGTAACATATCAGTCCGTAGTCTCCGAAAGTTGAAAGCCATACCCGGTCCTTGCTGTCACACACGATCGATCTTACTCTACATTCTTTGAGGATTTCCAGAAGGTCAACGTCAAGGCTTTCTTCATCTGAGACTTCGTATTTTACCGGGAATTTATCAATGAGTTCTCCGTTTCGCATAATCATCAGACCTTTGGTTTTGGTACCGATCCAGAGATTGCCCCTGTAATAACAGGTTGTGTAGACAACTTCATCGTCTATGGAGTATTTATCGAACAGATCGGTAAAACGATTGGAAACGATCTTCATAACGCCCTGCTGGGAAGATGCGAACCAGAGATTACCGAGATAATCTGCCATCATTGCCTCGATCGCCGTAGACATAGGGAGGTTGGAAAGCTTAACGAATTTATTGTTATACAGAAAGCCTATACCGTTATCGGCACATACCCAAAGCACATCATGATATGAATAAATGGAATTGATATAACTGAGCGGCGACACATCATAAGTATTATCGACAACAAAGATGCCTTCCTCAAAGGTTCCATGATAAATCCTGGAGTGCGCATCACCAATATACATATATCCTTCATTGGCATAATCGGGATATATGCAGTGTGCATCGGAGAACCCGAGATCCGCTGTATCATAAAATCCGACAATTTCTCTGTCGTACATCGAAAAGACGCATCCGTCCCTGGTTAAACCGTAAACATACCCGCCGTAAGAAGACTTAATTGAAAGGATATATTCGTTATTAATCCTCTCATCATCAAGCATATGCAGGAGGCCATATTGTCCGATAACCGCCATGCCTTGCGTCGTTCCAAGATAAATATTATGATCCGCATCTTCCGCAATTGCGTTTACGGAAAGAGACATAAGTCCACTGTTTTTGTTATATACGGTATATTCACCGTTTTCCATCATGGCGGCGCCGCTGTCATTGGTACCTATCCACAAACGATTGAAATTGTCACAAAACAAAGTCTTAACACTCGTAAGCCCTTCTTCGGAGGTGATTCTCTCGAAGTTCTCGCCATCATATCTTATAAGTCCGCTGTAACTGCCAATCCAGATAAATCCTTCGACCGTCTGCACTATTGCATTTGCTTCCGAGGTCGGAAGGCCGTTCCTGTTATCATAAAGCTTGCTCGAATATCCTTCTCCTTTGCCGGTATAATCGATGTTAAATGAGAGCCCGTCTGAAACATATTCAATGCTGCTTTCACCATCCTCGATCTCGCCTTCGGTATAAAATAAAACATCTTCGATATCCTCAGTGGCTTCGGCAGCTTCGGTGGCTTCGGCATCCTCGGCATAAGCGATATGTGGAACCGCTCCGATCATAGATACACCGAGTGATATGCCCGATAAAATACCAGCTGCTGTTCTTGATATCATTCTCTTTTTCATAGCCATAGCCTTCCTTTACCGCTCAACCTTGCGTTTTGCAAAATGCTGAACGATTTTGTTAAGATTCCCCACTACAACATCCCCTGTGATACGTATTTTACGAGACTTAAAATCCTTGTTGATCTCGGAAATATTATTTAAAACCGCTTCAGTGTCTTCATAACAATAAATTACACTATATTATAACACATATTCATTCAACAAAAAAGGAGTCCATAGGACTCCTTTTTGTTAAACGGAGAAAGAGGGATTCGAACCCTCGCGCCGGTTTCCCGACCTACACCCTTAGCAGGGGCGCCTCTTCGGCCTCTTGAGTACTTCTCCATGCCCGAATAATGATTCACTATTCAAATAGACTGCCGTTCTTTGCGTGCAACGGCAAAGCCTATTATATGTCAGCCTTTCTTCTT
>CAKZZH010000024.1 GCA_937885345.1 uncultured Lachnospiraceae bacterium | reverse complement strand
AAGCAACAGCAAGGGCTAAAGATTCCGAGAGCCTATATCCAAATATAGGGGGGCAAGCGTTTGTAGCTCAGTGGATAGAGCACCGGTTTCCGGAGCCGGGTTGTCGAGGGTTCGATTCCCCCCAGACGCACTACTTAATACAAGGATGAATTGAATAAATCACATCTTCATACAAAAAAGGACCGTTAGGTCCTTTTTTGTATGCACCGCCGCGCGGGTAAAGCGCCGCACGCAATTGTGTCCGGACGGCGTCGGCGCGAGTCCTCGCCGCGCTTACATTATCGCTTCTTTCATTGCTTTCACATATTCGCCGACATGCTCCGCAGCCGCCTCGCCGTACTGCGCGCATATTTTAACAATGGCAGAGCCGACTATAACGCCGTCGGCATACTGAGCCATCCTCTTTGCCTGCTCGGGCGTTGAGATTCCAAAACCCACAGCGCAGGGAATATCCTTTGAAGCAGACCTTACAAGGTCCGTCATCTCGCCGATATTGGTTGTGATCTCTTTTCTTACGCCGGTAACACCGAGTGAAGAAACGCAGTATATGAATCCTTCAGCCTCTCGTGCGATCATCGCTACTCTTTCATGAGATGTGGGTGCGATAAGCGAGATCATATCCAGCCCGTACTTTCTGCATACTACGGCAAACTCCTCTTTCTCCTCAAAAGGAACATCCGGGAGTATGATTCCGTCCATTCCGACCTCTGCGGCCTTTGACAGGAAACGGTCCGCACCGTATGAGAATACAACATTGGCATATGTCATAAATACCATGGGGATCTTTACGCTATGTCTGATCCTGACAACGAGATCGAATATTTTATCGGTTGTTGTGCCTGCGTTTAGTGCTCTTACATTGGCCTCCTGAATCACGGGACCCTCAGCGGTCGGATCCGAGAAAGGAATTCCAAGCTCGATAAGATCTGCGCCTGCGTCTGCCATTGCAAGCACATTATCGTAGGTCGCCTGGAGTGAAGGGTCTCCGCAGGTTATAAAAGGGATAAATGCCTTACCGTTTGCAAATGCTTCTTTAATTCTACTCATCGTATAGTTCCTCCCCTCTGTATCTGGCAATTGCGGCAACGTCTTTGTCGCCCCTGCCCGAAACCGTAACAACCATTATTTTATCCTTGTCCATAGTGGGCGCTATTTTCATCGCATGAGCGATGGCGTGAGCACTCTCGATAGCCGGAATGATCCCTTCCGTTCTTGAGAGATATTCAAAAGCTTCAACCGCTTCATCATCAGTGATCGCAACATATTCCGCGCGTCCCGTATCGTAGAGATTTGCGTGCTCCGGCCCGATCCCGGGATAATCAAGTCCTGCCGAGATCGAGTAAACAGGTGCGATCTGTCCATATTCGTCCTGGCAGAAATACGATTTCATTCCGTGGAAAATACCCAGTTTCCCGGTTGCGATCGTCGCCGCGGTATCCTTTGTATGAACGCCTCTTCCGGCCGCTTCGCAGCCGATAAGCCTGACATCTTTATCCTCTATAAAATTATAAAATGTTCCGATCGCATTTGAACCGCCGCCCACACATGCAAGCACCGCATCAGGAAGGCGTCCTTCTTTCTCAAGGATCT
>CAKZZH010000023.1 GCA_937885345.1 uncultured Lachnospiraceae bacterium | reverse complement strand
TTGCATAAAACAGCAACCTATTAAGAGGCATCTATGATTGATGCGTTTGTCCTATATTGCAAACGGTATTAAAAAGTGGTAACATTTTTTGGTCAGGAGGATAAAGTTATGATATCCGATAAAATGGAAGTATTAGTTAAGAACAGTTCCGTTATAAGAGCTATGTTTGAAGAGGGTAAGAGGCTTGCTTCGATATATGGCGCCGATAAAGTATATGATTTTAGTCTCGGTAATCCCAATGTTCCCGCGCCTTCAGAGGTTAATGAAGCCATTAAGGCGGTCGTTGATGAAGAAAGTTCCACATATATTCACGGATATATGAGTAATTCAGGATATGAAGATGTCAGAAAGGCAATATCCGCATCGATCAACAGAAGATTCGGTACGGATTTTAACGAGAGTAATATAGTTATGACTGTCGGTGCTGCCGGCGGTATGAATGTTCTTTTCAAATCGATCCTTAATCCCGGTGATGAGGTTATCGTATTTGCACCGTATTTCGGCGAATACCGCTCATATGCGGCAAATGCGGATGCAAAGCTTGTTACCGTTTCGCCCGACACCACGACTTTTCAGCCGAATATTAAGGAATTTGAACAGCTGATAACAGCACGCACCAAGGTTGTCATCATCAATACTCCCAATAATCCTACGGGTGTTATCTATTCCGAAGATACACTTAGGGCTCTTGCTGATGTTATGAAACGCAAGGAAGTTGAGCTTGGAACCGATATCGTACTTTTCTCGGATGAGCCGTACAGGGAGCTTGCTTATGACGGAGCGGTTGTTCCGTATGTTACCGGATTTTATGATAATACAGTTGTCGGTTATTCGTACAGCAAGTCGCTTTCACTTCCGGGCGAGAGAATAGGATATCTTGTCATTCCCGACAGCCTTAAGGATGCCGAGCTTGTTAAGAGTGCCTGCAACACCGCAACGAGGATTCTCGGCTTTGTCAATGCGCCCTCGCTTATGCAAAGGGTGATCGCAAGATGCGTAGATGTGGATGTTACCGAGAATATCAAGGTTTATGACCGCAACAGAAGTGCGCTTTACGAGGGACTTACCTTAGCAGGCTTTGAGTGCGTTAAACCGCAGGGTGCATTTTATATGTTTATGAAAACGCCTTGTGATGACAAGGAATTTGCGGAGCGCGCCAAGAAATATAATATTCTTGTGGTTCCCGGCAGTTCGTTCGGATGTCCCGGCTATGTGAGGATCGCTTACTGCGTGGCATATGAGACCATCGTTGGCTCACTTGATTCTTTTAGGCAGCTCGCGCAGGAATTCAGATAGATTATCATGCTGCATGTATGATATAATTCATATGGTGCAACCAAACAGTGATTTATGAGAGGAGAATAATATGTACCCCTGGGAAGCTTGTGTTCGTAAGGTAACTCCCTATGTTCCGGGAGAGCAGCCCTTCGAAGAGAGTAAAATAATCAAACTCAATACCAACGAGAATCCTTACCCGCCGTCACCGGAGGTTATGAAAGCTGCGGAATGTATCAAATGGAAGGATATGAGACTTTATCCTGATTATCGCGCGAGAGAACTTGTGAAAGCAATCTCACTTGTTCACGGCGTCGGCGAGGATATGATCTTTCCGGGAGTAGGTTCGGATGATGTACTCTCGATGATCTTTATGACATTTTTCGGCAGCAGTAAGCCTATTCTTTTTCCTGATGTTTCTTACAGCTTCTACAGTGTATGGGCGGAGGTTTATAAGATCCCGTATGAGAAGGTGCCGGTAGGAGAGGATTTTACCATTAATCCCGAAGACTATTACAGGGATAACGGCGGAGTTGTGTTCCCCAACCCCAATGCGCCCACCTCACTCGCTCTTGAAATCGGCGGAGTCAGGGATATTCTTGAGCATAACCGCGATGTCATCTGCGTAGTTGATGAAGCATATATCGACTTTGGCGGAACCAGCGCGCTTGAGCTTCTTGATGAATTTCCGAATCTTATTGTCGTTCGTACATTTTCCAAGAGTAAGTCGCTTGCGGGACTGCGTGTCGGTTATGCTATTGCCGCTCCCGAGATTATAAAATACCTTAATGATGTTAAATATTCCGTTAATTCATATACGCTCAATACTCCTTCGATTGAGGTCGGTGCGGCTGCCATGCTTTCCGGTAAGTACTATGCGACTCAGACCGAGCATGTTGTTCTTACAAGAGAGGCTGCATATCCGATCCTTGCGGAGCTTGGTTTTGAGACGCTCAAATCAAGCACCAATTTTCTTTTTACGAAGCATGAGCGCTTGAGCGGTAAGGAGATTTATGATGGCCTTAGAGCAAGAGGCGTCTATGTGAGACATTTCAATGCTCCCAGAATCGACGATTATCTTCGTATAACCATCGGAAGTGAATATAATATGGGCTTTATGTATGATGTTCTCAGAGATATCATTAACGGCCATGATAATGCCTGACGGCTGATCTTACACGATATAATGCCGGAACATGATAAGCCGCATTTGCCATCTAAATAATTAAAAGTATGCCGCGTACAGATCAGTGTACGCGGCATTTTTAGGGATTAAGATATATAAGTGTCAGGCTTTCTTTACCCTTCTTACAGCTGCAAAGGTCATCGTGAGGATTGCAAGTGCTGCAATTATTGAAACGATAGCAATAAGACGGCTGTCACCGGTGGTAGTCGTAGAAGCTTCTGTCTCGGTTATTCCTGCCGCGATCACCTGCTTAGCGGTTGCGTTCTTAACGATTGTGATATATACGGGTGAGTAGGTTGCAAATGAGATTTCGGCATTACCATTCTCATCGATATCCGTTACCTGTCTTGTGTATTTTCCGTTGGTAAAATGAGAAACTATGGCAGAATAGCTCACATCGCTTGTACTCTTGTAACCGAGGCTAACTGAGAAGGTGCCCTCCTTCTTGGCTTCGATATCAAACTGTACACTTCCTGCAACCTCAGCACCTTCAATCTTGTTTACGGCTGCCTCTACTTCCTTTTTCTCATCGGGAAGTGCCTTGATGGCATTTTCATCACTGATCTCATTCTTAAAACTTGTGATTTCATTGCCTGCTGTGCTTACGGTTACCGAAATCTTTTCGAGCTTGGTGGTATCGTTTAAGATTTCCTCGCCCTCTGCTGCGGAAGAGTCAGCTGCCGATGAAGACGAATCTGCAGCGGTAGTCTCAGCAGCGGTAGTCTCAGCAGCGGTAGTCTCAGCAGCGGTAG
>CAKZZH010000022.1 GCA_937885345.1 uncultured Lachnospiraceae bacterium | reverse complement strand
TGAAATATTGAATTTTCAAGGCTCAGCACACCATTTGGGTGTGGGAAGTTTTAGTGAGTGTATATAATATCCGTCTTCGCATTTACCGTCTCCGGCCCCTTCACAAGCGTTAAGCCGGCAACGAAGAAGGCCGTCGCGGATAACGCCGCAATCACTTTCTTAAAAATTCCTTTTCTCAATTTCGCACCTCCATAACATTAGTATAGTATTTGGTGTATTTACCCCTTTTACAACACCTGATAAATATTTTATACGGATTGTACTTATCAAAGTACATTCATAATTGCATATTGATATGGTAAGAATTAGATAGTGCCTGAGAATTCGGGATTTTCGGAAAATTTTCGCAACAGGTTTTCTTAAGTGACGAAAACGTGAAAAGTATTTTCGTAAAATGTTCACAATTTATCCATTTTTTCGCCATAAAATCGAATTATACTCGTAATTGTAAAAGAACTATAGACAAGTCGGTCCCCCCAACCAAGACATATATAGATTCTTTTCATTGACTCCCTCTTTTTTCTTAAAGCGCCTGAAATATGGCGCTTTTTTAATGTTCTTAACGTGCCTGAAGGATACTGCAAAGCAGAAGCAATTCGTGTGCAACCGCTTGCGCGCTTGATGTTTTATATGCGTATCGAAATCACCGGAGCCTCGGTAGTCTTGAGATGATCGGAATTATTGACATATTTTCCGCGGGTGTTACAATTAAATAGTCATTGAATCTTACAAAGGAAGGGATCGAATATGCCAATACCTGTACTGTTTATTTTACTTGTAGTAGGATTTGTTCTTCTTATGAAGGGCGCGGATATATTTGTCGACGGAGCATCGGCACTCGCGGCCAGGATGGGAATTCCACAGATTGTGATCGGCCTTACGATAGTCGCTTTCGGAACCAGCGCTCCCGAGGCCGCGATCAGTATAACTGCCGGCATTAAGGGTTCTGCCGATCTTGCGGTAAGTAATGTTCTCGGCAGCAACATTATGAATGTTCTTCTTATCCTGGGTATATCATCACTCTTTTGTTCACTTGCGATACAACGTAATACGCTTCGATTTGAGATCCCTTTTACCGCATTTATAACGGTGGTCCTTCTCGGACTCGGAATAATGGGCGGCGATGTTTCCCGCTTAGACGGTATTATATTTGTTCTCCTGCTTGCAGGATTTATGGTATATCTTGTGATCACTTCCAAGAAATCCAAAGCCGCTGCTTCCGAAGACGAGAAGCCGGCAGCGCCCATGCCCGTATGGAAGATCATTATATTCATACTGCTCGGTGGCGCAGGAATTGTCGGCGGCAGTCAGCTCACAGTATACTCGGCGACGGAGATCGCCAAATTCTTCGGAATGAGCGAGAGACTTATCGGTCTTACGATCGTTGCCTTCGGAACTTCGCTTCCCGAACTTATAACTTCCGTAACCGCAGCGCGCAAGCACAATGCGGACATTGCGATCGGTAATATCGTCGGAAGCAATATATTTAATATTTTATTCGTACTCGGCGTAACAGCGATCATATCTCCGATCCCTTATATCAAGGACTACATCATCGATAATATAATGGCGATCGCAGTTATGGTTATCCTCTTCCTTCTCGTGCTTAAGGACAAGAAGCTTCACAGATGGGGAGGAATCATTATGCTGCTGCTGTATGCGGGATATTTTACGATCATATCCTTTTTCCCGAACCTTATTAAATTCTAGAACCCGAGAGGACAATGGATGAGAGTTTACTTTTTTAAAAGCACCACTTTCTGCTACAACTCCAAAGAGTTTTTTGTGGGATCGTTTATGCGTGAGCTCTCATCACTTGGTGTAAAATGCTCTCTTATTGAACCTATGCAGTCAATGAGTGCGGAGGATGATTCCGTGCTCATTGACTTTAATTCTGTCCTTCCGAGACAGGAAGGCTTTGCGCCTGGCAGGCCTTTCTATAACTACATTCTTGACCATCCGCTCTATCATCACAGATCGTTAAACATTTCTCTTCCTGACTATCATGTAATTTGCATCGACAATAATCATGCCAAATATGTGCGCGAGAATTATCCTCACATTAAGAGTGTAAGTGTGCTTCCGCTTGCCGGAATACCGGGCACGGGCTTCAAACATACCGTGTTCTATAACAGGCCATATGATCTGTCGTTTTGTGCTACTTACACATCGCCCGATATGGTAATGGATTCGATAAACTCGCTTAACGATCCCACATATATACGCGAGATCAAGGATTATATAGACGCACTTCTCTGGAATCCGGGAATGACGCTTGAGGAGATTTTTCGCAGAAAACATGGTGAGGCAATGAACCCTTCTCTTATGGGCATTGCGATGCATGCGATGATGCCGGTAGATATGTATGTGACGGCAACTTACAGAACAAGAATTATATCCGCGCTTGTAAATGCGGGTATTAATGTTGATGTTTTTGGTTACAAATGGGAGCTTCATCCGATGTACGGCGCGCCGAATCTGCGTGTGCACGATGATGTACCATATCCCGAATCGGCAGGGATTGCCGCAGACAGCAGATTTTACCTGAATATACAGCCCTGGTTTAAGGACGGCATTCATGACCGCGTATTTACGGCCATACTCAATGATTCGATCGCTCTTACGGATTCTTCCGTGATGATTGAAAAAGATTTTACAGACGGGGAAAATATCGTCTTATATGACCTTGCAAATCCCGAAGGAATCGCGGATGTATATCTTGCCAAAGCCACGGATACCGTCCTCGCGATGAATATCGCCCACAACGGCCTTATGCTCGCATCAAAGGCTCATACATATGCATGCAGAGCCAAAGCGCTTATTGAGCTTCTCGAGGCTTCCTGCGCTCGATAACAGTGTAAATCCACGCAACAACCGCATACATGATCGCCCTTGCAGTATTGACCGCAAGATAGCCGAGCGACGCACCCATAACGCCATAGACCTTCGTAAGTATCGGCACAACGATCATCGCAATGATCCCGGATACGACATTCAGCACTATTCCTATGTGCTGGTGGCGATAGATTATCGTAATATTCTCAAACAGATTGTAGACGGCAACCATTCCGCCCGCGAGCATCAGCACCGTACTTTCAAGTGAATATCCATCCAGATCCACCCCGTATATAAACGAGAGTATTTTCCCTCCGAGAAAATACATTCCCGCCATACTCACTGCGGTAATAAGCGCGATTATCATTAGCTGCTTGATAACATAACCGCCCAGTTCCTTCCATTTGCCGTCTTTAAAGCAGATTGCCATCTTAGTGATCCATGTTCTCATCGTAAACGATGCGAGCAGATCCACCGCGAAAACGGGCATAAATATCGCGGTAAAATCCGTAAATTCCACCGACGCCTTGCCCATTACATTTTCTATTGCATACTTGGGTGAATTATTGATATAGACATAGAGAAAAGAACTCACAAAAAGCGCAAGCACAGCGATCAGAAGCGAAGCCATCACGCGCCCGTTAAAATGCCACGAGAAGCGGTCAAAATGCTTTACCAGAGGAATATCTATCACACATACCACAACGCCCGAAAGCACCGCAGCTGTGGCCGCAGCGACAACAAGCTTCTTCGTCACAAGGATAGCGATCACAAAACCTGCGTTAATGATAACATTCTTCCAGAACATACTTCTTCCGGACACATCAACTCTGAGACGCTGCTGATAAAGCCCCTCACACACATCACCCACGCACTCGAACATCCTGTACAGACAGATCAGAAAGACAACGATCATCGTCTCCCCGCGATATCCCGCAAAATAGATCCAGCCCACCGTTCCGATAAGCATCGCGCCCACCGACAGCGTCCTGAATGTAAAATAATCTCCGAAAGTGAACCTGCCCTTTACGTCCGACGCCTGATAATTACGCACGGAAAACCTTCCGACCGTAAGCAGCTGCTGCGCCACCATGGTCGCGATCGCATATATCGCCGCAACGTCCTTGCCGAGCACCTGCGTCACAGTCGCCATAAAAATAAGCGTACTCAGCGAATACACTATCCCCGACGCAGCCGTCCACTTAAACGAATTCTTCTCTTTATCACTCTTTGCAAGAAATATGTTCATATTCCTGTATTCCTACGAATCCCTGTATCATGATATTTCCATAACATTATAATCTAACGAAATAACCCGGTCAACCAAGATAAAAATTACCGGAGAGCCCCAAGATAAAAAGTAACCGGAGGGCCCCCGGCCCTCCGGCATTACTTAACTTATCCCTTTGTAAGTAAAATAGTCTTAATTATCTCTGGAAAGATACCTTCTTGGTAACTACTACAGCACCCGCAGCAAGAGCTGAAAGGCTAAGTGCGATTACTGCGAAAGGAAGAACATCACCACTTGTGGAATCGGCTGCCTCAGGCTCTGCATCTCCTGTGATCGTTACGGTATACTGAGTTCCATCATAGCTGTCCCATCCAAGTGCATAGAATGAAATCTTGGTTCCTGCACCGGCTACTGCAAGATCAAATGAACCTTCTCCATCTGTGAGAGTGAAATATTTATCATCACCTGCCGCAGGAACTAAAGAATCATCCTTTTCGTAGATAGAGCCGTTCCAGCTAACCTGACTTCCACCAAAACCATAATATGTCTTCGTTCCATCTGTATCTTCAACAACGATTCCATTGCCACACCAATCGTTGAAACCGAAGGTTTTGCCTTCATCAACAGCATCTGCATATTTGATGGCTACAGAAACAGATGTAACATCCGTCTGTACAGTATATTCATAGCTGGCATCTGCACCTGTTCCACCTGTGTACTTAACCTCTACTGTGGCATCTGCAAACGCAGTAAGTGCCATAGAAGACACTACCATAGCGCCGGCAAGAATTCCGGCCATAATCTTCTTTAATTTCATGATTGTAAAATCCCTCCTAATTCATATGTTTTCTAAGGATAAGTTAGAGTCATTCAACTCTGTGGTCAAGTTTAGCATATTGCATTATTTAAGTTTACAAGCATAATTTTATTTAAATACATTAAAAATTGCACAAGGAGGAAGACAATCATGGTAAAAAAAGAATGTGGTGGCAAAAAAAACATCACGCTGCATGAGTTGCTCGATGTCTGGCTGCAAAGCGAAGAACTTTCAAACCGGCTCAGCAACGGCACAATTATGCTGTATCGGTATGTCGCAAGCCGTATCTCAAGCGAACCGATTGCACACGAAAGGCTGCCCGACATTACATCCGAAATGCTTCAAAGATATATCGACAGCCTGAAACGCTTAGCCGGGACGCAAAAGATGCGATCCGATTCCTACATCAGATCGCACATAAGCGTTTTAAACCAAGCGTTTGAACATGCGATATTTCCAATGAAGATCCTGGAAATCAACCCTATGAGGCATGTTTGTAATCTTAAGAAGCCTGCCGAGGAAGGCATATTTCCCGAATTTGAGGAGGCGCTGCCGATAATCACTTACCCGCAGCTCTTAATGATCGTAAATTATCTCGAAGACCGGGCCAACCCGGCCGCGCTGCCGATTCAGATATCCTATTACACCGGAATGCGCATAGGAGAGGTTGCGGCACTTGCCTGGGATGATGTGGATTTTAAGCATAAAATGATAATCGTACGGCGAAGCATGCGGTACAATTCCACATTTTACCGAATGGAGCTGGGGACGACGAAGCGCGCAAAAGTGCGAAGTATATTTTACGGAGACGCGCTGGATGAAATCCTTAAAGATGCTTTTGAAAGGCAGAAAACGGCGCGGCTTCTTGCGGGCGATTCGTACAAAGACAATTATTACCGCGAAATCAGCGAAGGAAAGAGGTGTTATTACGAAATAATAAGTTACAATGCACACGACACGATACCGCCGGATTACACGCCGATCAACTTTGTGTGCACACGAAAAAACGGAATCTATGAAGCGCCCAGTACCATCAGGGCCGCGTGTCATATGATTTCGCATAAAATACCCGAATTATCGGGATTTCATTTTCATGAATTAAGACATACTTATACCACTAATTTGATCAATATGGGAGCTTCTCCGAAGGACGTGCAGGAACTGCTTGGACATTCGGACATCAGCACAACGATGAATATCTATGCTCACGCATCGGATTCTTCAAAAAGGGAAGCTGCGGAAATGCTAGACAGAATAACGGGGATACGGTCATAATATTCTAATCATGAAATTAAAGAAGATTATGGCCGGAATTCTTGCCGGCGCTATGGTAGTGTCTTCTATGGCACTCACAGCTTTTGCAGGCACTCCTACGTACGTTGCCGATAATTCGGCAGGTGTTGCTGTCGGCGCGGACACAGTAGTAAGCAAGGGTGGATTTACTCTTGAGTTTACAGTATCAGGACTTACAGCCGCTACTACAGCAAAGCTCGGATTTACAGATCCCAGCTGGACATATCAGGAGTGGGGCGACAATGTATATGCTGACGTAACAGGTGATGGTACTTATACACTCACATATACATCTGATTATACCGGAAACGCACTTGTATTCGTTGTTGATATGGTTATAGGTGATCCATTCGATATAACAGCATCAGATTACAAGATAAGCGATGTTAAGGTTAACGGCACAGCAGTTAACTTCATCTATGGTGACCTTGAGGAAAAGGGTAATTTAAGACTCGAGATCTACAATGAATACGGTTTAACCAAGTCTGATGATGTAACCGGTGCCAGCACAGCTGCTGCAGATGTTTCTTCCGGTGACGTTCTTCCTTTCGCAGTGATCGCACTCAGCCTTTCAGCTCTTGCTGCGGGTGCTGTTGTAGTTACCAAGAAGGTATCTTTCGAGAGATAATCCAAATCAAATTACTTATGGGATAAGTTAAGTTTTGCCGGAGGGCCCCAGGCCCTCCGGTTTTTATATCATTCACCGGAGCGATCTCCTCCATCATTCTCTGCCTTCTCTTCCTTTCTCATGATCTTTATCGTGGCCGATACAGTTGTGCCCTTACCCTGTATGCTTTCGATCGTGAGACCGTACTGCTGCCCGTAGCAAAGCTTGATACGCTGGTTGATATTGTAGAGTCCGATCCCGTAACGCTTGTCAATATTTCCAAGGTCCAGATTCTCCTGCATTTTCTTAAGTTCAAGAGGGTCCATGCCGCATCCGTTGTCGGTGATATCGATCCTTACATCCTCGCCATCGCCGCTTCTGTGCACATGAAACAGGATCATACCGCCGCTCTCAACCTCTTCGAGTCCGTGTAAAATAGCATTTTCCACGATCGGCTGAAGAAGCAGGGGCAGGATGAGTATCTCATCCGGATCAAGCCCGTCATCCACTTTAAATTCGTAATTTACCCTGTCGCCGAACCTCAGCTTCTGTATCTGCAAATATGTCTCGATATGGCTTATCTCCTTGGCGATCGTGGTGTACTGCGTTCCAGTGTTGTCAAGAACGTATCGCATCGAGCGCCCCAGAAGCTGGATCGCCGTTGCCGTCTCTCTGTCGCCCGCAGTTATCGCCTTCATTCGGATCGTCTCAAGCGTGTTGTAGAGAAAGTGCGGATTTATCTGGCTCGCAAGCATCTGAAATTCCATCTTCTGCTGCTCATTCATCAGAATCTGCTCGGTTATTTTACCGTTATACATCTTCTCGTCCTGGTCCTTGATCTTCTCAACCATGAGCTGCAGATCGGAATATGCCATGTTCAGTTCATAGCTTCCGTCAAAGCCCGACAGATCATAGTTCTCGTTGCTCGCCTTGTTCATCTCATACCTGAGATCATTTATCTGTCGCGTAAAAAATCTAATGAAGAAGCCCATCAGAATACCGGGCAAAATGATCGCCAGCAAAAGAATGATCAGCGTCATATAAGTCACCGTCTTGATATTGTCATACGCCGTATTACTTATGGTTGTGACATATATACTCGACGGAGAAGAGGCCATTTTAAGGGTGCTGATCGAGGCCATATATTCGTTTCCGTGATAAGCCAGATTGCCGATATATGTGAAGAAAAGCTGCGTCGGATCGATAATGTCCACAAGTTCACTCTTGCCGTAGTCATCTCGATTCGAACTGTAGAATACTTCCCTGTCATTCATCGAGAGAATGGTACTGTAATCCGTCGTTTCTATACGATTCTTGAGGTAGTTGTCACTGATGGACATAACGAGGACCGCCACCGAGTCATCATTCAGCGTGATACGCCTTACAAGCGCAAGCGTCCAGCTGCTGTTTCCGAAACTGTCGGTCAGATAAACCGACTCCCAGAAAACCGAGAACTGCGTGCTTGCTTCCTTGTACCAGAGCTCATAGCGGTTTTCCGTCGTAACTTTGTAGAAACACTTGTAATTCGGCACATTCTTTTTGTCGATATAGATCCGTATATCATCGATACCGGTGTAATTGGTTATAAAATAATCCATCGTATCGTAATTCGCAAAAGTCGCTTTGAATTCATCTTCGCTTACATAATCCTGCGAGAGCATATCGATAAGTTCTTTATCATACGCGATATCGCCGGAAATATTGTGAATCTGGCTTGTTATCTCATATAGGATCGAGCGCACTCTGTCATTATTGGATTGAACAAGATTACGATGATATTCCGTAAGGCTCGTAATATTGGTGGTTATGAGCGCACCGCCCGCCACAAACATCGGCAGCATAACAGCCACAATGAACATGATAATCATCTGTGTGGTTATCTTGGCATTACGAAATTTATGATTAAACTTTGATTTTCCACTACTCATAAAATAATCATCCTCAATGCGTCATTCTGCCGGCGGCCGTCAAATACATAATAATATCATGCGCGGGATGTAAGCCCTGCTATCTCGATCATCTCGCTGAGATGCTTTTGGAAGGAATGATATTTTCTCACCTTCTCATAGCCGCTTCTCGCAATGGCGATACGCTCGTCTTCATGCTCAAGATAGTAATCGCATTTATTTATAAGATCTTCAACGGACTCGTAGAGGACAAGATCCTTCCCCGGTTCAAAGAAATCATAGAAATCAGCCTGATAATTCGACATAAGAAAACCGCCGGCCGCCATAATATCTATGCATCTGAGCGGGATTCCGCTCCTTATCGAACGAAGGGAAATATTGAGGTTTATTTTACTTGTCGCAAAAACCTGTGGCATCGAATCATAGTAATCTGTTTTGCCCTTATTGATAACATTGGGAAGCTCGGGCGTCGGAAGATGCGTATACAGGCTTACTTTATGTTCCTTAGACAGCGCGCTGAGGATGTTCGTCCTCTCCATATTCGCAAGTTTTCTCCCGATAAAATAATCCGAATAGATATAGCTCGGCTTTACGGCGCTCTGTCTGTCAGGCTCGTAAGGCACGCTCTTTTGAAGCTTCTCCAGAATATCCGGAGTAAGCAGTTCCTCAATAAAATAATATCCGTAGACCTTAAGCTGCGCGGCCATGATCGCATCAAGGTATCCCTTGGTGTGCTCATCAAGCCCCTTAAGGCGGTCAAATAGATTATGATCTTCGTTATACATAGAACCGATAAAAGTAATGTCATCGGTATAGTCTTTAAACAGTTCGATACCAAACTGCTTTCTCTGTCTCTCCATTCTCTCCGCATCAGCCGCAAGCGGCATATAATATACGGTCTCTATCCCGCCACTCTTAAACTCGTTATAGAGGGTCTTATCAAATATAAAAACATAATTGCACGGATTGATAAGAGTGTATGAATACAGAAGAACCTGCGGACTGTCATACACATACGAAATATATTTAATATTATATTTCTTGCAATTGTTGGAGATCACCGGGCTGTAATTAAACGTGAACACCAAATCGTACGCACCCGAGCCATTTCCGCCCGCTGCGTTGCCCGAGCCGCTTATGCCTGCCGCGGCCTTCATCTCCGCATCAAAAACAGCGTCCAACTCCTCACTCGAATGAGTGAGGAGACGGTCGCTGTCTATACTTCTGACATGGTGTCCCATGCCCGTAAGGGCATTAACCACATCAATCGCTCCAAAGTTGTTATGATGAAAAAACAAAATGTTCATAACACACCTGCTTTTTTATCAACTCTTTCCTGCGCCGATAACACCTGCAAGCTGTGAAATAGGCATAGACTGAAGCCATATTTTACCGGGACCTGTTACCTCTGTGTTGAAGATTCCTTCGCCACCAAGGAGCATGTTCTTAACACCGGGAACTGTTACAACATCCATTTGTACGGTGCTCTCCATTGCTGCAAGATAACCTGTGTCGATGATCATCTTCTGGCCTGCTTCAAGAGTATACTCTTTAACATATCCATCGATCTCAAGGAATGCGGTTCCGTTACCTGTGAGTTTCTGCATGATGAAACCTTCACCACCGAAGAATCCGCCTGCGAGCTTCTTCTGGAAATGTGTTGTAAGCTCAACACCGTCTGTGGATGCAAGGAATGCTGACTTCTGTGCAATAATGTCCTTACCGGGCGCGATCTCGAATACGAGAATATCACCGGGGAAGCTTGATGCAAATGCAATCTGTCCGCTTCCTCCCTGTGCGGTATACTTGTTAAGGAAAAGGCTCTCGCCTGAGAACATTCTTCCAAAAACCTTTCCGATTCCGCCACCGCTGGTTGTCTCCATCTTCATGTTCGGAGTCATCCAGGACATGGCGCCACTTTCTGTAATCATAGTCTCGTTAGCATCAAGATCTACGATTACGACTGAGAGTGGTGTTCCCTCAATTGAATACTTCATGTTACTTACCTCCCGTAATATTTTTTAGTTCGCTCTGTAATAATTGATGAGGCATCCATCAAGGATGATCTGTCTCTCATCGTCTGTCAGAGCGCCTATTTTAAGGGTAAAATGTTTCATACCCTTATTAACAACATAAGCATCGATCTCGCTCTTCTTCTCGCGGATCGCATCGGCGATCGCAGGAATAAAGAGATAATCGAGATTAGTAAAAGGAAGTTCTCCTTCGTCTATTATAAAAGGTATCATGCCCCAGTTAATAAGATTGGAGCGATATCTCTTGGTCGCATATTCGTTTGCGATATTGGCCCATCCGCCAAGGACTTTCTGGCAGGAAGCAGCCTGCTCTCTTGCGCTTCCGTCACCGGGCTTAACAGCAAATATCGTAGAACCGAATCCGGTATTGTCCATATTGACATCAGCGAACTTCTCGGCTATTGTATGCATCACATCGTGGATCTCTGTAACGGCGCCGGCGGGGCAATTGCCCTCTTCTCTTGCCTTCTCGGCAAGTTGGATCTTCTTCGCTCTTCCCACATATTCAGGATCCTTACGCGATAAAGTAAACTCCGCAAGTCCGAGAGGATTCGATCTGAAGGATGAAGTCTCTCCGGAAGGAATAAGCTCGTCGGTGGTTGTAACCGGATCGTGAATCTCCGATACGCACTGAAGAACGAGATTGTCCGTAAGAGCAACCATCTTCGGCCAGTCCTTGATATTCGGTCCGAACTGAATCTCCTGCGTAGGATCTGCAACTCCCTTGGAATCAAACACTCTGTTCTCATAAATCCTGGAATCAAAGTGATACGTCGGGCCGGTATATTCAACATCCATTGCTGTTGCAGGCGTTAAGAAGCCTTTGTTTGCGGCTGTTGCAGCGATCGATCTTGCGTCCATAAGAGCAACGGATGCGATCTGACCGTTCTGAATCTTGGAACCTTCTCTATTCGGGAAATTACGTGTTGAATGTCTGATCGAGAATGCGCCGTTGGCAGGTGTATCGCCTGCACCAAAGCAAGGTCCGCAGAAAGCGGTCTTAACAACGGCACCCGTCTCAAGAAGATCGGCCATTCTGCCGTTCCTTACAAGTTCCATATATATAGGCATTGAAGCGGGATATACGCTGAGCGTAAATCCGTCAGAACCGATACTCTTGCCGCGAAGAATGTCCGCAGCCTCACAGATATTCTCAAATCCGCCGCCTGCGCAGCCCGCGATAATGCCCTGATCGACATAGAGCTTGCCGTCGTGGATTTTATCGGTGAGAGAATACTCAACCTTATCGCCAAAGCTTACCTTCGCTCTCTCCTCGCACTCATGAAGGATGTCCTTAAGATTTGCATTAACTTCTTCGATCGTGTATGCGTTGCTGGGATGGAAAGGCATAGCGATCATGGGCTTGATCTCAGAGAGATTGACTCTTACCATTCCGTCATAATAAGCAACCTTTGCAGGCTTAAGTTCACGATATGCACTCTCACGCCCATGAATCTCGTAAAATTCATGAATCTTCTCATCGGTCTGCCAGATGGAGGACAGACAGGTCGTCTCGGTGGTCATAACATCGATACCGATTCTGAAATCAGCCGATAATCCGGCAACACCGGGGCCTACGAATTCCATTACTTTATTCTTAACATAGCCGTTCTTGAAAACAGCTCCGATAATGGCGATAGCAACATCCTGAGGACCTACGCCCTTTGCAGGAGTTCCTTCAAGGTATATTGCAACAACGCCGGGTCTTGCAACATCATAAGTCTTGCCGAGAAGCTGCTTAACAAGCTCCGGTCCGCCCTCTCCCACAGCCATCGTTCCGAGTGCGCCGTATCTTGTATGGCTGTCGGAACCGAGGATCATCGCGCCGCCCTCTGCAAGCATCTCTCTTGCAAACTGATGAATTACCGCCTGATGAGGAGGCACATAGATTCCACCGTATTTCTTGGCACAGGTAAGACCAAACATATGGTCATCCTCATTGATCGTTCCGCCCACCGCGCACAAGCTGTTGTGGCAGTTGGTAAGAACATAGGGAATCGGAAATCTCTCAAGACCCGATGCTCTCGCGGTCTGAATGATTCCTACAAAAGTTATATCATGAGATGTTAATTTATCGAATCTGACCTGAAGCTGCTCCATATTGCCGCTGGTATTGTGTTTCTGCAAAATACCGTATGCGATGGTCCCTTTGAGCGCCTCTTCCTTGGACACGTTGACATCTGCGCTGTTCTCGGCTATCATACCGTCTATAAGATATACGCCATTTTCACTGAGTTCCATAGATAATTTCCTTCCGATTCTTAAATAATGATTTATACACGTACTCGATTATTTTATATCACACTATTCAAAAAATCAATAAATTATGGTAGAATGAATGTATTCGCTAACCGCATAATTTATTAAGA
This sequence comes from uncultured Lachnospiraceae bacterium, assembly GCA_937885345.1. Classification (GTDB taxonomy): domain Bacteria; phylum Bacillota; class Clostridia; order Lachnospirales; family Lachnospiraceae; genus Eshraghiella. The sequence continues at coordinate 6,972 of CAKZZH010000022.1, read as the reverse complement.
GAGGTTCCGATATGTCAATTTACAAAGAATATTCCTACGCCTCAAGAGACGGCGTTACAACGATCAAAGGCTATTCATGGTGCCCCGATAACGGGCAGATAAGAGGCTGCGTCCAGATTGTGCACGGAATGCAGGAATATATCGGACGTTATAGGGATTTTATCGAATATCTTACAAGCAAGGGCTTCCTTGTTTTCGGAAACGATATGCTCGGACACGGAAACAGCGCGCCCAATGAGAACGAGCTCGGATATTTCTGTAAGAACGACCCTTCTACGGTCATCGTAAGAGATGCGCACCGCCTCAAGAAAATGATCCAGGATCAGCATCCCGGCGTGCCTTTCTATATTCTCGGGCACAGCATGGGTTCCTTCCTTACACGTAAATATCTGACAATATACGGAACCGGTATCCGCGGCGCGATCATCTGCGGAACAGGAACCGCTCCTGCTTCGGTAACGGGAATCGGGAATTTTACCGCAAGTCTCCTGACGCTTTTCAGAGGCGACCATCACCGCAGCAAATTCATCAGCAATATCGCATTCGGCGGCTATCTTAAGAGAATTGAGAATCCACGCACGCCTGTGGACTGGCTGACAAAGGACGAGGCCATCGTTGACAAATATCTTAATGATCCACTGTGTACCTTTATGTTCACGACCAACGGCTTTAAGACACTTTTCACGCTCCTTTCTTTCGTATGCAAGAAGAAGAACCTTACAACCATTCCCAAGGAGCTTCCGATCTACATAATTGCCGGCGAGGAGGACCCTGTCGGCAATTACGGCGAAGGCCCCAAGGCCGTTTACGAACAATACAAAGAACTCGGCATCGCAGAGGTCGACCTGAAGCTCTACCCCGGTATGCGCCACGAAATTCTCAACGAAATCGGCAAGGAAGAGGTCTGGTCGGATGTCGCTGCATGGCTCGCATCCAGATAAAATCCAAAATAACGCTTGACTTGTATCGGCATTTATGGTATTTATAATGTTGCTGCGCAGTTCGTGGCAGCGACATTTATCATAAAATAAGTATTTCGATGCGTGGCTCAGCTTGGTAGAGCGCTGTGTTAGGGACGCAGAGGTCGCAGGTTCAAATCCTGTCGCATCGACTCAGCAGGGGCTTAGAGCCCCTAATTTTTACTTGTAATAGCGATGCGTGGCTCAGTTTGGTAGAGCGCTGCGTTCGGGACGCAGAGGTCGCAAGTTCAAATCTTGTCGCATCGACGCAAAAAAGACACCCTTTAGAGGGTTGAACTTAGGGATTTGCCAAAACAAGCAAATTTAAGCCGACCATCTTCAAGCGGGACAACAGAAGAACGACCATGTAAGAGTGAAATGCTCCTGCATGGTCTTTTTCTTTATGCCATTGCTAATTCAAATGCTTTTTCGTAGATTTCATCATCAAGAGGCTTGTGTAATTCTCGCTTAAGCTGAAAGCACATTGTTTGATACTTTTTTGATCTACGCCCTTTTGATTTAATCTTCGCACTATTGGGAAAATCTTTGGAAAACTGGGCAAAGGCAATCCTCCAATATTGGCCCATACGCAGAATTGATTCATAAATTCCAAATAATTCTTCATCTGAAAAAACCGATGTATCTTTATCCTTTAAATATAAATGCAATCCCTTTTCAAACTCGCGCCAATCATCCTCACGTATTTTTTCCTTTTTGTTACGAATCCATTCAAAAATTCGAGCATCTTCTCTATTTCCAACGCGATCAAGGATATCCTGCCATTGACGCCAAGAAAGTTTTTCAACAACTTCCTGATCGAACTGCGACAACCTATAACACTGTCCATAAAAACTACGTGTTTCGGCATTTGTACCTTCGTTTCTAATACGATTTTCCTTCGTTGCAAATGTTTTAATTTCATCCCAAAACTTTCTGCGTTCAGAAGCAGAGATATTATACTTGGTTAACAATCCTCCAAGAAATTTACCAAGGTTATACTTGTACAAAACACTTTTCCCGTAAGCCTCCTCCAAATCTGATTCGATTTGCGGAATCTCTTGTTTGAGAGCATTTAGTATTTCATCAATAGTGGCAATTTCTTTTGAGGATAGTAAACCATCATACACCAGATGCCCTTCGGCATCCAACGCAACTATGTGTCCCATGCTTATCACCTTACCTTAGACTCTGAAAGTAAACACTTTCAATTTTTTGCAAAACTTGATCAGCAGCCTCTTGTGGCTCAAGGTCGGCAAAATCTCTCCCCTGTTCACCGAACATATCGTACTTACCTTCAGCGAGATAGAGGAGAACATATTGTTTAAGCATTTGCTCCCGCATATAATCATGCTGCACATCTGGATAATCAGAAACATTTAAATATGCCACATGCCCAACATTAAGGGTGATAGTACGTCCGTTGCCTGCCGTGTGCCATGAACGCCTGAAATCTTCAGGAGCTACAACACTCTGTACATCAAAGGAGTCATTCTTGCCGTTCTTTTCATCAGAGTTCAAGAAAATTTTATAGTGATAAAACGTAATTTTATCACCTTTTTCGTATTGCGGATCATCAGCATTGGCGATGAGTCTTGCACGAAGTTCCAAGATACCCTCCGATAAATACGGTTCATACGTCTTTTGATCAAACGGAATTGTATCAATGGGTGTAGTAACCGTTTCCTCAAAAGGTTCGACAGTTCCTGTAAAAGAAGCAATATCAACTATTTTCGGGCAAGTTGGATCACTTGCATTGTGTATGCTTACGTTCAAGCGATAGTCCAGCACATGATTTCTTTTGTTCTCAATTAAATATGATACACTCCTTAATGCTTCGCCAAAATTTACTCTACGGCTGTTCTCAGTTGGGAATATACACTCATGAAGCACCAGATTCACAGCCTCACGAGTGTTATCCGGTTTATCGATGTCAAAGAAATAAGGAAGCTCTTTCCGTTTTTCTTTTCCGCTTCCGATGACCTTTACCGAAAGTACTATTCTGTTTTCTGAAAACTGAACCGAATTCTGTTTTGAAACGGTATGCGAAAAGTCAATCTTCTTTACAGTGTTAGACTGTACTGTGATTTTATCATTTGCAATGGATGATACCACCGTACCAGTTAGTGGGTTAACAACGGATAGTTTATATTCAAACCTCTTATCTGTAGCGTAAGAACTTTTTATTCTAACCGAAAAACCAATAGTATCCCCTGAGGTCACTCGCTCTGAATCTTCAACAGGGTAGGAGATGTCTTGCCACCGAACATCAAAATCTGCCTTTTGAGGGCCTTTCCCTAAATCTTCAAAGCCAAGGCGGTCAAATAAATCCTGAATATCCTCTGCAATCTGCTTCAGCTCATCTTTCAGTTTTTTATCTTCGCTTTCCTTGTCTTTTATGTAGCCCCACTCAATGAGATTTGCCTTGAACTTATTGTTGCAATAATTTTTGAGGTGCTGATATGTCGCAGTGTTTTTCTTACCTTTACTGACGCCAAAATGAACCTTATCCTCAATATCGGACAAGTCATCCTCCCACTGCTCATCAACTTCGATGAATCCCCAGAACTTATTTTCTATTTTTTTAGGGATCTCTTTGATGTCAATCTCGCCAATTTTCATACCTTTTCTATAATAGGATATCCCGTTCCAACGGTTATCCCCATCATCAAAAGCATAAAGACCAAAGTGTTTTACTTTATAGCCGGGCATATATATTTCAGGATTCTGAAGCTCAAACGAATGTGTTCCGTTCTTTATGTCTTCCGGCACCTCGACTTTGACACCATTTACAGTAATTGCCGCATCGTCTGTCAAACGCTGGATAATAATCCACCATGATTCCTGTATAAATGGGACAATATCACCATTGTTGATAGAATCGACCAGTTCCTCTTTAGGAGACTCAATTATAATTCGGGTACCCACAGTCTTTTTCTCTGTAAGCCCTGTGTTATCAAAAATATACTTTTTGGCCTCATCGCCTTCATAAGCAGTAAAATTAACCTGTCCACTCTTATTGACATTAGCCACATACAATCCATCTTCTCGTAGAGAGTCATAGTAATATGTATATGATTGCGAAGCAACAGAATAGACGCTCTTTCCTGCTCCAAAAAGGCCTCCACCAGTTGTGTTACCCCCAGAATTAAACATAGATGTAAAGCGAGATAAGCGTTCTTCTGCCGGAAGCGTTTTTCCTTGCGCCATAAGAGCATTGATCTCTTCTGCAGGAGTGTTTTTTCCGGTTAATCCTACAGTTCCCGAGTCCTCGACAACTACATATTTGCCATGGGCATTTTCTATTAAAGAGATGTCGCATCTCCAATTTTTCCACTTGTTTGTTTTTCTTGCGCCGACTGCGTTTTGAATTGCATCCTTTTGAAAACCGTTAGGAAAGGATACGCCTGCATCCGTATATGCACCTAAAATCCAGTCAACATTGTTTCTGTAGTTCTGCGGTATAGGAGTGAGAGCCATAGAAACACCTCCTTAATCTAATGTAAAACGAGAACTTTTTCTGCTCTCTATTTTGTTAAACTTCTTCTTTGCTTCACGAACCTCTGCCTCAATTGCAGCAAAAATCTTGTCAACATCTTGTTGCGTGTAATCATAAGCACTCGAATTAGAACAATTACCAAGAAGTTGAAGCATATCGATTATCTTATTAGTACGCGCTTCAGCCAGCCTGACAAACTTCTCACGTTTTGTTTCTTGACCTTTACTCATAGAGAGACCTCCATTTTTCATATGTTACCGCCAGTATATCATGTAGAAATTGCTATGTCAATAATATTTGAAGAATATTTGTAACATTCTTCAAATATTTCTCGGTTTTTTATTTTGTATGATCCGAAAACATTAAAAATACCGCAAAATATCATCAAGATATAATGCGGTATTCTCGTGTTATTATTTGATTACTTCAAATATTTCAATAGTGTTGTTGCAATTCCTTTGGCTAATAGAGGCGGAACAGCATTTCCTACTTGCTGATATTGGGAATCTTTTGTGCCAATAAATTCAAAAGAATCCGGGAATGACTGAAGTCTTGCTGCCTCACGGACGGTTATCGCTCTATCGAGAGTTGGATGTATCCACATTGATTTTCGGACATTTACAACCGTTCCGCTTGGCTTGTTAGGATCAAGCCTAAGATAAATAGTATTCTGTGTCCTTTCGGGCTTTGAATATGTATCTTTATCTTCGATCTCTAAACTGTGAAAATTCTTTCCTTGTTTTATCTTCTTAAAGCGTTCCAGTGCTTTATCGGTTGTTCTTGTTGTTATATGGTTTTTTACTGTCGTGCTTCCCTTACGCATAAAGAGAGCATAGTCGCTTAAATCAGGTTGTTCCATATAAGGAAGTGGAGTATAAACAGGCTCATAACCGACCTCATAAGCCGAAAGATCCAATATTGCATCTCCGACAGTCGGGATACTATCAACGGTGGAACCGTTCGGCAAAGTCAATTCAACCCCTTTTTCTAAATATATATCTCGCCGTATTCCCACGACAATATATCTGCGTCGCTCTTGCGGTACACCAAACCATTCGGCGTTGAACACTTCACCATTCTGAACATATTCGTCACCAAGAATAGCGTTAACATAGTCAATGACGGAATACGAATTCACTATAAAGCGCAATCCATCTTCAGCCGAATAATCATACTGTCCAATCAATTCATTTTCAGATATCTCTGTAATGAACTCTATCAGTTTTTGTAAACCAACTATATAGTCTAACTCCTCAAGCGCATCTTCTGGTTGATTGACATCTATTTCATTGTGTATTTTTCTCAATTTCTCAACTAACTGTTGTTTTAGTTCTGAATCCTCACCGTTGACACTGCTTGTATATGATTCAATCATTGCTTTAATCGCAGCTTTATTCTTCGTAAGAAAATTAGGCAGTCTCCTTGGATTTCCAATATTCTTTTTCAAAACACTCAAAAAATGCGTTAGTTGCTCCGGAATTACTATTTCGCTTAAATCGGATTCCGGTAGCTTTAACATATCAATTCCATCATATGACACTCTTGAAAGCAACAAAGTATCCTTTCGTTTCGGGATATCATGTCCATTTGCAATCAGCGCATCAATTTCTCCGTTATCTTTGCGGGATTCGTAAAATCTGTGAGTGTCTGATTCAAGCATACTTACATTTTCCATCACAAAGGCTTTTGGTCTAATTTGCCGGATTGCCCTAAAGTATTCCTTTACCAAACTATTATTCATGCTAATCAAGTGATTCTTTTGCCTATTAGCGTTCGAAAATCCTTGACATGGCGGGCCGCCAATAACAACATCTATTGAGTTTCCGAGCCGAGTGTTTAAAGCGGAAAAGTCATAGTTGATAACATTTTCGATAAACTCAAAATTATCATCATTTTTCGCAATATTGGCTTGATATGTTTTTCGTGCATTTTTATTAATCTCAGCGGCAGCAACAATTTGGTATTCACCAGTCATAAGGAACCCGTAGCTTAGTCCGCCTGCTCCAGCAAATAAGTCAATAGTTTTTATCATTTAAGTATACCTCGTCATTCTGCGTCAGTAACTCGATTGTTATTACGCATCCACGAGTCCACTTCGCTAATTTTAAATTTCCATTTTCTATCTATTTTATAGGCCGGAAGATTCTGAGTACGAATCATCTTTTTTACAGTATCCCTGCTACAATCAAGATGTTTGCATATTTCTTCCATGGACACCCACTTTTCTTCTTTTTCCATGAGGCACCTCCATATCCATTTAATCATTTTATCATAAACTGGCTGAAAAAGCAATAAGATTTACGCAGGTATAATTAGGATAACTACTAACAACTACTAACAATGACTAAAAAATAATTCCCCGTCCAAGTAGACGAGGAATTAAAAGTAGCAACAAACAATTAAAGACTCTCTGTTTTCTTCCTTTTATAATAGGCTCTCGCCTTACGGTTATTCCGCTCTGCTATAATGGTACCGTAAATTAAGACAAAAAACCTATGACATTCTAAGTGAACCTGA
>CAKZZH010000021.1 GCA_937885345.1 uncultured Lachnospiraceae bacterium | reverse complement strand
CGCCGGTTGCCCGACCTACACCCTTAGCAGGGGCGCCTCTTCGGCCTCTTGAGTATTTCTCCGAATTACAATAATTGTATTCAATCAGCGCTTTATTTACCTGCTTGTAAATCACGCGCTTAATTAATTTACCACATTATGAATTGTTTTGCAAGTATATGTTTTACCGCCATATCCACGCCATATCCACGTGTTCCTTTTCCATCACTACTCCTGATCATTACTTATGATACAATTTGGCCGTCTGGTAAACCGGCTCACATGTCAGGTTGATTCCGAGTTTGCGGAATACATTTGTGTCAACCGGCGATAAAATAACGCTTGAGTGAACCTCGCAGCCTTTGAGCTTCTGCAGTTGCTGCATCGCACGCCTTGCAAGTTCGTCGTTAACGGCGCATATCGCAAGCGCTATAAGTATCTCATCCGTATGAAGTCTCGGGTTCTTGTTTCCGAGATGCTGCGTCTTAAGATCCTGTATAGGATCGATGGTTTCGGGCGCGATAAGTTCAACCGCATCATCGATTCCTGCAAGGACTTTGAGCGCATTAAGAAGCATTGCCGAAGATGCTCCGAGAAGCGAGCTGGTACGTCCCGTAATAACCTGTCCGTCGGGGAGTTCGATGGCCGCAGCCGGCTCCCCCGTCATCTCGGCTTTAACTTTGGCGGCACTGACAACTCTTCTGTTCTCGGTTGTTATGCCTGCCTGCTTCATAAGAAGTTCTATCTTAAGAACCTGAGAATTGTCCGCATTTCCTTGTGCTTTAAGGCACAAAGTATTATAATATCTGCGGATGATCTCCTGCTTGGCCGCCTCTCTGACCGCCTCATCATCGACGATTCCGTAGCCCGCCATATTAACACCCATATCCGTGGGTGACTTGTAAGGACACTCGCCCATAATTTTCTCAAATGTTGCAGAGAGAACCGGGAAAATCTCAACATCTCTGTTGTAATTGATCGTCGTATCTCCATACGCTTCAAGGTGGAAAGGATCGATCATATTCACATCATTAAGATCTGCCGTAGCCGCCTCATACGCAAGGTTAACGGGATGCTTAAGAGGAATATTCCAGATCGGGAAAGTCTCGTATTTGGCATATCCTGCCTTGATGCCTCTCTTGTACTCATGGTAAAGCTGTGAAAGGCAAGTGGCCATTTTACCGCTTCCGGGACCCGGGGCAGTTACAACCACGAGGCTCCTTGAAGTCTCGATATATTCATTCTTGCCAAAGCCTTCATCGCTGACGATATAACTGATATCCGAAGGGTAACCGGGAATCGTGTAATGCCTGTAAACCTTCATTCCGAGTGACTCAAGCTTCTTCTGATATGCGATAACGCTCGGCTGCGAATTAAACCTTGTAAGGCACACGCTGCCCACATACAGACCGTAACCTCTGAACGCATCGATAAGTCTGAGCACGTCCATATCATAAGTGATTCCGAGGTCGGCTCTGACTTTATTCTTCTCGATATCCTCGGCATTGATGACTATAACGATCTCCGCGTGCTCCTTGAGCTGCGAAAGCATGGTTATCTTGCTGTCAGGCTTAAAACCGGGCAACACCCTCGACGCATGGAAATCATCGAAAAGCTTGCCTCCAAACTCCAGATACAGCTTACCGCCGAACTGCTCTATTCTCTCCTTAATCCGCTCCGACTGAAGCTTTAAATATTTGTCATTATCAAATCCAACTCTGTTCATCTTACCTGTCTCTCTGTCCTAAAATATTTGTCTGCGCCGACGAAATCCCGGCACGTTAGCTCTGCACATACACGGCGCCGCTACGGCCTGCTGTATTCAAGGATCGACGTCTCGTACAGATCCGCACCCGTCGAATCAATTACCACGATCACCGGAAAATCCTCAACATAAAGCTTCCTTATCGCCTCTGTTCCCAGATCGTCATACGCGATAACCTCCGAACTCTTGATGCATTTGGAAAGGAGCGCTCCCGCGCCGCCAACCGCAGCAAAATAAACGGCCCCGTTACGCACGATCGCATCCTTTACCGGCTGACGACGCTTACCCTTGCCGATCATTCCGATAAGTCCGAGATCAAGAAGCCTCGGCGCATATTTATCCATTCTGGTAGCGGTCGTAGGTCCCGCAGAACCTATCGGCCTGCCCTCTCTCGCCGGAGAAGGCCCCATATAATATATTATATTACCGCTCACTTCAAAGGGAAGCTTATCACCCCTATCGAGTGCTTCATCCATTCTTGCATGCGCCGCATCCCTCGCCACATAAACCGTACCGGTCAGATACACATAATCACCACTGCGAAGACCTGCCGCCGTCTCTTTGTCAAAAGGAACCATAATATGCTTATCCATCATAGAACCCTCCTTGAATGACGATTGACATGACAACAGATATTAACCGCAACCGGCAGTCCCGCAATATGCGTCGCATAAGTATTTATATTGACCGCAAAAGCCGTTGTGCTTCCGCCAAGTCCGCCCGGTCCGATACCGAGTCTGTTGATCCGCTCCAGCAACTCTTTCTCAAGTTCCGCAATATAAGGGATTTCGGAAGGTTTTGAAATGTCCCGCGTCAGCGCTTCTTTGGCAAGCAAGGCTGCTTTCTCGAAAGTTCCGCCGATGCCCACGCCAAGCACCATCGGAGGACACGCATTCGGTCCGGCATCTTTTACCGCCGATAAAACAGCCTCCTTCACGCCCTCAATTCCGTCCGCCGGCTTGAGCATATATATTTTACTCATATTCTCCGAGCCGAAGCCCTTGGGCGCAAGAATTATCTCAAGCTTATCGCCCGGCACTATGTCATAGTGGATCACGGCAGGTGTATTATCGCCCGTATTTACGCGCTTTAAAGGATCCGCAACCACGCTCTTACGAAGGAACCCTTCAGTATATCCGCGTCTTACTCCTTCATTGATCGCATCTGTCAAAAGCCCGCCTTTAATGTGAACCTCCTGCCCTATTTTAACAAAAAACACCGCCATCCCGGTATCCTGGCAGATCGGAATCATTTCCTCGCCCGCAATCTTCAGATTCTCCTGAAGCTGGGTAAGTATCTGCCTTCCAAGAGGCGATGCATCACTGGCAGCGCCGTTATCCAGCGCCGCCTTAACATCATCAGTCAGAAAATGTGCCGCTTCAATGCACATATCCCTAATATTCGAACTTATCTCTTCTACGTCTATCTCTCTCATCGCTGCTCCAAGAACCCGCTTACTGCTCATCGTCCTGCGCATCGCCGGCATTGTTATCATCAAATTCTTCCTCGCGAACCTTCGCAACCTTCGCAACCGTAACGCCCTCATCAAGATTGATAAGCTTAACACCGGAGGTGATCCTTCCGATTCTCGAAATGCCCTCAACGCTCATTCTTATGATGATTCCGGCAGTTGTAATAAGCATGATCTCGCGCGAATCATCAACGGCCTTAACGCCGATAACTTCACCGCTTCGCTCGTTGATCTTGTAGCATTTTACACCAAAACCGCCCCTGTGCTGCGTCTTAAATTCTTCGACCGGTGTCTTCTTGCCAAGGCCCTTCTCAGATACAATAAGTATATCCGTACCCTGTGTATTGAGCTGCATTCCGATGACCTCATCATCGCCCTTAAGCTCCATACCCTTAACGCCCATTGCGCTTCTACCGGTTGCTCTGACTTCGTTAACATCAAATCTGATGCACTGTCCGAGCTTTGTAACAAGGATGATCTCTTTTTTCGAATCTACAGCCTTAACCTCAATGAGCTCATCGTCGTCACGCAGTGTGATCGCTTGAATTCCGGTCTTACGGATATTCGCATACTCACTGCTGAGAGTTCTCTTAACGATACCCTTCTTGGTTGCCATAAAGAGATATTCGTCTTCCTTGATACCGTCAACAGGGACGATCGCGGAAACTTTTTCCTCAGGCATGAGCGAAAGAAGATTGACAATCGCCGTACCTCTCGCAGTCCTTGACGCCTCCGGGATCTCGTAAGCTTTGAGTTTGTACACACGTCCCATATTGGTAAAAATAAGCATCATATGGTGAGATGTGGTCATAAGCAGATCCTCGATATAATCATCATCAATGGTCTGCATTCCCTTAATTCCCTTACCCCCGCGGTTCTGCACCGCAAAATTATCGGGAGTCATTCTCTTGATATATCCGAGATTGGTTCTCGCGATAACGACATTCTCATGAGGTATGAGATCCTCATCGGTAATCTCTTCATCATCAAAACCAATAGAGGTTCTTCTGTCATCGCCGTATTTATCGGAAATCACCTGAATCTCGGTCTTTATAAGATCAAGGAGTTTATTCTCATCGGCAAGGATTCCCTCAAGCTCGGCAATTCTGATAACAAGCTTCGCATGCTCGTCTTCAAGCTTCTCTCTTTCAAGACCGGTAAGTGAACGAAGTCTCATCTCAACGATCGCCGATGCCTGCGGCTCTGAAAGGGAAAATTCTTTCATAAGGCTTTCCTTAGCTTCCGCAACCGACTGCGAACCCCTGATTATCGCGATAACTCTGTCTATATTGTCGAGAGCGATAAGCAATCCTTCGAGGATATGAGCTCTCTCCTTCGCTTTGTTAAGTTCAAAACGACATCTTCTTGTTACAACATCTTCCTGATGTTTGATATAAACCGTAAGCGCATCCTTCAGATTAAGGACTTTGGGCTCGCCTCCGACAAGCGCAAGCATATTAACACCAAAGGTATCCTGCATCTGCGTATGCTTATACAGTTTGTTAAGAATTACATTTGCATTGGCATCACGGCGAAGCTCGATGCTCACCCTTGTTCCCTGCATATTTGACTGATCGATCACGTTTGTGATTCCGTCAATTTTCTTATCTCGTACAAGCTCTGCAATCTTCTGGATCAAAAGCGCCTTATTAACCATATACGGAAGCTCGGTTATGATGATTTCCTGCTTGCCGTTCGCAAGCGTCTCAATCTCGGTAACCGCGCGAACTTTTATTTTACCGCGGCCGGTCCTGTAAGCCTCATCGATACCTCTTCTTCCGAGAATCGTTGCTCCTGTGGGAAAATCCGGCCCCTTCACGATTTCCATAAGTTCCTCGATATCGGTCTCGCGTCCCTCGCTGATCCTGTTATCAATGATTTTAACAACCGCACCGATAACCTCGCGAAGATTGTGAGGCGGGATATTGGTAGCCATACCGACCGCAATACCGCTGGTTCCGTTAACAAGAAGATTCGGAAATCTTGCGGGAAGTACGACAGGCTCCTTCTCCGTCTCATCAAAGTTCGGCGCAAAATCAACCGTATCTTTATCAAGATCGGCGGTCATTTCCATGGATATTTTACTGAGACGGGCCTCCGTATATCGCATTGCAGCCGCCCCGTCACCGTCCACGCTACCAAAGTTACCGTGTCCGTCAACAAGCGGATATCTCGTATTGAAATCCTGAGCGAGCTTAACCAACGCTTCATAGATTGAAGAATCACCATGGGGATGATATTTACCCATTGTATCACCGACGATACGCGCACACTTACGATGCGGCTTATCCGGGCCGTTATTCAGTTCAATCATGGACCAGAGGATTCTTCTCTGAACCGGCTTCATACCGTCCCTCGCATCCGGAAGGGCTCTCGCTGCAATAACGCTCATCGCATAATCGATGTACGAATCTTCCATTGTCTTCTTCAACTCGACATCGTGCACCATGTCAAACGCATCAGGACTGATATTATTATGATCGCTCATTTCTATGTCTCCTTTGTTGCTGATTAAAGCTATTTATAGCAAATTATTCTTTAATTTATCTCAAATAAGTCGATAGCAGGTATGCACTTGCAGACACGCTCTCGCTAAGAAGCGATAGCAGGTGTGCACTTGCAGACACGCTCTCGCTAAGTCGCAAGCGCAGCGGTACCTAAGCCTGCATGCGGCCAAAGAACGGCCGCAAAAGACGCAGGCTAAGTACCGGCGCTTGCAAATTGTCTGCAAGTGCATACCTGCTATCTTTTTACTGTGACGGCTTTAAGAAATGCTTGCTAATGATTACTATTGGTTGCTAAAGTTTACTACTGTTTGCTAATTCATGAATCCGTTTTGGGGCGCAGATTCATGGTTTTGGCATACTTTTGAAGCTTTTCCGGCAATTTGTATGTACCTTCAAAATCCCGGTTCTGAGGCAGAAGCATACTTATCGGAACTTCCGGGCATTTGGTATGCATCCTCAAAATTCTTGTCCGCTGGTGCCGGCATACAATTTGAATCTTTTCTCCTTCAGGTATGTACACCTTCCGGTCCGTCGAAAACCGACAGGCATAACAATTGATGCTTTTCTCCTCCAGGTATGTACACCCTCCGGTCCGTCGAAAACCGACAGGCATAACAATTGATGCTTTTTCCCTCCAGGTATGCTCATCCACCAGTCCGTCGAAAACCGACAGGCATAACAATTGATGCTTTTTCCCTTCAGGTATGCTCATCCACCGGTCCGCCGCCACAAGACATCAGAATCGAAGCCTGTTAAGTCTGATTATGCAAACGCAGCGAGAGCGTGTCCGAATGAATATATATCACACGGAACACATCTCAATTACCCAATACATCACACATACCCGCTATATCACTCACAAACAGATCTTAAATATCCAGATTCTTAACATACTTCGCATTCGCTTCTATGAATTCCCTCCTCGGCTCGACTTTGTCGCCCATCAACGTGGAGAAGGTTACATCGAGCTCCGAAGCGGCTTCGTTGTCTATATAGACTTTACGGAGGATTCGGTTGTTGGGGTCCATGGTGGTTTCCCAGAGCTGGGAAGCGTCCATTTCACCGAGTCCTTTGTATCGCTGGATTTTGTTGTTCTGGTCACGGCCGACTTCGGCGAGGATGCTGTTGAGCTGCTCGTCGCTGTATGCATACCAGACTTTCTTGTTCTTCTCGAGCTTGTAGAGAGGGGGCTGCGCAAGAAATACGTGGCCTTCTCTGATAAGGTCGGGCATGAAACGATAGAAGAAAGTAAGGAGGAGGGTGCTTATGTGAGCACCGTCGACATCGGCATCGGTCATGATTATTATTTTGTTGTATCGAAGCTTTGATATGTCAAAGTCTTCGTGGATACCTGTTCCGAATGCGGTTATCATCGCCCGGATCTCGGCATTGCCAAGGATTCGATCAAGTCTTGCTTTCTCGACATTGAGGATTTTACCTCTGAGAGGCAGGATAGCCTGTGTCTCTCTCTTACGTGCGGACTTGGCTGAGCCGCCGGCGGAATCTCCCTCGACTATAAAGATTTCACACTTGGATGCATCCTTGTCGGTACAGTCTGCAAGTTTGCCGGGAAGTGAGAAACCATCCATTGCGGTCTTGCGTCTCGTAAGATCACGGGCTTTACGGGCCGCCTCACGTGCACGTTGGGCAAGAAGTGATTTCTCACAGATGGTCTTGGCAACTACGGGATTCTGTTCGAGAAAATAAGTAAGTTGCTCGCTCACAACGCTCTCAACCGCGCCTCTTGCCTCGGAGTTACCGAGTTTCTGCTTGGTCTGGCCCTCAAACTGCGGCTCCTGAATCTTGATACTGATTATAGCCGTAAGTCCTTCTCTTATGTCCTCTCCCGAAAGGCTCGGATCCTTTTCTTTGAGTATCTTGGCCGTTCTTGCGTAGTCATTGAAAGTCTTGGTTATCGCATTTCTGAATCCGGTAACATGCGTACCGCCCTCGGGCGTTGTAATGTTGTTAACGAATCCGTACACATTGTCCGCATACCCGTCGTTATGCTGGAATGCAACCTCAACATACACATCGTTTTTGGTGCCTTCGCAGTATATTATATTGTCGTAAAGTGCGGTATTTCCGCGGTTTAAGTATTCAACGTATTCCTTGATACCACCCTCATAGTGGAAGGTTCTGTCGTGCTTGTCCGCTCTTACATCCACCAGATGGATCTTAACATTTTTGGTAAGGAAGGCCATCTCTCTGAGACGCTGTTTCAGTGTAAAATAATCAAACACCGTCTCCTCAAAAATCTCCTTATCCGGCAGGAAAGTAACCTCTGTTCCGGTCTCTTCGGAAGTACATTCGCCTACGACTTTGAGGGGATAGCAAACCTTGCCTCTCTCGTAGCGCTGCTGGTATATTTTGCCGTCACGGTAAACCTTAACCTCGAGATATTCGGAGAGAGCGTTAACAACGGAAGCACCGACACCGTGAAGACCGCCGGAAACTTTGTAGCCTCCACCACCAAATTTACCGCCGGCATGAAGTATCGTAAATACGACCTCAACGCCGGGAAGGCCTGATTTTTCGTTGATATCTACAGGGATTCCTCTACCGTTATCACGAACAATTATTGAATTGTCCTCACAGATCTGAACATATATCTCCGAACAGAAGCCTGCAAGCGCCTCATCTATCGAGTTGTCGACGATCTCATATACGAGATGATGAAGACCTCTTGCCGATGTGCTTCCGATATACATTCCCGGTCTCTTACGTACTGCTTCAAGTCCCTCGAGAATCTGTATCTCGTTCGCATCATAAGCATCAAATTCGTTTTTAATGTCACCCATTATTACTGCCTCCTGACTTCCTGTACATGTCCCGAATTAACTTCAAATACCTTGTCTATGTTGAGTCTGCTTCCGACAAATTCATCAAGTCCGGTACATGTTATTATTGTCTGTATATTCTGTATGCTTCCCAGTAAATAATTCTGCCTGTCCTTATCAAGCTCGGATAAAACATCATCCAGCAAAAGTATCGGATTGTCATTAGTCAGCTTCCTGACTAATTCTATCTCCGCAAGCTTAAGAGATAATGCGGTGGTCCTTTGCTGTCCCTGGGAGCCGAATCTCCTTATATCCACGCCGTCTATATCAAATACAATGTCGTCTCTGTGCGGACCGTAAGAGGTCAAACGATTACGGATATCCTTATCCCTGCCGGACCTTAAAAGACTCTCCATATCATCGCTTTCACAGGACGGTTCATAGCTTATTACAAGTTTCTCCTTACCTCCCGTAAGACTCGAATGAATCCCGGTGATAATCTCATTAAGCCTTATAATAAAAGCTTTACGAAGCTTTATTATTTCTCTTCCTGTTTTGCAAAGCTGCGCATCCCAGACATCAAGTGTATCCTCAAGTGATGGATTAAAACCGATGTCCTTAAGTACACGGTTTCTCCTATCGAGAGTCTTGTTATAATTTAGCAGATTGGCGGTGTATACGCCGTCAAGCTGACAAAGCTCCATATCCATAAACCTTCTTCTTGCCGAAGGTCCGGTCTTGATAAGTGCAAGATCCTCCGGTGAAAAAAGCACGGTATTAACCAGTCCGTACAGCTGTGAAGCTTTCTTAAGAACCACTCCGTTGATTGCAATTCCCTTGCTCTTACCGGTTCGAAGGTGCATATCGATTCTCTGGTCGCTGCCCCTCTTCTCATAGATTGCTTTGATATGTGCTTCCTTTTCGCCAAAAGCAATCATCTCAGAATCCTTGGTCGTCCTGTGGCTCTTATTGGTTCCGGACATATATATTGCTTCAAGAATATTGGTTTTACCCTGGGCATTACTGCCGTATAAAATATTAACTTTCTCGTCAAATACAATATTCTGCAGCTTGTAATTTCTAAAATTATTAAGATCAAGTGACTTGATTATCATTTTACGATCTTAATCTCCTGCCCCATAAACTCCACAACATCGCCGTCATAGAGTTTCTTGCCTCTCATAAGACATACCTCGCCGTTGACCTTTACAAGTCCATCAAGTATCGTATCCTTGGCATCTACGCCGCTTTCAACAAAACCTACTGCCTTGATCGCCTGCCCCAGTTTGATATATTCGTCCCTGAGTTTAATAGTTTCCATGGCTACTCCTTAACCCGGCTCAATCAGAAATTGATGGGTGTTACAAGATATATATAATCCTCGTTATCATTCTTGATGGTACAAGGAGCGATAGCATTAATAAAATACAAAGAAACCGTCTCATCATCTATTACACGAAGTGTGTCGATCATAAGCTTGGGATTAAATCCAATCTTGATATCCTGACCTTCCATTTCAACGGAAAGGTTCTCGTTCATTTTACCGGTGGTTGATTCGATATTGATATTAATAGTGCCGTCCTTGATCGTAAGGATAACAGGTCTGATATCGCTCTCCTTAACGAAAAGCGTGGATCTGTCCATAGCCTCAAGAAGTTCCTTACGATTGATGTTGACTTTGGTATTGTACATCTTGGAAATCATCTGATTGACATCCATAAACTCACCTTCGATAAGTCTTGAAACGACCGTTGTCTCATCGAATTCCATAAGCACATGATTTCTGGTAAAATACATCTTCACATCATTGTCGGTATCATCAGAAATGATCTTACTTATTTCGTTAAGTGTCTTACCGGGGATGATACTCTTCATAGGTGCATAATCATCGGCAAGAGTAATTTTACGGATTGAAGCTCTGAATCTGTCGAGAGAGACTACTTTGAATTTGTTATTGTCACTTATCTCGAATAATTCACCGGTAAGAATCTTGTTGGATTCATTGATACCTATGGAGAACGCTGTCTGTCTGATGATCTCTTTCAGTGTAAAATGCGAAATCGCTACGCAGTTATCCTTCTCAACATCAGGAAGATATGAGAAATCCGCACCCTCTTTGGAAGGAACATCAATAACCGAATTCTCGCTTGTTATCTTGGTAGAAAAATTATCATCCGTTTCAAGTGTTATCTCATTTTCAGGAAGTTTTCTTACAAGATCAGCCAAAAATTTGGCTTCTATGGCTATTTTACCGGGAGTAACTATTTCACCGCTCATAACAGTCTTAATACCAAGCTCCATATTATTGGCGGTAAGAGTAATCTCGCCAAAAGAAGCATCGATCAGGATACAGTTAAGAATAGGCATTGTCGTATTGGTTGGAATTGCTTTGAGAACGATATTGATCGCTTTGGAAAAATCGTTTTTGTTACATATGATTTTCAATGTGGTGCTCCTTCCGCGCAAAGCGCATATATATTTATAAATAATATTCAGTAGTTATAGTAGAAGAGGATGTGAATATGTTGAAAACCCCTTCAAACCCTTATAAATAAAAGAAAACTTATTAGTCATCAGACGGTAAAACTCAATCAAATCATGTAGATAAGTGTCTAATAATCCACATATTGTCTTATGAAGGATTGATTTTCTTGATAAGACTGTCCACAAGAGATGAAACCTTGGAGTCTGTCTTAATGCTGTTTTCAATCTTTTCACAGCCGTGAAGAACAGTGGAATGGTCTCTTTTACCGAGGTGAACACCAATAGATTTATATGGAAGATCCGTGAGTTTCTTGCACAGATACATGCATATATGTCTGGGGTAAACAAGATCACTGGTTCTCTTGGGTCCCGTGATATCATCCGATGATATATTAAAATAATCGGCAACAACATCTATTATAAGGTCGGGTGTAATATCTCTCTTGGCATCCGGATCAATGATATCCTTAAGAGTATCTCTTGCAAAATCAAGGGTTATCTCGGATTTTTTGAATCTGGATCCGGCAATAAGCTTATTAAGTGAACCTTCAAGTTCTCTGATATTAGATTTAACATTGGCTGCGATATAGTCGAGAACATCCTCATCAATATCGACAGTATAGCCTTCCATACGTGTTTTATTACGAAGGATCGCCATTCTTGTTTCATAATCAGGAGGTGTAATATCAGCCATAATTCCCTGCTCGAATCTTGAAGAAAGACGTTCCTCTATATTATCGAAGTATTTGGGCGCTCTGTCCGAAGAAATTATTATCTGTTTCTTAGCTTCTTTGAGAGTGTTGAAAGTGTGGAAAAATTCATCCTGAGTTGATTGTTTTCCTATTATAAACTGTATATCGTCAATGAGGAGAACATCCAGATTACGATATTTCTCTCTGAAATCGATCCTGCTTATACTCTTATCGTTACGGATGGATTCGATAAGCTCATTGGTAAAAGTCTCCGAAGGTACATATTTTACCTTATAATTGGGGTTTCTCTGCAGTATAAAATTGGCAATAGCCTGCATCAAATGAGTTTTACCAAGTCCCACACCTCCGTAAATAAAAAGAGGGTTGTAAATCTCACCAGGAGCTTCAGCCACAGCGAGTGCTGCGGAATGTGCAAAACTGTTGTTTTCACCAACAACAAAGGATTCAAAAGTATACTTGGGATTAAGCCCCGAAGCATAGATGATCGAATCAAGATTAGGGTTGGATACGGGAGCTGCCGGATCCGAAGCCTTATTCTCCCTGGCATCAACCTGTCTCTTGGTTATGAATTCAAGATCGTAGTCATGACTTGTAAATTCGGATATGGTCACTCTTAAAGCATCAGCATATTTTTTCTTGATAATGCTGATGGCAAGATCTTCTTTACCTGTATCCTGTTCGGAAATTATGATATAAATGGTATTATCTTTGATGGAATGAACCTTAAGATCCTTAATCCATGTTCCGAATGACATGTCGGAAATGTCATATTCATTTCGCATAGTATTAAGTATTTCCGACCATTTGGATTGTAATTCTTCTAACATTTTAATAACCTACTTCTTTGCCTATTTTAACAGCATTATTTTACCCTAAAATTAAGAATTTTTCAATGATTTAATAAAAATCATTGTTGATAAATAAAAAAGGCTGTATAAGGGGATTTGAGCGATTTATAAACGCCTAATTCACAACTTATCAACAAGTTATGCACAAAATGTTTATAATTTTTTGTTGACTTTAGGGTTTCTTTTTCATAGAATGGAGTAGTGTCTGAAAAAGACACAAAATAAAAGAAAGGAGATCATGACATTATGAAGATGACATTTCAGCCAAAGAACAGACAGAGATCTAAAGTTCACGGATTCAGAAGCAGAATGAGCACTGCAGGCGGAAGAAAAGTTCTCGCAGCAAGAAGAGCTAAGGGAAGAAAAGTATTATCAGCTTAAGGCCGCAGTAATGTGGTCTTTTATTTTTCGTGGAGAGACATGATCATGGTAGAATCTCTTAAAAACAATCTTGATTTTCAAAAAGTTTATAAGAGCGGCTCATCTTACGCCGACAGATACATGGTTATGTACATTTTAGAGAATGGTAGAGATACCAACAGATATGGTATCTCTGTAAGTAAGAAGGTCGGGAACAGTATCGTCCGACACCGGTTAAAGCGCATTGTGCGTGAGAGCGTCCGGTTAAACAGCGATAAGGTACGATCCGGGTATGATATTGTAATGATTGTAAGGAAGGCACTTGTCGGATGCAAATATGACAAAGCCGAGAAATCCTTTATTCATTTATGCAGTTTACAGGGGCTTCTTTTTAATAAGGAAAAAACAGGTGAAGAAGGTTCTAATTAGCATTATACAATTTTACAGGAAGTATCTTTCTCCGCTCAAAAAACACGCAGTATGTAAGTATACGCCGACTTGTTCCGCTTATGCGCTGGAGGCTGTAAGCAAATACGGAGCATGGAAAGGCGGACTTATGAGTTTATGGAGAATATTGAGATGTAATCCTTTCTCAAAGGGAGGATATGATCCGGTTCCATAGATTGGTGAAGGGAGATCATATGATTACATTAACTCAGCAGACAGGAATTCTTTTTCCTATCGCGTGGTTGCTTGGACAGATTTTTAACGGTCTGTTCAACTTCCTGTATTGGCTCTCAAATCTTACGGGTCTTTCACCCATAGCCAATATAGGTATTTGTGTAGTCCTGTTCACTATTGTTACAAGACTTGCTATGCTGCCTCTTACCATTAAGCAGCAGCGTTTTTCAAAGCTTTCCAACATGATGCAGCCTGAGATTCAGGCAATCCAGGCTAAATACAATGGCCAGAAGGATAATCAGAGCATGCTTAAAATGCAGGAGGAGACTAAGGCTGTATACGAGAAATACGGCACCAATCCTTCCAGCGGTTGTCTTACAATGCTTATCCAGCTTCCCATCATGTTCGCACTTTACCGTGTAATCTACAAGATTCCGGGATATGTTACCAAGATCAAAGCAGTACTTGGAACCGTTGCGGCCACGATCATTGGCTCCGGCGATGGATGGCTTGATACTTATAACAAAGCAACAGGATTAAGTCTTACACTTTCAGAGAAAGTAGCAGATTCCGATACACTTATCGATTCACTTTACACACTTCCCTCTTCAGGTTGGGATGCTGTCGTAAATACTTTTGGAGATAATATTCAGACACTTTCCGATCAGATTCAGGGATATAACAACCTTTTTGGAATATCCCTTACTCAGGCTCCCGGCTGGAGATGGAGCTGGGCACTTATAATACCTCTTCTTGCAGGTGTCACCCAGTTTATTTCAGCAAAGCTGATGGAGAACAGATCCAAGGTTAAGACTACAAACGGCCAGGAAGACCAGGGCCAGACAATGCAGAATTCCATGAAGATTATGAATACCATAATGCCTCTGGTATCTGTATTTTTCTGTATCACACTTCCTACCTGTATCGGTTTGTACTGGATCACATCAAGTGTCGTTCAGATCATCCAGCAGCTTTTTATCAACCACAGTGTTGCCAAGATGGATGTTGAAGAGATGGTTCAGAAGAATATCGATAAAGTAAACGCAAAGCGCGCAAAGAAGGGACTCCCGCCTAAGAAGATCGAGAACAGTGCATCCGCTTATGCCGAAGCAGTTAAGAAGCAGGAAGCTATCGATGCAAGAATGAGCGAAAGAGACGCCAAAGTAAAGGAATCAAACGAATATTACAGCAAAGGTGTTGCTAAACCCGGTAGTCTTGCAGCCAAGGCTAATATGGTTAAAATGTTCAATGAGCGTAACGAAGCAGGCTCTAAATCCGATTCCGATTCAAAGAGCAGCAAGAATGACAAATCAGACAAATAATATTTTAGAGGTAATAGACAATGGAGAAAATAGAAGTTACAGGTAAGAACGTGGATGAAGCGCTTACAAACGCACTTCTGAAGCTTGAAACAACCAGTGATATGGTTGATTACGAAGTTATTGAAAAAGGTTCTTCAGGTTTTCTTGGCATTGCAAGTAAGCCCGCAAAGCTCCTTGTTTGGAAGAAGGAGGAAGCAGCTTGTGAAGCAGACGTGGCAGAGGCCTCTTGTGAAGCTGCAACAAGTGCAGCTTCCGCATCATCAGTAGACAAGGCACCTGTTTCAAACAGCACGATTGAAAACAGAATCAGAACCTTCTTAGGTGATATTTTTAAGACAATGGAGATTGAGGTCGACAATATCGATATCGAGATTAAGGAAGCATCCGGCAGTGCTGCATCCGAGGATGATGCAGAGTCCAAGGAAGATATAGCCGAGATCTGTGTAAATCTCGTAGGTAAGGACCTTGGAGTTCTTATCGGCAAGAGAGGACAGACGCTTGATTCTCTTCAGTATCTTACCAGCCTTGTTGCCAATAAGGGTTGTGACAGATACTACAGACTTAAGCTTGATACTGAGAATTATAGAGAAAGACGTAAGGCAACACTTGAATCCCTCGCAAAGAATATCGCATATAAGGTTAAGAGAACAAGAAGACCGGTATCTCTTGAGCCCATGAATCCTTACGAGAGAAGAATCATTCACTCAGCTCTTCAGAACGACAGATATGTTACCACAAGAAGCGAGGGTGAGGGCTCTTTCAGACATGTTATCGTATGCCTTAAGAAGTAATATCTTCGGGCAAACACACTGATTTCGCATAAAATATTTAAAACCTGCAGATTCAACGGTCTGCAGGTTTAATATTGCAATTTGTCATAAAGGATATTATTCTTAATGCGGGCATGGCCATAATACAAATAAACGGTGAATCAAAATGATCGGAAACAGGATTGATACAAATGATACAATAGCGGCAATCGCTTCAGGAATGGGCGGTGCAATAGGCATTGTGAGGCTTTCGGGCAGCAGAGCGATCGAGATTGCGGACAGCGTATTTAAGGGCGCAAACGGCCAAACTTTGTCCTCCTTTCCCACTCATACCATTCATTACGGTAAAATAATCGACGGCGATAAAACAATAGATGAGGTTCTCATGCTCCTTATGAAGGCGCCGGCTACCTATACCCGCGAGGATGTGGTGGAAATCGACTGTCATGGCGGCGCATATGTGACAAGATGTGTTTTGGAGACTCTTATTAAGGCCGGAGCAAGACCTGCCGAAGCCGGAGAATTTACCAAAAGAGCATTCTTAAACGGACGGATCGATCTTGGCCAGGCCGAAGCTGTGGTTGACATAATTAATTCCAAGAACAAGCATGCACTTGCAGGTGCACTCAATGTTCTTGATGGTAAATTGTCCATGATTTTGAAAAAAATCCGTGCTGAAATCCTCGAAAAAGTGGCTTATATCGAGTCTGCGCTCGACGATCCGGAGCATTTTAGCCTGGATAACTATGTGGATAATTTGGAAAAGGATGTTGATAAGTGGAAAAATTCGGTAGATAAGTTGGTGAAAACCGGCAAATCAGGAAAATTATTCACAGAAGGGGTCAAAACGGTCATTCTGGGCCGCCCGAATGCCGGCAAGTCGAGTATTCTGAACTATATGTCCGGTCATGAGAGGGCAATTGTGACCGAAATTGCCGGTACGACCAGAGATATTTTGGAAGAACAAATTATCGTAGGCGGCATCATGTTAAACCTCATTGACACCGCCGGCATACATGACACCGAAGATGTGATCGAGACGATCGGAGTCGAAAGAGCCAAGGCAGCCATAGACGAAGCCGACCTGATCCTCTACGTGGTTGACTCCTCCGCCCCTCTTACTGACGATGACCGCTTAATCGCCGAACTCATAGAGAACAAGAAGTATATTGTACTTCTTAATAAATCGGATCTTACTTCCCTAACAAATGAGGGCGATATCCGATCGCTGCTTGCATCAGACGGAGCGACGATCATCTCGATGTCCGCGAAGGATATGACCGGCCTTGAAGAGCTCTCTGACGCGATCGTAGCCATGTTTACCGACGGAACGATCGAATATAATGACGAAATGTATATTGCTGACGAGCGAAAAATGTACGCCCTCAGACAGGCTGAGGAAAGTCTTGACCTTGTCCTCGAAGGTTGCCATAATAAAATGTCTGAAGAATTTTTGACTATAGACCTTATGAGTGCATATGCGAGTCTGGGAAGCATACTTGGTGAGGAAGTTTCCGAGGATCTTCTCAATGAAATTTTCAGCAAGTTTTGCATGGGAAAGTAGCCTTAGCGTTTCCCAAAATCGCATACAGACGATTTTGCTTGATAAAGCCTTATTTTATAGGGAGTTTGAAATACGATGGATGAAATGAATTCAGAGAGAAAAAAAGTTGTTTCCGAAAATTATGATGTTGCAATTGTCGGCGCAGGTCATGCCGGATGTGAGGCAGCACTTGCGTGCGCAAGACTCGGACTGAAAACGATCATTTTTACGGTCAGTGTCGAATCGATCGCACTTATGCCCTGCAACCCGAATGTCGGCGGAAGTTCCAAGGGGCATCTCGTAAGAGAGATTGACGCGCTCGGCGGGGAGATGGGCAAGAATATTGACAAGACTTTTATTCAGAGTAAAATGCTCAACGCCTCCAAAGGCCCTGCCGTTCACTCGCTTCGTGCTCAGGCTGATAAAATGAACTACTCCGCAGCTATGCGTAAAACCCTTGAAAATACGGATAATCTTACGATCCGTCAGGCCGAAGTTGCAGAGCTGATGGCCGAAAATGGCGTAATTAATGGCGTTAAGACATTTTCCGGCGCTGAGTATCATACCAAAGCTGTTGTCCTGTGTACAGGAACATATCTCAAAGCCCGCTGTATTTATGGCGATATAAGCTATTATACAGGTCCTAACGGTCTTATGGCAGCCAATCATCTGTCCGATTCCATGAAGGAGCTCGGTATTGAAATTGTACGATTCAAGACAGGAACTCCCGCTCGTGTGGATGGCAGAACTATTGATTTTACGAAGATGGAAGAGCAATTCGGCGACGATAAAATTGTACCTTTTTCTTTTACCACAGATCCCAAAAGCATACAGAAGGAGCAACGCAGCTGCTATCTTACATATACCAATGAAGCGACGCATGAAATCATCAGAGCCAATATCGACCGTTCGCCCCTTTACAGCGGCGTAATTCATGGCACAGGCCCGCGTTATTGCCCTTCCATAGAGGATAAAGTAATGCGCTTTGCGGATAAGGACAGGCACCAGGTTTTCGTCGAGCCGGAGGGTAATTACACGCATGAGTGGTATCTCAGCGGTATGTCCAGTTCGCTTCCCGAGGACGTACAATACGCGATGTACAGGACAGTTCCGGGACTTGAGAATGTTTCCATCGTGCGTAATGCATATGCCATCGAATATGATTGCATCAATCCCAGACAGCTTAAGAGCAGCCTGGAATTCAAGGAGATAGAAGGGCTTTTTGCTGGCGGACAATTGAATGGAAGCAGCGGGTACGAGGAAGCTGCAGCGCAGGGGCTTATCGCAGGCATCAACGCGGCCCTTAAAGTTCTTGGCAGAGCCCCCCTTATTCTGGACCGTTCCGATGCATATATCGGTGTGCTTATCGACGATCTCGTAACCAAGGAGAATCACGAACCCTACAGAATGATGACGAGCCGCGCCGAATACAGGCTTATACTTCGCCAGGACAACGCGGACCAGAGACTTACGCCAAAGGGCTATGAAATCGGCCTTATAAGCAAGGAACGCTATGATGCCCTTCTTGTCAAAGAGGAAGCGATTAAGGCGGAGCAGGAGCGCCTTCGTAAAGTAACAGTCGGCGGTAACGATAAAATCAATGATTTTCTCGTTCGTCACGCTTCTACCCCTTTGAATAACGGCATTTCGCTTGCCGATCTCCTTCGCCGTCCCGAACTTTGCTATGACGATCTGGCAGAGATAGATCCGGAGAGACCCGATATTACGCCGGATGTAGCCGAACAGGTCGAGATAAATATAAAATATGACGGCTATATAACCAGGGAGCTCAGTCAAATCGAGCATTTTAAAAAGCTTGAGAAAAGGCTGATTCCCGAGACCATAGATTACAAGGACATTAGCGGATTAAGGATTGAAGCAGCCCAGAAACTTGCGCTTTATAAGCCCCGCTCAATCGGCCAGGCAAGCCGTGTTTCCGGCGTTTCCCCGGCTGACATTTCCGTTCTTCTTGTATATATGAAGCAGAATAAAATCTAGCGCGTGGCCAAGCCGAGAAATATAAGTGCGTGGCCCACGCCTGCCTGTGCGGCTAAGCCGCGCCAAGCGCCACCCGGCGCCGGGAGGATTATGACAGACTTTCTTGAACAAATAATAGGCAAAATGGGAATTGAATTCACCGGTGAGCAGTTCGATAAGATTCGCAAATACCATGAGCTCATGGTGGAAACCAACAAGGTGATGAATCTCACTTCGATAACCGAGTATAACGAGGCTGTGATCAAGCATTATGCGGACAGTCTTGCCCTTTTGCCACTTGTAAATATGGGCAAATACGAGTCCATGATCGATGTGGGAACAGGTGCCGGATTCCCCGGCCTGATCCTCAAAATCGCCTGCCCCGATATCAAATGTACTTTGATGGACAGCCTTGCCAAACGTGTCAATTTCCTTAAGGAAACAGCACAATCCCTTGGAATAAAGGATATTACAATAATTCATTCTCGCGCGGAAGAACTCGGACGCAATCCTCTTCACAGGGACAGTTACGATCTAGCGGTGTCGAGGGCGGTTGCCAATTTGTCTTCTCTTACGGAGCTTTGCGCCCCTTTCGTTAAAGTTGGAGGGGATTTTATATCATATAAAGCAACAGGCTGCGAGCAGGAGATCCGCGCCGCAGGAAAGGCGATCGAGAAACTTGGCTGTGAGGTGGACTCGATCCTTGATTACACGATACCCGATTCGGATATTACCAGAGTTTTTGTGAAGATTTCCAAGATTTATCTTACTCCGGATCAGTATCCGCGTCGTAACTCTCTGCCTACTAAAAAGCCGATCTCTTAAAGCAAAAGTAAAATTATCGTAGGGTAAAGTTTTTGTAGGGATTTTAGAAATAGAAAAAGCATCCAATCTCTG
>CAKZZH010000020.1 GCA_937885345.1 uncultured Lachnospiraceae bacterium | reverse complement strand
AAGAAAAAATAGATTAATTTGGGATTTTCTCTTGACAAAGGTCACTTCATAACAGCTTTCATGCTACTAAGGTCTTTAATACGATCGAAGGCGGCGCTGTTACTTTTTCGGATCATAAAATATATGAGAAACTATACAATCTTAAGAATTTCGGCATTCATGGCGAGGAACTGGTGACCGATGTCGGCGCCAATGCAAAGATGAACGAATTCTGCTGCATTATGGGACTTTGCAATCTCAAACATATCGGCGAATCTATTGAAGACAGACACAATAAAATAGATTATTACCACAGTAAGATCGATAATGTCCCGGGAATAAAATATTTACAGATCAGTGACGAGCAAACATGCAATTATGCTTATTTTACAATATTGGTGGAGGATGAGTATCCGCTTTCGCGTAACGGATTATATGATACTCTCAAGGCAAAGGATATTTATTCCAGAAAATATTTCTATCCGCTGACCTCCGATCAGGCTTGCTTTAAGAACAAATACAAGAAACTCAATCTTGAAGTGGCTCGTGATCTTTCCTCTAAAGTACTGGCACTACCGATATTTGAAGGTATTGAATATTCCGACATAGACAGAATAACTGCAATAATCAAAGCGGGGGAGAAGGCATGAAAGTAGTACTTGGTACAATGACTTTTGGAGAGTCGATCTTTGAAGAAGGTTCCAAAGACATTTTGGATGCTTTTCTTGAGCAGGGGCACAACAGGATAGATACTGCTTACGTATACAATAACGGCAAAAGCGAAGAACTGATCGGCGAGTATCTGAAGAATGTTTCGAGAGACAGACTGGTAATTGATACGAAGGCCAATCCCAGAATTACCGGAAGGCTTGATTCTTACGCGATAAAATACCAGATTGACGGGTCGCTTCAGCGTTTGGGAACGGACTATGTAGACTGCTTTTACCTCCATTTTCCCGATAAAAATGTTCCGCTGGAGGAGGCACTGGAAACTGTCGATGAGCTGCACAAGCAGGGTAAGATCAAAACGTTCGGATTAAGTAATTATCCGAAAGATCTTGTAGAAAAGGCTTTCTCTATCTGTAATGAAAAGGGCTGGATTTGCCCGTCAATATATGAAGGCCTGTACAATCCTTTATCAAGAAGGATTGAAGCGCTGGATGAACTCTTTAACAAATTCTCATTAAGTCTCTATTGTTATAACCCCTTGGCCGGTGGATTAATGACAGACAAGTATACCAAATATTCACAAGCTCCGGGAAAAGGACGGTTTACCAACAGACCGAATTATCAAAACAGATATTGGAAAGAATCATATTTTAAGGCATTGGATATGCTTAAAGCTGCTTGCGGTAATTATGAAATAGGCATTACAGAAGCAACCTTTAGGTGGCTGTCTTATTCATCGATGCTAAGCGATGATAGGAATGACGCTGTAATAATAGGCGTTTCCAAGGCGGAGCATTTGCAATCCAATCTCCGCTTTATGGCAAATGGGCCGCTGCCGGATGAATTGGTTGATGCTTTTGAACGTGCTTGGATCATCTGCAGGGAAGATGCCCCTGAATATTATCGATTTTACGGAGATGATAAGAATATATGATAGATGTAGATGAGTTCTTAGGTGTGTTGAATGATTGCGGTATCAGTTTTTTTACTGGTGTACCGGATTCTTTTTTAAACAGATTTTGCAACAGACTTCTAAAGGAAAATGCGGATAAACATATAATTGCCCCTAACGAAGGCAGTGCAATTGCAATTGCTTCCGGCCATTATTTTGCTACCGGAGAGATACCGATGGTTTATATGCAGAACTCCGGAATCGGAAATGCGGTTAATCCGCTCGCTTCACTTGCCGATAAAGATGTATATGGCGTTCCCATCGTATTGATCATAGGGTGGCGTGGAGAAGAAGGTATAAACGATTGGCCGCAGCATATACGACAAGGGAGGATAACGATTCCTCTTCTTGATATAATGGGCATTTCCCATATAGTTTTGTCGGAAGAGACATATCATAAGGATGTTGTTGAACTTGTCGGTCTGTGCCGAAGGAATAGCGAACCTGTCGCAATTGTTGTTCCAAAGGGATTGCTTGACGGAGATAAAATAAACATACAGGACGATTCGTATCCTCTTGGCCGAAATACGGCGATCAACACAGTTTTGGATGCGTTGCCGCAAGATACATTTTATCTTGCAACTACCGGGCGCGCTACAAGAGAATTGTTTTATCTCCGGAAGGAAAGAGGAGAATCCGGAGAAAGGGATTTCCTTAATGTCGGTGCAATGGGGCATACGCTTTCTGTTGGAATAGGTTTGGCGACTGCAAGACCGAATGAACGATTTGTCGTTTTTGACGGAGACGGTGCGTCGATCATGCATATGGGAGCAATGGCTTTGGCAGGCAGCAGAAAACTTCGGAATCTGTTGCATATCGTATTAAACAACGGAGCACATGAATCTGTAGGCGGGCAACCGACGGCAGGCTTTTGCATTGATTATTCCGGTATTGCAAGCTCCTGCGGATATGAAACAATAGGTAAATATGTTTCGACCAAGGCTGAGATAGTTGCTGCCTGTGACAAATTATCAGGCAGAAAAACCACAGGATTTATAGAAATCAGGATCCATAAAGGAATGGAGAAAAAACTTCCGCCACTTGATTATTCGCATAAAGAATCTATCGAGAGGCTTGGTAAGGAGCTTAGATGAAGAAAAAGGCACTGGTTCTTGCGGGTGGACTTCCCCAGATAAAGCTTATAAACGAACTGAAATCGCGAGGCTATTACGTGATCCTGGTTGATTACTCACTTAGCCCGATAGCAGAACGGTTTGCGGACAAATTTTACAGAGAAAGCACCCTTGATGTACCTATGGTAACTCAAATTGCCATTAAGGAAAATGCAGATATTATCATCACCTGCTGTACCGATCAAGCGCTTTCCACTGTTTCAAGCGTATCAGCCAAACTTGGTTTGCCGTGTTATATAGACGAGCGAACAGGCTTAAGCGTTACTAACAAGAAAGAGATGAAGTCGATCCTTTATGCTAACCGGATCCCCACGTCCCGGTTTGTGATTACGGATAATTCGGATATTGATATTGATCTTAAATATCCCGTGGTGGTTAAGCCTGTGGATTGCAACAGTTCAAAGGGCGTTACCAAGGTGTATTCCGAATCTGAATTGAAACAGACGATCAGTGACAGCATTTCATACAGCAGAGGGAAAAATGCGATAGTAGAAGAATATGTTGAAGGAAAAGAAGTATCCGTTGATGCATTTGTTGTTGAAGGTAAGGTACATCTTCTGTGTACCTAGGATAAACGGAGGTGCGGACGAAAAGTTGGACCTGATATAGGATAGATATCAGGAGGTGAGTT
>CAKZZH010000019.1 GCA_937885345.1 uncultured Lachnospiraceae bacterium | reverse complement strand
AAAAATAGATTAATTTGGGATTTTCTCTTGACAAAGGTCACTTCATAACAGTTTTCTGTGGTGACCGTCCTGTCATACCTTATGAAGTCTGTGACACCGGCATTTGCCATTGCGCTCATTTATGAAGTGATCTGCCTTGTAACAGGCAGAAACAGTTTGCTTTCGTATATTAATTATAATATTTTATCGACAGGAGACTTTGTAAGTAGATATTATATTATCATGATCCTAACGGTTTTGGGCTGGGCGGCCGGATGGTTTTTGAATAAAAAACATGTAACAGTCTAAAAAAACTCTTGCAATTGGTTTGAATTTATGTTAAGTTATATATCGTTGATGATGTTAGTGAGATGTGAGCAACCCCGCGGGTTGCTCATTTTTCTTGCATGAAAGGAGCGATATTTTGGGTAAAAGAGAAGACATTGAAGAATCGGCCACCGAGCTGATAATGCCGATAATTGAGGCGAACGGCTTTGAACTTGTCGACATGGAATATGTCAAAGAGGGCACGGATATGTACCTGCGTGCATATATTGATAAGCCCGGCGGAATAACCGTTGATGATTGCGAAACGGTAAGCCGTGCGTTTGAAGCAAAGATTGATGAGAAAGATCTTATCAAAGAGGCTTACATTCTTGAGGTCAGCTCTCCCGGACTCGGAAGACCTTTCAAAAAGGATAAGGATTATGAGAGGCATCTTGATTATGAAGTCGAGATCAAACTCTACAAGGCCCTTGATAAACAAAAGGAAATTGTGGGTATTTTACGAAGCTATGACAAGGATAAAATAACAGTCGAGTTTGAAGACGAAAGCGAGCTTACGATCGATAGAAATAATATTGCACTAATAAGAGAAACCATCGAATTTTAAGGAGGAAGCATAACGATGAGTGAATTAATGGAGGCTATTTGTGCTCTGGAGAAAGAAAAGGGAATCCGTAAGGAGATTCTTATTGAGGCTGTTGAGAACGCACTTATGCAGGGCTGCAAGGCCAAGTTCGGCAAGAATGATAATTTTACCTGCAAAGTCGATCAGGTAACCGGAGATTTCAGGGTTATTCAGTCCAAAGAGGTTGTTGAGGAAGTTACGGATGACGTGCTTCAGATCAGCCTTGAGGACGCACGCAAGATCAAGACAACCTATGAAATCGGTGATACTGTTAAGTTCGAGATCAAGTCTACGGATCTTGGAAGAATAGCCATCGGTAATGCCAAGAATTCAATTATACAGAAGCTTCGTGAGAATGAGCGTCAGGCTATTTTCGATGAGTTTAACGATAAAGTAAACGATGTCGTTACCGGTATTGTTCAGAGAAGCGTAGGACGCAATCTTATCATCAATCTCGGTAAGGCAGATGCGATCCTTAATGAGAACGAGATGGTTAAGGGTGAGCATTATCGTCAGGGCGACAGAATCAAAGTATATGTTCATGAAGTTAAGAGCGATAAGAAGGGAATCAAGATCCTTGTTTCAAGAACTCATCCCAATCTTGTTAAGAAACTCTTTGAGGCCGAGGTCAGCGAGGTTCAGGACGGAACCGTTGAGATCAAGAACATTGCCAGAGAGCCCGGTTCAAGAACCAAGATGGCTGTATATTCAAGCAATCCCGATGTTGATCCCGTAGGAGCATGCGTAGGTGTTAATGGTTCAAGAGTTAATGCCGTTGTTGACGAGCTCAAGGGCGAGAAGATCGATATCATCAACTGGAGTGACAATCCCGCAAACCTTATCGAGAACGCACTTAGTCCCGCTAAGGTTGTATCGGTAGGTGCCGATGAGGAAGAGAAGTCAGCAATCGTTGTTGTTCCCGATTATCAGCTTTCACTTGCGATCGGCAGGGACGGTCAGAATGCAAGACTTGCGGCAAGACTTACCAATTACAAGATCGATATCAAGAGCGAGACTCAGGCCAAGGAACTTGGTCTCTTCGATGAGTACTATGATGATTACAACGAAGGCGATGAGTATTATGATTATCGCGATGGCGAGAAATACGAAGGTGAAGGCTATGAAGGCGGCGACGATTACGAAGGTGATTACGCCGATGACAATTATGAGGCTTCCGCTAATGACGGGTCTGAAATGAATGCAGAATCAGAGGAGACAGATGACAACAACTAAGAAGATTCCACAGAGGAGCTGCATAGGCTGCGGCTTACAGAAAGATAAAAAGTCTCTTATCAGGATCGTAAGGACAAGCGAAGGTGAGTATTCGATAGATGCCACCGGAAGAAAAAACGGAAGAGGCGCATATATCTGCCCTTCCTGCGAGTGCCTCGATCTGGTTATCAGGAAAAAGGGACTTGACAGATCTTTTAAGGAATCTGTGGGAAAAGAAGTATATGAAAGCCTGGCTGAGGAGATGAAGAATTTTGTGCAAGGATAAAATACTCGGAATGCTTGGAATGGCGCGAGGCGCGGGCAAAGCGGTAAGCGGAGAATTCTCCGTCGAAAAGGCGGTTAAATCCGGCAAGGCAAGGCTTGTAATAATTTCTAAGGATGCTTCCGATAACACCAAGAAGCTATTTTATAATAAATGCAGTTATTATCGGGTACCGATATATGAGTATTCCGATAAAATAAGTCTCGGACATGCACTGGGACAGGGGATGCGAACCTCAGTCGCGGTGCTTGATGTAAATTTTGCAAACAATATAATTGACAAGTTTGGAGGTCATATATTTGAGAGTACATGAATTAGCAAAGGAAATGGGTGTGAATACAAAGGATCTTGTATCTTACCTTTCCGGAATCAACAGTGATATAAAAACGCATATGAGTTCGGTAAATGATGACGATATTGCCAAAGCTAAAGCCAAATTCGGCAAATCAGGTGACGGTGAGAGCGGTAATGCTTCCAAGGGTGCTGCATCTCAGGTGTCTGCGTCTGACTCCAAGGGTGAAAACAGCGCTAAGAAGGGAGAAACTTCTTCCGATAACGCAGGTCATAATGCTCCCAGAGGCGAAGCAAAACCCAAGAAGAAGATTACCATGGTATTTAACCCTCAGAACAGCAGCGACAGGGATATACGTGGAATGAGAATCCCAACGGACAGAAGAGGCGGCGATAACCAGAGAGGTAATCGTCCTGCCGAGAGACCTGCCACGCAGGAAAGAGTACGTCCTACGGACTATTCCAAGGATCCCACAAGGGTACGTCCTTCAGACAGGGTAAGACCAAGCGATGAGGTTGAAGTTAAGAACGAACCTGCCAAGAATGAGAATGTAAATAACGAAAATGTTAATAACGAAAATGTCGGTGTTGATACTCCTGTAAATACCGCTCCCGCAAATAATGAGAGAGCAAGCGAAGACAGAAGAGACAGTGATAATAACGAGAGAAGCCAGACTGAGAGAAGCAGGGGCGAGAGAGGTCAGGGCGAGAGAGGTCAGGGCAGACCTTACGGCGACAGAAGCCAGGGTCAGGGCGACAGAAGACCTTACGGTGACAGAAGCCAGGGCGACAGAAGACCTTACGGCGACAGAAGCCAGGGCCAGGGCGACAGAAGACCTTATGGTGACAGAAGTCAGGGCCAGGGCGGCAGACCTTTCGGTGACAGAAATCAGGGCCAGGGCGGCAGACCTTACGGCGACAGAAATCAGGGCCAGGGCAGACCTTTCGGCGACAGAAATCAGGGCCAGGGCAGAGGCTTTTCAAGAGGCGGGAACGATTCCTTTGATGGCGGCGATGCGATCAAGGACAGAGAGGCAAAAGAACAGCGCAGCCGTGACCGCGAGAATCGTAAGAAGGACAACAATACATATGATAAGTCCGAGAGAATGGAGAATACCAAAGCTCTCGAGAAGAATATGAACAAGAACAAGAACAAGAAGGCTCAGGAAGAGGATGAGATCAAGACACTTATTCTTCCGGACAGCCTTACCGTTAAGGAACTTGCTGATAAGATGAAGATCGAGCCTTCGGTAATCATCAAGAAGCTTTTCCTTAAAGGTGAAATGTTCACGGTTAACCAGGATATCGACTTTGATACCGCGGAGAGGATCGCACTTGAATTCAACTGTATCTGCGATCATGAAGAGAAGATCGACGTCATCGCCGAGCTTCTTAAGGAGGAAGAGGAAGATCCCGAATCACTCATCCCCAGACCTCCCGTTGTCTGCGTAATGGGACATGTCGATCATGGTAAAACATCCCTTCTCGATTACATCCGTTCATCACATGTAACCGAGAAAGAGGCAGGCGGAATCACGCAGCACATCGGTGCTTATACCGTTGATGTAAACGGTCAGAAGGTTACATTCCTTGATACACCCGGACATGAAGCCTTCACCGCTATGCGTATGAGAGGTGCCAAGTCTACGGATATCGCAATTCTCGTAGTTGCTGCCGATGACGGTGTAATGCCTCAGACAATCGAAGCTATCAACCATGCCAAAGCGGCGGGTATTGATATAGTTGTTGCCGTAAATAAGATCGATAAGCCCAGTGCCAATATCGAGCGAGTTAAGCAGGAACTTACCGAGTATGAACTTATTGCCGAGGATTGGGGCGGTACAACCATTTTCTGCCCCGTATCCGCACATACCGGAGAAGGAATAGACAACCTTCTTGAGATGCTCCTTCTTACCGCAGAGATGAGGGAACTTAAGGCTAATCCCAATCGTAAGGCCAGAGGTCTTGTTATCGAAGGCCAGCTTGATAAGGGACGCGGTCCTGTTGCAACGCTTCTCGTTCAGAAGGGAACGCTTCATGTCGGTGATTTTATAGCAGTAGGCTCATGCCATGGTAGAGTCCGTGCGATGAATGACGATAAGGGTAATAAAGTAACCGAGGCAGGTCCTTCGATCCCTGTTGAGGTTATCGGTCTTAATGATGTTCCCGGTGCCGGAGATATATTTGTATCGCCCGATACTGAGAAGGAAGCAAGAAACTTTGCCGACACATTTATCCGTGAGGGCAGAGTAAAGCTCCTTGAGGACACCAAGCACAGTATGAGTCTTGACGATGTATTCAGTCAGATTCAGGCAGGTAACCTTAAGGAACTCGGAATCATCGTTAAAGCTGACGTTCAGGGCTCTGTTGAGGCTGTTAAGGCGTCACTTCTTAAGCTCAGCAATGATGAAGTAGTTGTTAAAATAATCCATGCCGGCGTTGGTGCCATCAATGAATCCGATGTCATTCTTGCATCCGCATCAAATGCCATTATCATCGGTTTCAACGTAAGACCGGATAATCAGGCCAGAGCAACCGCCGACAGAGAAAAGGTTGACCTTAGATTATACAGAGTGATCTACCAGGCAATTGAGGATGTAGAAGCCGCTATGAAGGGACTTCTCGATCCCAAATACGAGGAGAAGATCATCGGTCATGTTGAAGTCAGACAGACCTACAAGTCTTCACAGATCGGAACGATTGCCGGTTCATATGTACTTGACGGTATGGTTCAGAGGGGTGCAGGCGTCAGAGTTATGCGCGGCGACGATATGATCCATGAGGGCAAGATCGAGTCTCTTAAGAGATTCAAGGATGATGCCAAGGAAGTCAAGGAAGGCTATGAGTGCGGTATCGTACTTGAAGACTTCAAAGAAATTCAAGAGGGAGATACCATGGAAGTATATATCATGGTTGAGATCCCGAGATAGGAATCATATGCGTAAAAACAGTGTTAAGAACAATAAAATAAGCTCTGAGGTTGCTCATGAGCTTAGCAATATTATCAGAACAGAGATCAAGGATCCCCGTATCGCACCTATGACTTCGGTTATGGATGCGTATGTGGCGCCCGATCTTAAGACCTGCAAGGCATATATCAGCGTGCTCGGAGATTCTTCTGCCAAAGCAGACACGATCAAAGGACTTAACAGTGCCGCAGGTTATATCCGCACTTTACTTGCAAAGAAGATCAATCTTCGTAATACACCGGAGCTTACCTTTATACTTGACGAGTCCATAGAGTACGGCGTTAATATGGGTAAACTGATCGATGAAGTAATTGCGAAGGACGGAGCCGCATCAAGTGATGTACTCATTCCGGATCGTGGTCCTCAGGCAAATAACGAGGTAAATAATGCTGAGAATTGATGATGAACTGTCAAATGTCAAAAGAGTTGCCATAACCGGTCATATAAGGCCGGATGGTGACTGCGTGGGCGCTACAATGGCTCTCTACAATTACATACGCGATAATTATCCCGAAATCGAAGCAAAGGTTCTTCTTGAAGAACCCGAGGCTCATTTCGGATTTATGCGCGGCTTTGATGAGATCGTGACTGCCCAGGCATCGCTCGGACATTTTGATCTGTTTGTGGTCCTTGATGTCGGAGAACTCGACAGGATTGCCGTGTTTACACATCATTATTTTAAGGATGCGGACAGGAGAATATGCATCGATCATCATATCAAGAACGCCGCGATCGGGGATGTCAATATTATAAAACCCGAGATCAGTTCAGCTTGCGAGGTTCTCTATGAAATGTTGGACGAAGGCAAAGTCAGCAAGGAAACCGCCGAGTGCCTCTATACCGGAATCATCCATGATACGGGTGTCTTCAAATATCAGTCCGTAACCAAACGTACTATGGAGATTGCCGGAACCCTTATGGAAAAGGGCATTGACTGGACCAATATAATCGACGATACCTTCTTTCGTAAGACTTTTACCCAGAATATCCTTATGGGCAAGGGCCTTATAGATGCCAAGATCGCACTTGACGGTAAAGTGATCTACTCATATCTTCCCAAGAGCATACTTGAGGAATACCATGTTCCCGGAAGAGATCTTGGCGGAATCATCGATCAGCTTCGTTTTACCAAGGGAATCGAGATTGCGATCTTTGCATACGGGATGGCCGATAAGAAGATCAAAGTCAGTCTTCGTTCGGTCAATTATGCAAATGTAAACGATATTGCGACTGTATTCGGCGGCGGAGGTCATGCCAAGGCAGCCGGTCTTACGGTTGAAACCGACAATTTCGACGAACTTCTTGAAAGGATTCTTGCGGAAGCCGCAAAGCAGCTTAGATAATGTACAACGGGATCATCAATGTATACAAAGAGAAAGATTATACTTCGCATGATGTGGTAGCGATTCTTAAAGGAATGCTAAGTACCCGTAAAATAGGGCATACAGGCACTCTCGATCCGCAGGCCGAAGGCGTTCTTCCCGTATGTGTGGGCGGTGCGACCAAGGTGTGCGATATCATTACGGATACGACCAAAGAGTATGAAGCAACGCTTCTTCTTGGCCGGGCAACCGATACGGATGATATATACGGAGAGATCATCGGGCAAAGAGAGGTTAATGTTTCGGAGGAAGATGTTCGGACCGCCGTTATGAGTTTTACCGGAGATATTATGCAGATACCTCCGATGTATGCCGCGATCAAGGTTGACGGCAGAAAACTATATGATATCGCAAGAAGCGGCAGGGTGATCGAGAGAAAGCCCAGACCTGTAACCATAAGCAGGATCACGATACTTGGGATCGATCTTCCGAGCGTTCGTTTTCTTGTTGAATGCTCGAGAGGTACATATATCCGTTCCCTGTGCAGGGATATAGGCGAGAAACTTGGATGTCTCGGATGCATGAGCGCTCTTATAAGAACGAGAAGCGGGTATTTTAGGCTTGATAGCGCAAGAAAGTTATCAGAGCTTCAGAGACTCTGCGATGATGGCAGAGCAGGCGAGGCGATCGTTGGAGCCGATGTGCTCTTCCCCGATCTGCCCGTGATCAACGCGGATGATGAAGTGTCGCTCAGAATGGTCGATAACGGAAATATGTTCTCTATTGCAGGTAGCAGGGTTATGGACGCTGACAATAAGGCGGTGCTCGCAAGGAAACTTAATCCGCGCGAACAGGTAAGAGTATATGTGGGTGGCGTATTTCGCGGGATTTACAGCTATGATGCATCACTTGATTATGTAAGACCGGTTAAAATACTTTATCAGAAATGATCCCAGCCTGTAAGGCAGATCGTTTGGGAAAAGAAAATGGAAGTAATCAGAGATAAAGAATATGATTTTACCGAGGGCGTTGTCGTGACCTTCGGTAAATTTGACGGAATACACAGGGGGCATAAGCGCCTTATAGATACCGCAAGGCAGATAGCCGATGAAAAAGGCCTTGAGGTGGTTGTGTTCACTCTCCTTCTGGATGCGGGAAGCAAGTGGAAGAAAGAGACCCTCTCTCTTACGACATCCTATGAAAGAGCGCAGATATGCAAGGAATACGGCGTTGATAAAGTCGTTGAATATTCGCTTGATGAGAGTACCAGTAATCTTAAACCGATGCAGTTTCTTGAGAAGGTTGTTAAGGATTATCTTCACGCTTCTTATGTGGTCGTTGGAAAGGACTGGCACTTTGGAAAAGGTGCGGCCGGCGATGTAACAACTCTTAAGGCCTGCCAGAAATTATATAATTATACAGCAGTTATCATCCCCAAGGAGCTTGAGGGAGGGCGCGAGATAAGCAGCACGTGGGTAAGAAGCGAAGTCGCTGCGGGCAATATGGAAAATGCCAATATCCTGCTCGGTCATCCTTACAGAATAAGCGGAATGATAGAACACGGCAGAGCACTCGGCAGGCAGATGGATTATCCGACGATAAATCTGATCCCGGATACCACCAAGTTAATGCCTCCCTATGGTGTATACGCATCCAAGGTTTACATCGAAGATGAGCAGTATTACGGCGTTACCAATATCGGTATCAAGCCGACGGTGACCGATGAGGGCAGACTTACGGTCGAGACGAATGTCTTTGATTTTGATGAGGATGTTTACGATAAAATGGCCATTGTCGAGCTCTGTTCTTTCGAGAGACCTGAGATGAAATTCGATAATATCGAGGCTTTGAAGAGACAATTATCCGTAGATGCCGATTTTGCAAAGAATTATTTTTTGATATCTTGATTTTATTGCATCTATGATGTAAAATACCAAAGTAATTGTGCGAATTGTTAAGCCAAACGGTTTTTCATAAGCATGAGGTAGTTGAGTAAGTAACCGATGCCAGGTGGTTTGCTGCTCCGGCGGTCACTTAGCATATGGCGATTTCTCAGATATAATATTTTATGAAGGAGGAATAACAATGATCACAAAAGAGAAGAAAGACGAGATCATCGCTCAGTACGGAAGAAAGGAAGGCGACACAGGTTCACCTGAGGTTCAGATCGCACTTCTTACCGAGAGAATCAAAGAGCTTACCGAGCACCTTAAGGCTAATCCCAAGGACCATCATTCAAGAAGAGGACTTCTTAAGATGGTAGGTAAGAGAAGATCACTTCTTGAGTACATTAAGAAGAATGACATTGAAGGATATCGTGCTCTTATCGAGCGTCTCGGAATCAGAAAGTAATCATTCGGGGGCAGTATTAACTGCCCCCATTTTTGCGGTTTTTAACTCGAAATAATATGGAAGTTACCACGAGACCACTGAAAAGTTAATTAAAACTTTAATTGGTTTTTCAGTGTTTTCGGGTCTTCCATATTACAATAAATCTTATTTTAAAGGAGAAGATCAAAGTGAGCGAATTCAAAAGTTTCAGCATGGAGCTTGCGGGCAGAACTCTTACGGTTGATGTAGGCAGAGTTGCCAAGCAGGCAAACGGTGCGGCATTCATGCACTATGGTGATACCACCGTATTATCGACAGCAACAGCATCCAAGGAGCCCAGAGACGGCGTTGATTTCTTCCCTCTTTCAGTAGAGTATGAAGAGAAAATGTACGCAGTAGGCAAGATCCCCGGAGGCTTCAACAAGAGAGAGGGTAAGGCATCCGAGAATGCGACTCTTACCAGCCGTGTTATCGACAGACCTATGAGACCTCTTTTCCCTAAGGATTATCGTAACGACGTAACGATCGACAACCTCGTAATGAGCGTTGATCCGGATTGCAGCCCCGAGCTTACGGCTATGCTCGGTTCGGCGATCTGCGTTGCTATTTCGGACATTCCTTTCGACGGACCTTGTGCGACCACACAGGTTGGTCTTATTAACGGTGAATTCATCATCAACCCCAGCAATGCACAGATGAAGGATTCAGACCTTAAGCTTACCGTAGCATCTACAAGAGAGAAAGTTATCATGATCGAAGCCGGCGCTAATCAGGTTCCCGAAGCTAAGATGATCGAAGCTATCTACAAAGCAGATGAGGTCAACAAAGAGATCATCGCATTCATCGACAAGATCGTTGCAGAGTGCGGTAAGGAGAAGCACACATATCAGTCATGTGCGGTTCCTGAAGAATTATTCGCAGCAATCAAAGAAATCGTTCCTCCTGCAGAGATGGAAGTTGCCGTATTTACGGATGACAAGCAGACTCGTGAGAAGAACATTGATGAGATCACCACAAGACTTAAAGAGGCATTCGCCGATAAGGAAGAGTGGCTCGCAGTTCTCGGTGAGGCAGTATATCAGTATCAGAAGAAGACCGTTCGTAAAATGATCCTCAAGGATCACAAGAGACCCGACGGAAGAGAGATCACTCAGATCAGACCTCTTGCCGCTGAGGTTGATATCATCCCCAGAGTACACGGTTCTTCAATGTTTACCAGAGGACAGACACAGATTTGTGATGTTGTTACTCTTGCACCTCTTTCAGAGGCTCAGAAGATCGACGGTCTTAATGAGACGGAAGTAAACAAGAGATATATGCATCATTACAATTTCCCTTCATATTCTGTTGGTGAGACCAAGGTTTCAAGAGGACCCGGAAGAAGAGAGATCGGACACGGAGCACTCGCAGAGAGAGCACTCCTTCCCGTACTTCCTTCGGAAGAGGAATTTCCTTATGCGATCAGAGCCGTATCCGAGACCTTCGAGTCAAACGGATCCACCTCAATGGCTTCCACATGTGCATCATGTATGTCACTTATGGCTGCCGGTGTTCCCATTAAGAAGATGGTTGCAGGTATTTCCTGCGGTCTCGTTACAGGCGATACAGATGATGATTTCGTACTTCTTACCGATATCCAGGGTCTTGAGGACTTCTTCGGAGATATGGATTTTAAGGTAACAGGTACTGATGAAGGTATTACAGCTATCCAGATGGATATCAAGATCCATGGCCTTACAAGACCTATTGTTGAGGGCGCTATCGCAAGATGCCGTGATGCAAGAATGTACATTATGGAGAACTGCATGAAGAAGGCAATTGCAGAGCCTCGTAAGACCGTTAACGAATATGCTCCCAAGATCATCCAGACCTCTATCGATCCTGCCAAGATCGGTGATGTTGTCGGACAGAGAGGTAAGACGATCAACGCTATTATCGAGGAGACAGGCGTTAAGATTGATATTACTGATGACGGAAACGTATCAATTTGCGGTACCGATCAGGCTGCAATGGACAAGGCTCTTCAGTATATCAATACGATCGTTACCGATTTTGAAGAGGGCCAGATCCTTGAAGGAACCGTTGTAAGCATCAAGGAATTCGGTGCATTTGTTGAGTTTGCACCCGGCAAGCAGGGTATGGTCCACATTTCCAAGATTTCGGATCACAGGATCAACCATGTTGAAGATGTGCTTACACTCGGCGATGTTGTTAAGGTTAAGTGCCTCGGACTTGATCGCAAGAGCGGCAAGTTCTCGTTCAGTATGAAGGACGTTGAGGCTGAAGCGTAAAATATTTTACAGGAGATTTATATGTCAGGACATTCCAAATTTGCCAATATCAAACACAAGAAAGAGAAGAATGATGCCGCAAGAGGTAAAATCTTCTCAAGACTCGGTAAAAAGCTTCTTGTAGCGGTTAAGGAAGGC
>CAKZZH010000018.1 GCA_937885345.1 uncultured Lachnospiraceae bacterium | reverse complement strand
TAGCTCAGTTGGTAGAGCAGAGGACTGAAAATCCTCGTGTCACTGGTTCGATTCCGGTTCTAGGCACGTTAAAGCATTCGCACTTCGCGAATGCTTTATTTTTTGCGTAAAATATGCTAGAATAAAGGGTACGGGTTTAGTCGGCGAGTGTGCGATTTTTTCTGTTTTATATGCAGCTTTACGGACATATATAATCCGCTGCAAGGAGGTAATTTATGAGGTATGACATAGTGATTGTCGGAGCGGGACCGGCAGGTATTTTTACTGCGCTTGAGATGATCAGGCAGGGGACGGATAAGAAGATTTGTATGATTGAGAAGGGCAGTGCCATCGAGAAGAGACATTGTCCCAAGGTTACGACGCAGAAATGCGTTAATTGTAACCCTTGTAATATAACGACCGGGTTTTCCGGAGCGGGTGCATTTTCCGATGGTAAACTGTCGCTGAGTTATGAGGTTGGCGGCGACCTGCCGGACCTTGTCGGCGCCGATCTGGTGCAGGACACCATAAAATATGCGGATTCCATTTATCTTGAATTTGGCGCGGACACTCATGTTGAGGGTATCGGTCAGGAAGAAAAAGTAAAAGAGATCAGGCGCAGGGCCATCAAAGCGGGTCTTAAGCTTGTTGATTGTCCCATAAGACATCTTGGAACCGAGAAGGCTCAGGAGCTTTATCTTGCTATCGAGAAGTATTTGCAGGAGCATGGAGTGGAGCTTATTTTCGGTTATGAGTGCGATGACCTCATTCTCGATAATTCCAAGTGTAACGGTGTCAGAATCCGTAAAACGCTCGGAGGAGGCGATGAGCAGGAGGTTTATGCCGATCACACGATAATAGCGACCGGAAGAAGAGGTGCCGAATGGCTCGAGAAAATATGCGCCAGATATGATATCGCGCATAAGCCCGGAACAGTA
This sequence comes from uncultured Lachnospiraceae bacterium, assembly GCA_937885345.1. Lineage (GTDB taxonomy): Bacteria > Bacillota > Clostridia > Lachnospirales > Lachnospiraceae > Eshraghiella. The sequence goes on along the minus strand of CAKZZH010000018.1, from coordinate 8,887 downwards.
GATATCGGCGTAAGAGTCGAGGTTCGTAACGAGATTATGGAGGATGTTAACAAGGTACTTTACGAGTCCAAGCTTGTCGGATATCCCAGACCTTGGAAGAATAAAGTAAGGACTTTCTGCCAGAATCCCGGCGGTTTCGTAAGCCAGGAGAATTATGATGACAATCTTGCGGTCGTTAACGGCCATTCATATAAAGAGCTTAAATCCGATAATACCAATCTTGCGATACTCGTGTCACATAATTTTACCGAGCCCTTTAATCAGCCGATTGAATATGCGAAGAAGGTCGGAGAGCTTACCAATATGCTCGGAAGCGGACATATTATGGTGCAGCGCTACGGCGATATACTTGACGGTAAAAGAACCTGGCCCAAGGAGCTTGCGCATGCCAATGTCCGTCCTTCCCTTGTAGATGCGGTTGCGGGCGATATTACCGCGGCAATGCCCTACAGAGCGATGACGAATATTATTAATTTTATACAGGCGGTGGATGAGGTCGTTCCGGGCTTTGCCGGAAGCGAGACGCTTCTGTATTCGCCCGAGCTCAAATTCTATTCCAACAAGATTAAAATGAACGAGAAACTTGAAACCAATGTTCATGGCCTGCACTGCCTTGGCGATTCTTCGGGCTGGACGAGAGGTCTTATGATGGCTTCTGTTATGGGCGTCCTTATGGGAAGGCACCTTATGGACGAGGAGCGCGCGGACAGATAAGCGCCGCGCCAAAGTTCGGTGCGATCATTCATCGCTCTGAGCGCAGGCAAGCAGCGATAGGAGAAATAAATGGAGAAAAAAGAGTGGGGGCTCGTGCTTAGCGGCGGCGGAGGCAAGGGCGCATATCAGATAGGCGTTTTGAAGGCACTTGACGAGCTTGGGATCTATAATGATATCAAGATGCTTTCAGGAAGCAGTGTCGGTGCACTTAACAGCGCACTTTTCCTGATGGACGATACCGCGCGTGCCGATAAAATATGGCGCAGTATAAGTCCCGAACAATTTATAGAAGCTGACATGGACATGATCGATGGCAAGGAGGGGCTCGTCTCAAGAGAAGGTCTCCTCAGAATCATCGATAAGGAACTTGATCTTAACAGGATTTCCGCGGATCCGCGAACGACCTATGTTACGCTTTCGCAGTATGACAGTTCAGTGCCTGCGGTAAAATATTTTATGCTGAATGCCGGCAGCCCCGAGAGGATCAGAAAACTTCTTCTTGCAAGCTCGGCAATGCCGATAATATATGAGCCGGTGGAGATTGACGGACATATTTACAAGGATGGCGGCGTGACGGATAATACACCGATAAGACCGCTGTATATAGAAGGAATCAGGCATTTTATAGTGGTTGGGCTCTTTACGGACTGCGTGATAGAAGAAGGAAGTTTTCCGGGAGCGGAATTTGTGTTGATCAAGCCGGAGAAAAGTCTGGGAGGCCTTCTGAGCGGCTCGCTTGATTACAGCAGCGAGGTTGCAGCAAAGAGGATTGAGCTTGGATACCTCGATGCTATGAGGACTTTCAGGTATCTTGGCGAAGACCTTAAGAGACAGGAAATAAGGGAGCAGCGCGATATGAGCGCGGAGCATGATTATAAGCGCATTGACACACAAAGCATGATAGACAGTGATATGAAGCGCATTAACGACCTTTTTGCGAAATACGAATAATGCGGTGCTTCAGACAGGCAAGAATCAAATGTCAGACAAATTATACGACCGATTAAAGCAACTCAATAATGAGGAATCATATCCTTTTCATATGCCGGGGCATAAGAGGAATTTCGGAGAGGCGGTTAATCCTTATGAGCTTGATGTGACCGAGATCCCGGGTTTTGACAACGCTCACGATCCGCAGGGGGTGCTGAAGCATCTTAATGACAGACTTGCAAGGATGTACGATGCGGACGGTGCGCTGGCGCTTGTAAACGGATCAACGAGCGGTAATCTGATAGCGATCTCATCGGCCCTGCCGGTGGGCGGGCATATGCTGATGGCGAGAAATTCCCATATCAGTGCGTTTAATGCGGCTTCCCTAAGAGGGCTTCATGTGACTTTTCTGTATCCTGCAATTGATGCATACGGTATCTGCGATAAAATAAACCCCGATGATGTGGACAAGGCGCTTAGCCGCAATCCACTGATCAAAGCGGTTTTCATCGTATCGCCGACCTATGAGGGCGTGATATCCGATGTTAAAGCGATCGCAGAGGTTTGTCACAGACGGGGCGCCGTTCTTATTGTTGATAGCGCACATGGGGCGCATATCGGCCTGCATGTGGGCGATACGCCCGGGGCCGCAAGGCGCCTTGAAAGCGCCGGCATGCAAGGTGCGATCGAAGCCGGCGCGGACATAGCGGTTATGAGCCTTCATAAGACGCTGCCGTCTTATACGCAGACGGCTGTTATCTGCTATAAGGGTGAGCGCGTGAACGCCTCGGCGGTAAAGCATTTCTTTGATGTGTATGTGAGCACTTCGCCGTCCTACATTCTTATGTCTGGCATCGAAAGATGCGTTGATCATGTGGACGGGGCAGCAAATGAGTTCAGAGAATTTTATAACAGGATCCGGAAGGTCCGTGAGGAACTTTCAGGCCTTAAGAATCTTAAGCTTCTGACCTATGACGATCCCGGTAAGATCCTCCTTGCATCGCCCGTAAAATATGAAAAGCTCTATGATGAATTCATGGCAATGGGCATTACGGCGGAGATGCAGCTGGGTAATTATGTGCTTTTCATGACGAGTCCGCTTGATACGCAGGAGGGTTTTGATAGGCTTATTAAAGCGGCCCGGAAAATAGACTCTTTAGACGTCCACAAGGTTGATCCCTTAGATATCCGGGAGAAAACGGAAGAGATTGATTTCTCCAGGAGCGCATATATCGGAGAAAAGGAGATTGTGATTCCCGATTATATGACGGATGACAGCGAGTATGTATATGAATACCCGCCCGGAATTCCCCTACGGATACCGGGAGAACAGAGAGTACAGGAGATACCGGGAGAATAGAGAGCGCAGAGGAAATATTTTATGGCAAAGATATATATGATTATGGGCAAGAGCTCGAGCGGAAAGGATACGATCTATTCGCGTATCAAGGCCGATGAGAGGCTTAATCTTCAAACGGTTGTGATGTATACAACCAGACCTATGAGAGCGGGGGAGACAGATGGCGTCACTTACAACTTCACTGATGAAAAAGGCCTTGAAGAATTCGAAAGTTCAGGCAACATTATTGAGCGTCGTGATTATAATACTGTTAAAGGTCTTTGGACTTATTTTACAGCTGACGACGGCCAGATCGATATCAAAGGAGAGGCGCGCTATATCGTGATCGGAACGCTGCAGGCCTATGAAAGATTCGGGGCATACTTTGGAAAAGAGCATATCGTGCCGATATATATAGAGGTGGACGATGTTACGCGAATAAAAAGAGCGCTTGAGCGCGAGGAAAGGCAGCAACAGCCGCAGATTGCGGAGATGTGCAGGCGTTACCTGGCAGATGAGAAGGATTTTTCCGAGGAGGCGCTTAAGGCGGCCGGAATCGATAAAAGATATCGCAATGACGAATTGGAATCGTGCATCGGGCAAATAATGAGTGATATTGTATCTGATTTATGATATAATATTTGGGCAATGTCGCTACGTGATAATTCACGGGGAGGGATATTATGGCGCTTAAAGTCAACGAGGTGACACAGACAACTCAGGTGACGCAGGCAAATGCAACGGAGAAGACCGGTGACGGCGCATTCAAGTTCATGCTTGTGTCGAATATCGAGGAATCAGAGCTTCAGGAGAAGCTCACCAACCTTATGACGCAGATCACCGAGCAGGGTGAGAAGATCGCCAAGCACATGGATGTCACCGATATGAAGCGGTATCGCAGCCTTGTGAAGGAATTTATGAATGAAGTGGTGAACCGTTCCCATGAATTCTCAAGGGAGAATTTCCTTGATAGAAGGGGACGTCACAGAGTATACGGAATCGTTAAGCTTGTAGATAAGAACCTCGACGATCTTGCAACAGAGCTTGTTAAGGATGAGAAGGATAATCTTGCGATTCTCGATAAAGTGGGGGAGATTCACGGGTTGCTCCTGGATCTTGTGGTGTAGAATATGTCATTATACGATAAAATACTCGGACATGAAGAGATAATCGAGAGGCTTAAGACCATGGCCGGCTCCGGTAAAGTGAGTCAGGCTTATATTTTCTGCGGTGCGGACGGCTCCGGCAAAAACTTGCTGGCTACTGCCTATGCTCAGACGCTTCTGTGTGAGCACGATATCGCCGAGGGCTGCGGAGTCTGCAGATTCTGTAAGCAGGTCGAGAGCGGAAATAATCCCGATCTTACATGGGTTCAGCGCGCCGACGGCAGCAACGGAAGCATCGGTGTGGATGTTGTAAGAGAACAGCTTGTCGAGGACATTATGATCAAGCCTTATAACGGCAGGCGTAAAGTATATATAATCGATAACAGTGAGAACCTCACTGTCGAGGCTCAGAATGCGCTTCTTAAGACCATTGAGGAGCCACCTGAATATGGCGTGATAATGCTCCTTACCAATAATCTTGATGCACTTCTTCCTACGATCATATCAAGATGTATGGTGCTTAATCTTAAGCCCATACGTGAAGGAAGAATCGCGGAATATCTTATTTCCAATTATCATATTCCGGATTACGAAGCCAAGGTATGCGCGGCTTTTTCCCAGGGATGTCTCGGAAGAGCGATAAGCCTTGTAACGACCAATGAATTTGCCAAGATAAGAGACGATGTTCTCAGGCTTGTTAAGAATGTCTATACATATGACATATCCGATATAATCGATGAGATCGCCAAGGTGCAGGATTATAAAGTAACCATCTGCGATTATATAGATATGATGGAGATGTGGTACAGGGATGTTCTGCTCTTCAAGGTCACCAAGGACCCGAACGCGCTTATTTTTCGCGATGAGATAAAGGCAATACGTGAGATTGCGCAGAAATGCTCATATGAGGGCGTGGAGACCATTCTTGAGGGCTGCGAGAAGGCAAAGCAGAGGCTCAGAGCCAATGTTAATTTCGATCTGGCCATCAAGCTTATGATTTTAACTATCAAGGAGAATTAATTATAATGATCAAGGTAATAGGAGTCAGATTTCGTCAGGCGGGTAAAATATATTATTTCGATCCGCTCGATATGGAGATCTCCAGAGGACAGCATGTTATAGTCGAGACCGCCAGAGGCGTCGAATACGGCAGCGTTGTTCTCGGTAACAAAGAGGTCGAAGACGATAAAGTTGTTCTTCCGCTTAAGCCTGTTATGAGGATCGCAACGCCCGAGGACGATGCGCATGTTAAGGAGAACCGCGAGAAAGAGAGGGCCGCGTACAAGACCTGTCTTGAGAAGATTCACAAGCATGAGCTTGAGATGAAGCTTATCGAAGCGGAATATACTTTTGACAATAACAAGCTTCTGTTTTATTTTACAGCAGACGGAAGAGTTGATTTCAGAGAGCTCGTTAAGGATCTGGCAGCTGTGTTCAGAACAAGGATCGAGCTCAGACAGATCGGTGTAAGGGATGAGACCAAGATTCTCGGAGGCCTTGGAATATGCGGAAGAGAGCTGTGCTGTAAAGCATATCTGTCGGAATTTGCTCCCGTGTCCATCAAGATGGCCAAGGAGCAGGGTCTGTCACTCAATCCCACCAAGATTTCGGGTATGTGCGGAAGACTTATGTGCTGTCTTAAGAACGAGGAAGATACCTACGAATATTTGAACAGCACTCTTCCCAATGTTAATGATAAAGTAACTACTCCCGAGGGAATTGTCGGAACGGTTGAATCCGTTAATGTTTTAAGACAGCTGGTATATGTCATCGTTGAGGAAGGCGATACCAAGGAGCGTAGGGAATACAAGGTTAAAGAACTCAAATTCAAGCCTCACAGAAAGCATTTTAACAAAGAAGAAGCAGCGGATGACGCAGAGGTTAAAATGCTTGAGGAACTTGAACGCAAGGAAGGAAAATCAAAGCTTAACGATGATTAATCTCGGGGATAACGAACGTCTGGACGATCTTCAAAGATGCGGCTACAGAATAATTCAGAATACCAGGTTGTTCTGTTTCGGAATCGATGCAGTGCTTCTGAGTGATTATGCAAACGTGCTTCCGGGCGATAAAGTGCTCGATATGTGTTCGGGCAACGGTGTTGTTCCCATGCTTCTTAAGGCAAGATATACACAGAAGGCGGAGAGCGGCGTGTTTAGCGCAGCGGAGTCTTTAAGGAGCGTGGATACGCATTTTACAGGGCTTGAAATACTTGCCGATAATGTGGACCTTGCAAGAAGAAGCATCGAATATAACAAGATAGAGGACTCCGTGGATATGGTCTGCGGAGATGTAAAAGAGGCCTCCGCATTATTCGGCGGGGCTTCTTTTGATGTTATAACCTGCAATCCTCCGTATATGAACGAAAACGGAGGGCTTATAAATCCCAGCGATAATGTAGCGATCGCAAGGCATGAAATCCTTTGCTCGCTTGAGGACATTATAAGGGAAGCGGGCAGACTTCTTAAAACAAACGGCAGGTTCTATTTGATCCACAGGCCTCACCGGCTTGTGGATATAATGGTTTATATGAGGCAGTATAAGATCGAACCCAAGCGTATGCGAATGGTCCTGCCCTTTGCCGGCAAGAAGCCGACTATGGTTCTTATAGAAGGTGTTCGCGGCGGCAAAATACAACTGAACGTCGAACCGCCCCTTATCACTTATGACAAGCCGGGCGAATACACAAGGGAGGTGCTCGATATCTATGGACGAGATTAGAGAAAATGAAAACGCCCGCACAGACAGTTCGGGCGAGAGCGGCGAGAAGCAGCGCACGGCTGCCGGCCGCGGTATTTTATATCTTTGTGCGACGCCTATCGGAAACCTCGAGGATATGCCGGTTCGCGCAATCAGGATAATGAAGGAAGCGGACATAATCGCGGCGGAGGATACACGTAATTCGATAAAGCTGCTTAATCATTTTAATATCGATACGCCGATGACCAGCTACCACGAATTCAACAAATATGACAAGGCCAAGGTCCTTGTCGATAAAATGCTTGCGGGCGAGGTGGTCGCCCTTATTACCGATGCCGGGACTCCGGGTATATCGGACCCCGGCGAAGAGCTTGTGAAACAGTGCATTGAAGCAGGGATCGAAGTGGCTGCGATTCCCGGTCCTGCTGCCTGCATAAGTGCGCTTATAATATCGGGAATGCCGACAAGAAGATTTGTTTTTGAAGCTTTTCTTCCAACCGATAACACGCAGCTTGCAAAGATCCTGGATAATCTGAAGGAAGAGACGAGAACCATAATCCTCTATGAAGCGCCGCACAGACTTATCAAGACTCTTAACAGGCTGAAGGAGACGCTGGGTGAGGACAGGCGCATCGCGCTCTGCAAGGAGCTTACCAAAAAGCATGAAAATGTATTTAGGACAACTATCGGAGAGGCTCTTGAATATTATTCTGTCAATGAGCCTAAGGGAGAGTATGTTCTTGTTATACAGGGACTGGATGAGGAAGAACTTAAGAAACGCAGAGTGGATTCATTCAGTGAAATGAGTCTTGAAGATCATATGGCAATGTATACAAGCCGCGGATATGACCGCAAGGAGGCCATGAAGCTTGTTGCCAAGGACCGCGGCGTTTCAAAGCGTGATATTTACGATGCGCTTCTTAAATAGATCATCGTTCCGATCATACGGTATTACGGAAGTAAAATAAATATAGCCGATACGATCGCCTGAACGATCACAAAACGGAAAACAACCTGTGAATCAGACCATCCTCTTACTTTACGCATCTGATCGTGAAGAGGGGTTCGCGTGTTTACAAGTATCTTGATCTTGAAAAATCTCAGAAGGAAAATCTTAATAAGTCCGAGTCCTCCGTCGAGGATGAGTACAAGGGCAACGGGCACGAATACAAAAGGTGTTCCGGTCTTAAGGCAGAGCAGTGCGATGAAGAATCCTATCGCGCGTGAGCCCGCGTCGCCCATAAGCATTTTACTCGGAGGAGCGTTAAACCACAGATATGCAGCAAGAGTAGAGCAGAATAAAATGATCATATGTGTGGTCTGTGAAGAATCAAGTCCGAAAGTGATGGCATTGAATTTACATACACCGTATATACTGACAAGTGTGACCAGCGAAAGAGAGGTGCACAAGCCGTCAACGCCGTCCGAGCAGTTGGTAACATTTACGCTTACCCAGATAAGTATTACGGCAAGGATTACAAAAGGAACGACCGGCATCGTAAAAGATATTTCATCAAAAACATAGAGATGAACGGTGGTGCCGTTATATGCAACATAAGTCAGTGCAGCAGCTATGGAAAGCACGAGATCGAGCGCACCTTTAAGGTAGTCGCTCCATGGTTTCTTGGAACGATCGTCAAGATATCCGAAGAGTCTGGCAAGCATAATAAGAACGATATATATAAGATTTTCTACGGTAAATTCTACGAATATGAGCGCCGATATCGCAAATATGAATACAAAGATCATACCCGCGCCGCGAGGCTTACCCTTTGAAAGTTGGCCGTTTACGGCAAACGCACGACCATGATCCGAAGGGAGAAATTTCTTTCCGAAATTACACAAGAAAAGCGTTGCTGCAAAGGTGATAAAAACGCCTGCGCCGAACGCTATATTAAAAGCCGCGGGATTATTCGCAAAAATAAAATGAAACATAGTTTTCCTCTTTTGTATTTTATAAGGATTAAATAACGCTCGTATTATATCACAGAATATGGAATTGTACAAAAAAATGTGGTATAATAGCGAGGAAAAAGGACGCTGCGCTCGCGCAAGCGGAGGTTTGACGAGCATCCCCATCGAGACGGCAGTCGAGATG
>CAKZZH010000017.1 GCA_937885345.1 uncultured Lachnospiraceae bacterium | reverse complement strand
TATCGAGCTTGCAAGCGGCAGTACCAACACACTTACCGACGGTGGCGATTCCACAAGCGGCGACGGCTGTATCACAGCCAAGGACGATCTCACCATCAAGGGTGAAGGTTCACTTGTAATCAACGGTAATGCCAAGAACGGTATTGATTGCAATAATGATGTTAAAATAAGCGGCGGCAATATCACTATTACCGCAACCGATAACGGGATCAAAGCAAAGCAGAGCCTTACCGTAAGCGGAGGCACAACAGTTATTACCGCAGGCGAGGATGCGATCAAATGTACAGATAAGAGTGACGAGACTGTCGGTGAATTTATCATGGACGGCGGCGAGCTTACACTTAATGCCGGAGACGACGGGATCGTAGCGACCGTGAGCATCACTGTAACAGGCGGAACGATCTCCTACAACGTAGCCGATAAAGAGTACAGCTGTGACGGTACGGTAACGATCGAGTAATCCCGCATAATATACGGATACATGACAGGATCACAAAACGCCCTTCCCGGTGGGAAGGGCGTTATTATTTGCTATAACGAAGGTCTCGCCGCAAAGCGCCTTCAGACACTCACGCAGGCGGCACTATCATTCAAATTCTTCGTCGGAACTTGGTATTATAAGCTTCTTATTGGTTACGGCAATGCAAAGTCTGAGTTTGTTTTTGTATCCGGTTTTATCGAGCATGTGATTGGTATGCGTGATAACCGTTGTTGCCTTTATTCCAAGCTTTTCACCGATCTCTTCATAGCTTAGGCCCTCAACGAGAAGCCTCAGAACTTTGAGCTCGGCCTCTGTAAATTCATAGCTTGATGCAAGACCAAGCTTTACCTCGGGCGTTTTCTCGGGGTAGATGCTCTCGCCCGCCATTGTTTTGTCCATTACATCAAGAAGCTCTTCGGAAGAAGCATCCTTATACCAGAAGCTTTCGGCGCCTGCGTTTCTTGCCCTTTCAAGATAACCCACCTCAACCATTGAAGTTACGATTATTATTTTGATAGAGGGAAAGCGCTTCTTAATAACAGCTGCGGCATCCAGGCCGTTCTCGTCAAATTCGGTACACACATCCATAAGAATAAGGTCCACGGGATTGCTGCTGCAGAATATCTCCGCCATCGCCGCATTCGTAAGGGTTCCGGCAAGCTTATATCTTTTGCTGGATTCCACATAATTGACCATATTCTCCATAGCCATTTTCTGATCTTCAACAATAAGAACTCTTGTCATATATACCTCCTGTTATATCGGTATCCGAATGCGAAGCTCAAATCCCGGATATGATGTGATATCCATAGTTCCGCCCTTTTTCTCGATACGATGTCTGAGTGAGGAAAGTCCTCCTCCCTCAACAATAGGCCCCGTCGGAGGCTCACCGTTATTCGATATAAAGGCCATAACATATTCTTCTTCGTTGAATATTTTAACATACAGACTCGTTGCCCCGGCATATCGTACCGCATTCGTTACGCACTCTCTGGCGGCAGTGACGATAAGGTACGCGGCTGATTCGCTTGCGGGAAGTTTGCCCGAAGTCATAATGTCAATCCCCATTCCCTTGCAGGCGTCCTTAAGTTCCTGCATAATATTCTTACCGGTAGGCTTATCGGTTCTCTTTCCGAGAAGCTGCAAGGAATAGCTCATCTGCCTGAGATAATTATTGGCGTTTTCAAGAGGCTCTTCGCCGGAAAGTACCCTTCTGATGTTGATAAGCGACCGTCCCATTTCATCGTGGACACGCATCTTCAGGGAGAGGATCTCCTCCTCTCTCGTCTCCGTAAGAATGCTGTCGGAAAGCTTCTGAAGATTGCCGACTGCCCTCTTAAGGCTTTCATTCTCGCGTGTAAGTTCCTGCCTCTTGTCGTAGAGCTCCGTTACGTCGGTCGCAACAACCTGTATATATTTATTGCCCTTGCTGTCCACGATCGGCGTTTCTTTAAAATGCCATATTTTACCGGCGATACGGAAGACCGACTTGCCTCCGTCGACAAGCGAGCTACCCGAGGACCAGCGGATAACTTCCTTAAAATCCGCATACTGCTGCACATCATGACCGGTAAGTTCATATACAAGATTATACATCTGTCTGTTGCAAAGTGTAAGTGTTCCGTCCTCATGGAAAAAGCATACACCGCTGGGGAGATTGTCGAGGGACTCCTTGATCGAATACCTCGAGAGAACTTTCCTGCGGCGCCTCTCAGCGGACATAATACTCATAAGACCGTACGCTACGGCAATCCAGATAAAAAGGACAATGCCCCATATCGGAACACGACCCGAATTGAGAATCTGATCGCCCGCAATTATCAGGAATACACAGACAAGTATCAGGCCGAAGCCGATCGGTATACTATGATTAAAATGCCTGAAATCCAGGGACACCGTAACCATTACTATAAGCAGGATCGTTGTAAGCAGAAGCGCTATCAGCACCACGGACATCGCTTCATGGGGAGGCATCGAGAATTTCATACCGCGCCCCCTTTCGGCAACACATACATTATATCCCACAGGGATTCCTGTGAGTCGCCCTCATATTTTACAAAAACATCGCTTGCAGCAAGATTGCTCATATCGGTTTTCTTGCTGCATTCAACTCCGACATGCATATAGTAGCAGTTAAGATCGGATTTTATATTAACGGAGACAGCATTCAGAATACCGAAGCACTCCTCGATGACTTTCTCAAAAAAATTATATATCTTAAGGGCCAGGTCGGAATCGATAAGATGTCCGAATTCATCGGAGTACGAGCAGTCGATACCTATAAGCCTCAGGTCCTTCATAGTCTCTTCAAAACACAGATCCAGTTCTTTAACCGGGATTATCTCATCCCTCTGCTGAATAAAGATAAGATTGCTCTCACGCTTTACAAATACGCCGATAATAAGGATCTGACCGAGTATTTTACGAAGTTCGTCATTGACCTTCGTTTCGCTGCTCCCCGTATCTTCGGCGTCATCCAGTGCGGCATACTTTCGTGAGTCAAGCTCGAGAAACTTCATGATAAGGCCATTTATAAGCATGGTCTGGGAAGCGGAAACACTTTGGATCATATCATAGAGTCTGTTCTGTTCCGAGAGCGCGCTGATACGCTTCTCGGTATCATAATTTTCCTGCATGATAAGCACCGAATCCGAAAGCGATTCCTTGGTCTCCTTAAGCTCGTCAAGTACTGCAAGAAGCTCACTTACATCCTCCTGCCAAAGCACATAGCCGCCGTTTATTTTGGCCTGGGAAATGCGGTATCCGTCGTCAAGCAAAAGCGGCGAATGGAGCGAACGGTAAAGCTCCCTCTCCGAATAATACGCAAGATTATCGGAGCTCAGATACAGTTCGTAATCCAGATCGTATATTCCGGCATTTATCGTAGATGCCTTGAAAAGGACCTCGTACCCGGAATTGGACGGAATCAGACCGACTCTTATACAGCCCTCAAAAGTCGCGAGGCACGCAAAGATGATCATAACCGTAATATCATTAATATACTTGAAAACAAAGGGAATTCTGAGAGCATAAAGCACCGCATACACCACGCCCACGATCATCGGAATAAGCGGAAGCCAAATTATGTGCCTGCTCCTTGGAAGCCTGCGATTGCGCACAATAAGGACTATTCCGACAATTGCAGCGATCATCACAAAGCCAACGATCACAAAATACCCCGGAGCATATTCCATATCGGAATCCTTGTAAGGCTTGCTAAGAAAATGAAAAACAAATCCATGCAGATCGTTTGTCATTACCATCAGTATAAGAAGAGCTCCCGGCACAAATGCAATACGCAGCGGGATCGGAAGCGTATATTTTTCGCCCTTGCCCTGATAAAATGAAATATACAGAAAGCAAAGCGGCACAAGGATCATCGGGATATAATAGGAATACCACATATATCTGATCACATCGATATCAAGGACCATACGGTATTTTACCGTACGGATAAAGAGCCAGAAAAGCATAAGGCAAGCCGCAGCAAGAAGTATGTATTTTACCTGCTTTTGAATGATCCTTCTCAGAACGCTTGTGATCCAGAGAATTATCACGCTTATATACAAAAGTGTGCGCACATAGAAAAGCGCCTGTTCCACGACACTGCTGCCTGAAATCTTGCCGACTACTTTGGTAAGGATTCCGGCCGCGATAAGAACCCCAACAATGAGCGATATGCGGACTTGCGTGCCGTCTCCCATATAAAATCCTGTTTTTTCATGCGTAGTATTGGGCATATTATATTCCTGCTGTCATAAGCGCCTAACGCTTGCTCCCCTTGCTCCCGGAAAGTCCGGCATTGCTTAAAATATTGGTATCAAAAGTAAATACAAGATTATCATTCTCTCTCTTGCGCTTCAGTGCAAGAGTTATAACTCTGTCGAGAAGTTCTTTGTAGGGCACCCCCAGCGGTTCCCAGAGATAGAACGAAAGCGAGCCCGGGATCGTATTGATCTCGTTAAAATACAGCTTGCCGTTTTCTTCATCTATCATAAAATCAATTCTTGCAACACCGTTACAACCGAGCGCTTTGAAGGCTCTGACGGCAAGTGAGCGGATTTCGCTTCTTTGCTCATCCGTGATGTCCGCGGGTATTTTACGGGCGAGATTGGCCATGCCCGAGCCCTTGGAGCCTTTGCCGCCTCTCTCATATTTATCGTGAAAATCAAGCATCTCCGAGGAGTGAAAAGGCTCCTCGCACTCGGATGCCTCGGCATTAACATCATCTCCGACAACCGAGCAGTTGATCTCGCGAAGTTTGCTTATAGCATGCTCCACAAGGATTTTGGAGGAATATCTGAAAGCATCGTCGATCGCGGCAACGAGTTTTATTTTATCGTGAGCAATGCCTATACCTACGGAAGAACCGAGGTTAACGGGCTTAACGATCACGGGATAACCGAAGCGCTTCTCGATATCGGCAACAAGTCCGTCAATATCGGCATAATCGCCCGTATTATAAAGCTTTGCATCAAGTACCGGAACGTTATTATCCTTAAGCACCTGCTTTTGAACATATTTGTCCATACCGACAGCGGAGGCGGTAACATCGCAGCCCACAAAAGGAATACCGACGGTTTTAAGATAACCCTGAAGCGCACCGTCCTCCACATTAGTGCCGTGAACAACAGGAAATGCAACATCTATAGGGATGTTCTTCCTGGCATTCTTCATAGGATAGGGTGCGAGATATACGTTTCCCTCATCACAGAGCATCACCACTCTGCGCGACTTCTTAAGAAGCGCAGGAATGTCTTTATATGATGCGATATCGCCAACGCCCTCACCGATGTACATATCATTATTCTTGGTGATGTACACAGGGATCACATCGTATTTATCCGTATCCATGTGCTTGTATGCCTGAATGCCGGAAATAACCGAAACCTCGTGTTCCACGCTTTTTCCGCCAAATAATAACGCAACTGTCGTCTTCATAACAATTCTCCTGTAACTTAATATTTATCGCCCTATGGCCGATTATGATCATTTACCCCGATAATAGTACCATAAAGGCTCTGCGTCAATATCCGTGCCGCCATGGCAGCTTAAATCAGCGCCGCAGGACCTCGCAGCTGCTAGTAATTGTCGGGCAGATCGTTTTCAAGCAGGATGTATTTGTGTCCTTCGGCCTTGATAGCATACGCATAGTCAATGGCTTCGCCGACCTTCGAAAACACCTGCACTCTGGAGCTTTCAAATCCGGAATCAATAATTCCCTTATAAATCGGGGCTGTATGCTTCTCTCCCACAAGTGCGATGTAATCGCAGGCTTTGGCGGCATAAGTTCCGAAACGGTAATTATATTCCTCCTCATCCTTGCCAAGCTCCACCATTCCGGGAGTTACAAGGATCCTGCATCCGTCAAACATCGCAAGCGTCTCAACCGCCGCCTTTGAGCCGACCGGATTGGAATTGTAAGCATCATCTATTATCGTAACATCCCCGTGATCCTTCATTTCCATTCTGTGAGGAACACTGGCAAGTCTTCTCACGGGGATTTTCATTTCATCAAGCGTCATGCCCATGCGATAAGCCATTCCCATCGCACCGACAATATTTATTATATTATGCAGACCGACAAGACGGGTAGTAAAACGCCCCTCTGCATTTCCCTTTCCGGATGCATCCTTTTTTGCCCTCTCTGTGCTGCCGGCAGTTTCGTTCACAACAAATGTAAATTCGCTTCCGAGTTGTGAAACCTTAATATCCTTCGCATAGAAGGTTGAGTCCGCGAATTCTTTGGTATCATAGAAAGTCACATCATTGTAGTGAGTCGCCCTTTTGCGGATGTATTCGTTATCGCCGTTAAGAAGGATGATCCCGCCCTTGCCCTCAGATGTAACCGAATCGACAAGCTCGAATTTGGTATCGCAGACTTTATCGATACCGCCGAAAGTATCAAGGTGCTGCGGACCGACCGCCGTTACTATGCAATGATCGGGACGGACAAGTTTGCAGATATCTTTGATATCGCCGACATATCTGGCGCCCATCTCACATATAAAAATCTCATGACTGCTCTTAAGGCTGCTTCGCACGGTTTTGGTAATTCCAAGCGTTGTATTGTAATTACCCGGCGTCATAAGGACATCATACTTGGATGAGAGAAGGGTATTCAGATAATATTTTACACTGGTCTTGCCGAAGGAGCCGGTAATACCGATTATCGTAAGGTTCGGATTACTCCGGAGGATCTTCTTCGCGTCGTTAATGTAATACTGCGCCACAAGTTTCTCAACCGGTCTGTTAATAAGGTTTGCGAGCATTATTATAAAAGGCTGGAATATCGTAACTGTGCAAAGTCCCATTACTTCGCCGGCAAGGAGCGCGGTTAATTCGCGACTCTCCCAGAGATTGCCGCCGCCCTTTATCACGTCAATGAAAGTGCCGTCTGCATACAAGAGTGCAAAGCAGATTCCCAAAGCAATCGCGTCGGTGATGATAACGCTCAAAACTGCGTCGGTCAGGATCATTCGGATGACACGCGTCGTAAATACCAGTCGCTTTTTGTTGTGATATCTCCTCAGAAAAATAAAATAATACAGCACAAACGCGTGTATCATCAGGAAGATGACCGAAACCGGAATTACCGGATATATGCCTGTCGCGGTGCCGAGAATAAAGGGGATCACAAGGACGCCCTCTCTCTTGTAATTACGCCTGAGCCATCTCATCTGCTCCATGTTCTTATAACTGTTAAGCTGGAACATATGCATATTGTAGCGCATTACGAAATACCACACCGCTGCGCTTATGACTATCTGCATTATAAGTATGATACGAACCATAAGAGGCATTACTTATCACCTCCAAGTCCCAGATATTCCCTGACAATACTCCTAAAAAGCGCCGGTTTCTCAAGGAATGAATAATGTCCCGCGCCTTCAAAAACAACCAGTCCGCTCTCGGGAATCCGTTCATCCATCATATGCGCATCGCTTATGGGAGTAGCTGTATCTTTGTCGCCCCAGACTATAAGGGTATCGGCATTTACAAGAGGGAGAGCTTCTTTAAGGTCCTCATTAACGGATTTTACAAGGACCTGCTTCATAACAGGTGTCGCCCTTCTGTAATCCTCCGAGCCCTGCCTGCTCCTCCAGTCCTCCACAAGATCAGGGAAGAAATCGCTTATAATACGCGAATCAACGATCTTCTTGATGATCTTATATCTCTTGATCTTCGCCTTCTGCTTGCGCGTTCTTACGGGCATTATTCCTGCGGCATCGACCATTACAAGCTTCTCGATCGTAAAAGGTACATTGCCTCTCTGATACAGCTTAAGAACGATTCTTCCGCCAAAAGAGTGCGCAATTATTATGGCTGAGTCAATATGAAGCTCAGCCATGAATTTGACGAAGAAATCGGTATAACGTCCGACATCCCATGCCTCGCGCGGCTCACTGCTGCCGCCAAATCCCGGAAAATCAAACTGCACAACCTTATATCCGTCCTCAAGATAAGAGGCGACTGAGTCGTATACCTCAAGCGTGGTTCCCCAGCCTTCCCGTATTCCTCTCGGGCGTAGATCTTCAGTCCTTTTTGGGGTTGCTTGCGG
>CAKZZH010000016.1 GCA_937885345.1 uncultured Lachnospiraceae bacterium | reverse complement strand
GTCGATACAACAAAAACTTGTAAATGTCAACCTTAAATTGATGCGTTTATCCTAACCGTAAGGGAATGTTCGTAGATTTTTCGGAGAAAATGGTGTATAATATATCATTGATCGGTAGTAACTATAAAAGATTTGAATTGGGCCTAAAGGAGAAGGAATGGTCAATAAAAGGGTTGGAGTGTGCGCTGCCGGTATCCATGAGCTTTCGATCAACAGACTGCTCAACGCTATTTGTGATGAGGCAAAGACCAGAGATTACGACGTTCGTGTATATGCGATTTTCTCCGATCTTTACTTTGAAACGCAGAGAGATATCGCACAGAGGAAGATTTTCAACTTAATAGAGAACAGCAGGCTGGATGCGCTTATAATTTTTGCGGAATCGATTCACGATCCTGCGGTAAGAGAGCATTTGGTTGATGTCGCCGGGAAGGCCAATATACCTGTAATAGGCATTAAATCCGATGTTCCCGGCTGCTGCAATATAAAATACGATGCCATAGTTTCCATAAGGGAAATCATAGAGCACCTGATTCTGGTGCATAATTGCAGGAAAATTAATTTTATAACGGGTATAAAAGGCAATCCGATCGCTATGGAACGTCTTGCTATTTACCGTGAAATGCTTGAAGCACATGGTATTCCGGTTGAAGAGGAAAGGATCGGTTACGGAGATTTCTGGGATGAGCCTACACGTAAAGTTATGGACCATTTTATGAAATCCGAACTTCCAAGACCTGATGCCATAGTATGCGCAAATGATGCTATGGGAATAGCGGTAGTGGATTATCTGAACGAGCGTGGAATAAGGACACCTGAAGATATCATAGTTACCGGTATGGGCGGTATAAAAGAAAGAGAGCATCATTTTCCGCTCCTGACAACCGGTATATACGACCCGAAGCTTGCCGGTCAAACGGTTTTCAATGCGATAGAAGGTATACTCGACGGCAGTCTGACACAGAATACAGAGATACTCATCCCCTGTAAAGTCATATATGATGAGTCCTGCGGCTGCAGGAAACGCTTTACACAAAAGCTTGAACACAAGCTTGAAAGATTCTATGAGGAGCACGCGCTCGAAAGAAACTACCTGCGCGAAGTGCAGGGCCTTATAACAACGGTGAATGCAGGCTGCAATTTTGAAACGCTGGTGGACAATCTGCCACGCTACACTCAAAAACCGGGCTTGATATCCTATAATGTATATTTGAATTCCGAATATGCGGAAAGTGCAGTAAGCGGCTTTGAACTGCCGGTGAAGGACTATCCGTTCTTTCAGCTCAATTCCTACATAAACGGTGAGAACACACTGCTCATGAAACCTCTTGATCGCAAGGGCTTTGATGCATCTGTTGAGAGTATGGATGTTGACACCTCTCAGATAGCGCTTTTACCCATAGTTTCGGAGAATGACTACTATGGAATCATAGCTTTCTGTTATCACAGTGAACAGCTGAAATACGAGCTTTTATTTGAACTCATGCAGGTGCTGAATATAGCGGTAGACACCATAATAACACGTTTTAAGTTCGATACTATCGGTCGCCAATTGAAGGAAGTCTCCGAAATGACCATTCTGTCTCTTGCGGAAATTGTCGAGGCAAAGTCGGAATATACAGGCTTTCATGTAAAGCGTGTGTCCGAATATACAAGGATTTTGGCCGAAGCGGCAGGCTATGACGATGAAGAGGTAAATGTCATCAGAATAGCTTCGATGATGCACGATATAGGCAAACTTAACATCCCGTCGGAAATTCTCGAAAAGCCGGGCAAACTCACTCCTGAGGAGTTTGATATCATTAAAACACATGTCACAGAAGGTGCGAGAATGCTTGAGAAATCACCCGGAAAGATAATGCAGACCGCTTGCAGGATAGCTCTGCAGCACCATGAAAAGTGGAACGGCACGGGTTATCTTGGGATGAAAGGCGAAGAGATCAGCAAGGAAGCACGTATAGTGGCCGTTGCGGATGTGTTTGACGCACTCGTGAGCGAGCGCCCGTACAAGAAAGCATTCTCCGCTGAAACAGCGTATGATATCATCGTTGGCGATTCCGGCACACACTTTGACCCGCAGGTGGTGGAGTATTTTATACTCAACTTCGATAAGTTCAAGGAAGTAATGGAATCGTACAGGGATTGACGGATTGCGATTTCTCTTGTGATAAAGCCATTGGTATAAGAGTATAAGGATGGAGATTGTATAAAATGGGAAACTGTGATGTTAAGGTAACGGTAATCTGTTTGGTGTTCAATCATGAAAAGTATCTTGAAAAGTGCCTTTGCGGTTTTGCCGAGCAGAAAACCGCTTTTCCCTTCGAGGTAATAGTACACGATGATGCCTCCACTGATGGCAGTGTTGATATTATTAAAGAATATTGTCGTAAATACCCCGATATTTTTGTTCCGATTCTGGAGGAGACGAACCAGTATTCAAAGGGAATCCGTGTATCTAAGGGCATTATAGATAATGCTAAATCAGATTATATAGCTTTTTGCGAAGGCGATGATTATTGGTGTGATCCGAATAAATTACAGAAACAGTACGATTATATGCAAGAGCATAGGGAATGCAGTATGTGCGTTCATAATACGATCGTTCATGACCTTAGCGGTAAGGAGCCGGATACAAGGTTCTGGACTGATGACAGTACATTATTTGAGTCAGGATACATGAGCGTTAGGCAGATTTTTGATTCCTGGACGGTTCACACCTCCTCGTATTTTATAAGAAACAGCTATGAGATCAAGCCCGAATGGGCTACTTCTTATTTTTTGGGTGATTATGTATACCTTACCGTTGCACGTGCTCACGGTATGATCGGCGTTTTGCGGGATGCCATGAGCGTGTATAATTCCAACAATCCGGAAGGGCTTACTGCCAGAAATATTAATTCAACCGGGTTTATTAAAAAACTCCGTGAGAGAGGCGAATATCTAAGTGATTATTTAAGCCATTTCCCGGATGTTGATGATGAGATCAAGACGGTTGCGACAAACAGAATGAATGCCATAGATGAATATACCGCAGCGCGTGAGTTTATGTACCAAATGCAAGCAACCGCATCTGACAGTACTAAAACCGATCTGGATAAATTCGAATGGCTTGTTAATATGCTTAATAGTGAACTGATACATAAATATTGTACGAATCCTTCACAAGGAACCGAAACCGTTATGTCAGGCGAAGTTGTGCGAATTCTTTTTAATCTGGTCGGAGAGTTCGCCGGTTCTCTTCGTTCGCTCGGTGCGACAATACATTTCTCCTTCGTTTCATGGCTTGTAAGAATGTATAGAACCGCTGACTTTCCCAAGGAACTGATCCTTGCTGTATCCGCTGCTCCCGAGAACAGTGCCGGATGGGGCGCCAATGTTAAAGGCGACCCGGAGCACAGGAAGGCTGTAGTATTGCAATATGCGAGTGAGAGCAATCTTACGGGTGAACAGGTAAATGAATTAAACAGCCTCAAGAGTTCAGTTAAAGATTGCGTTGAAAACGGTAATTATAAACAGGCTCTCGAAGAGGTTTTAAAGGGACTTGATATTTCCGATCTCAGCAAGGAACTGATATATTATAAGGCGCTTATTTTGAACAGGCTTGGCGACAGGGATGCCTGTCTTGATGAAGTAGGTATATACACCTTATTTTATGGGCTTGATGAGAATATTAAGGCTGTATATAACGCTTCACTTAAAGTGTCCGGGGCGTAAGATACCGGATCAGGTGATTTATTATATTTATAACCGGAGGTGCTCCTTGTCGCTTAGGATCGTTCGTAATAATATTGCTAAAATGAATACCGAAGCTATTGTTAATACGGCCAGTTCCTACCCTTGCGTTGGGGACGGCTGTGATACTGCGATATATGAAGCAGCAGGCTATGACGAACTTCTTGCGTACAGGAAAGACAAGATCGGCTACGTACCTGAAGGTGAGGCGTTTATCACACCGGGTTTTAAGCTTGATGCAAAGTACATTATACATGCGGTAAGTCCGCTGTATCTTGGCGGTGAAGAAGACGAGGAGATAAAGCTTCGCTCCTGCTACCAAAAGAGCCTTAATCTTGCCAAGGAGAAAGGCATTAAGTCAATATCGTTTCCACTCATAGCAACCGGCAGTTACGGCTATCCCAAGGAAGAGGGCATGAGGATTGCGGTTGATGAATTGGGTGCGTTTCTTCTTGCCAATGAGATGGATATCTATCTGGTGGTTTATGACGATAAATCGAATGCTCTCGGAAAGAGGATCTTTCCGAGCCTCGAAGAAACCGGTGGTAGCGGCCTGAAGGACGCCAAGCAGGATGCGGGCCGGGATACGCTGCGGGGCGAATCCGAAAGCCTTGATGAACTGCTTAGGCGACGCCCGGAAACATTTTCACAGCGGCTAATGCAGCTTATTGCCGATAAGAATATGGAGAATGCCCGGGTTTACAAAAGGGCGATAGTTGATAAGAAGGTTTTTTCCAAGATCAAGAACAATCCGGATTATCATCCGCAGAAACTTACGGCGCTGTGCCTTTGCGTAGGAGCGGAACTGAACATTGATGAAACCGCAGATCTGCTCAGAAGGGCGGGATACGCACTTTCACCATGTGATAAGACTGATATCGTGTTTAAGTATTTTATCGAAAACGGGATATACGATATGATCGATCTGGATATTGAACTCGAGGAACTGGGACTTCCTTGCATTATATCGTAAATACGTGCTTTGGGGCCGGTCTCTTTGAAAGAGACCGGTCTTTTTTTGCGTTGTGATACAGTCATGATATCAAAGCAAAGGAGGCATGATTTATGAATAGAAATTATTGGCTTGACGGGATGATGGGAGTTATTGTCGGGGATGCACTTGGGTGTCCGGTTCAGTTTATGAGCAGGGAGGAGATCGCAACGAGGCCCGAAGGTGCGGTTAAAGGAATGGAAAGCGGCGGTGTATACAATACGCAGGAGGGAACATGGACGGATGACAGCAGCATGTCACTTGCAACCCTCGACAGTATCAGGGAACTCGGAGTGGTGGATACGGAGGATATAATGACTGCATTTGTCGATTGGTATGAGGACGGCGAATATACCCCATTTGGCGAAGCTTTTGATATTGGGAACACTTGCTCGTCTGCAATTGAAAAATATGAAAATACGGGCGATTTGAAAACCTGCGGGGGTACATCTGAGTATTCAAACGGAAACGGTTCGCTTATGAGGATCATGCCGGTATGCTTGTATGCTGCTATGAAGGGACTCACGGATGAAGAAGCAATAAGCCTGGTTCATGAAGTGTCCGGTCTTACACATAACCACCTAAGGTCTAAGATTGCATGCGGTCTGTATTATTTCTGTGTCAAAGAGATCCTCGGAAAGAAGCTCCCGATCGGTACTACTCTTAAGAGAGCGATGGAAAAGGGGTTTGAATTCTATGACAAGGATATTGCAAATAAAATCGAACTGGCGCATCTTGGCAGACTTCGCGATGTCAGAGAACTCGGGGCCACGGATATACGCAATATCGAAAGCAGCGGATATGTGGTGCACTCTCTTGAAGCGGCTATATGGTCAGTGATGCGCGGCAAGGATTTCACGGATGCCTTGCTGATCGCGGTAAATCTGGGTGATGACACCGACACGATCGGAGCGATCGCCGGTGGTCTTGCAGGGTTGTATTACGGATATGGATCCATACCTAAGGAATGGCTGGCTGTGATCAAGCGCAGGGAATGGATAGAGGAAATGTGCCGATTGGTATCCGAATAGGATAAAAGTGTTACTCGGTATCCGAACAACAAAAAGAGAAGGAGGAAAAAATATGATAATACCGGAGAACAAGATGATAGTCGATATTCATGCCCATATATTTCCCGGAATAGACGACGGCGCAGAAGATGCGGCAATGGCTTTTGAGGTTATGAAATCCGATTACAGCCAGGGTGCGTGCGGAATATTCTGCACCAGTCACAGCTATGCCATGGAAGATATGCATGAACATTATCATGGCAGATTTAATGATTTTAGAAGGCAGGCTAAGAGATTCGATAAACTTAAGATTTATAAGGGATGTGAGATTCTTTGTTACAGGGAGGAAATGCCGGATAACATCGATAAGATCAAGCTTGATATTTATCCGACTATGAATGAGACCGAATATGTGCTGATGGAGTTTGACCCGGATTATACCAAAGGAACGGATGAAATGCGATACTGCCTTGAATATACGCTTGATAAGGGCTATATTCCGATCATCGCGCATGCGGAAAGATACGCGAACATATATGATGATCCGGAGAAAGACATAAGGCTTCTGAAAGAGCTCGGGTGCATGGTTCAGATAAATCTTTACAGCATCGTGCAGGATGGGAGAAATTCTGTTGGCAAATCGCGCAAAGCTTTGGCCAATCTTTTCTTGAATAATCGTCTGGTTGATTTCGCCGGAACCGACGCCCACCGCCCGGATTATAAGCCGCCGGAGGCGATGATCGGTGCGGATTACATACGTGAAAACTTTGATGAGGAGTATGCGCAGGCAATCCTTCGAACCAATGCGCAGAAATATCTGAACGCGTGACTATTGCCATATCTTTCTTGTATGCAAGGTGTATTTTGCATATAATAAAGGTGTTGTGGTATATGTATCGAATTATATAAAAAATACATAACGGAAAGGTTTGGCACATTATGGAAAATGAAAAAATTCTTGTAACGAGATCCTCGATGCCGACTTATGAAGAATATGCACAAGCGATCAAACCTTTATGGGACAGTCATTGGCTTACCAATATGGGTACTTATCACAAACAACTTGAGAAGGAACTTCGTGATTATCTGCAGGTTGACGAACTGTCTCTTATGGTAAACGGTCATATGGCACTGGAACTTGCGATTCAATCATTTGGTTTTCCTGAAGGCTCTGAAGTCATTACAACGCCTTTCACTTTCATATCTACAACACATGCAATTGTAAGAAATGGCTTAAAGCCTGTATTTTGCGATGTTAAGAGATCCGACGGAACGATAGATGAGAATCTGATTGAAGATCTTATAACCGAAAAAACAGTTGCCATCCTTCCTGTACACGTTTACGGTAATGTGTGCAATGTGGAGGAGATTGCAAAGATTGCCGGCAAATACAACCTCAAAGTAATATATGATGCTGCGCACGCATTCGGCGTTAATTACAAAGGCCGGGGCATAGGCTGCTACGGAGATGCTTCTGTATTCAGATAATATGAAGTGACCTACATTTGCAACAACGTGGATTTACCGCTAAACT
>CAKZZH010000015.1 GCA_937885345.1 uncultured Lachnospiraceae bacterium | reverse complement strand
CTATTATACCATAGATTTGTTATTTGTGCCAGTTATTTAATTTATGATGTACTAGTTTCAGATCGGATTTATGGGGCTGGTTCTGGAGATATAATTCCGGTGAAAAAACTTTTAACGATAGCGGCGATGCTGCAAAGAGTGAAATACTTGTTCAGGAATTTGACACATCTTATAATGATTGTTTTGCAGCTCTTGTTGGAGAAAGACCGAACGGACTTGATTGTACTGCAAACCTGGTTAAAGATGGGGACACAGTGTATGTTACCATTACAGAGGGAACAGCAGATGATGACGAAATAACGGTTGTTTGGAAGTATACAATATCTGTAGTGGATTTTGGCGATACATTTTATTCAACACTTACAACCGGTGCTCTTTCTACCCTCAGTGATATTACATTTACAGACAATTTAGAGCTTACAGCTCTTTCGTTGGAAGATGAAATTACTCTTCTTACGGGAAAGACAAAGACACTTACGCTTGCAACCACTCCTTCAAATGCAAGACTTGATGCAGATGTTGTTTGGACATCTTCAAATAAAAGTGTTGCAACCGTTGAAGACGGTGTTGTAACCGCAGTAGCGCCGGGAACAGCTACGATCACGGCAAAGGTTGGCGAGGTTTCAGATACCGTTACTGTTACTGTAACAAATGAGACTTTTCCTCTTGAAAGCATCACAGCCAAGGCTGCTTCAAATACCATTGAAGTTGGTTCAACAGATATAATCACAGTTACATACAATCCTACAAATACGACGGATGATACAACCGCTACATATGTTTCTTCAAACGAAGATATTCTTACAGTAAACAGCGCCGGTGTTGTTACCGCTGTTGCTCCCGGAACGGCTAAGGTTACGGTAACTGTAGGTAATAAGACATCAGATGTTGAGTATACGGTTAATAAGGTTGCAGTAACTAAGGTTGTTCTTACCGGAAACAACGCACTTGTTCTTGGCGACCCCGCTAAGGGAAGTGCTAAGCTTACCGCTTCCGTTTCACCTTCAAATGCAACATATCCTGAGGTAACATATACTTCTTCGAATGAGGATGTTGTTAAGGTTTCTTCCGACGGAACCATTACAGCAGTTTCAGCAGGCAGCGCTACAATTACAGCAACAGCAGACGGCGTAGAGTCTACACTTGATGTTACCGTAAGCGCTACCAAGACGGGAACTCTTGAGATCGGTACAAGAACCGTAGTCGAAGGGACAAAAGAAACTGTCGACAGTTCATATGATGAAGAGATTGACAGCGGATGGTGGCTTGATTGGAGCAAGGCTTATGCTCTTAAAGTAGGCAGTACATATAATATCAGCATTACTCAGACGGATGTGAGCGGAAAGGCTGTTTATAATTCTCCTACAATCATATTTACCAATATGTATACGGACGGAACATCTAATCCCGGCATGACTGAGGGCTATTCAGAGTATCTTGCTCTCAGATCCGATAACTGGGGATGGGGAACTGATTATGCAAATGTAAAGTATGTAGGTAACGATTTCCTTTACAATGCTGACTGGGTTGATTCATATGCTACCTTACTTGAGGGTGCTACATGGGATATTACATTAACCAGAGAGACAGATAACATTTCTTACGATTATGTGATCACTCTTTCAGACGGAACGATTCTTAACTGCGGATACGATATAAGCGGAACATATCCCGAGACGATCTATTTCTTCTTCGTAACCGACAGTGCAATAATGGATATCTATCAGTATACAAAGACTGCTTCTGATGCAGTACTTGTTACCGCAACTTCAGAGGCTACAACAGCTGATATTACTGCTGATGTTACAGCTGCTATCGCTTCTGCTGCATCCGGAGATGTAGTTGCCGTAGACCTTACTGAGGCTGTTGATGCCGAAGTATCCAAGGATGTATTTACAGCAGCGAAGGATGCCGGTGTTGGAATGGTTGTTGTTTCCGAGAAAGTTCAGTGGAACTTCTCTTCGATAACAAACCCGGTTGATTTTACACCTGTGGTAAGTATAGGCAGCAATTCTACTAATGATGTTGCAAGCGCTGCAACTGACGGATTAAGCCTTAAGGAAAGTGAATATCTCGGAATCAGCTTTGCTTACGACGGAATTCTTCCCGGAAAGGCTGAGGTTACACTTGATGTTTCATCTAAGTTTAAGGCTGGCGACTTAGTTAGAATGTGGTATTTCAATCCTTCAAGCAAGGTATTTGAATCTGTAGGTGTTGCCACAGTATCCGATGAAGGCAAGGCAGCGTTTGAAATGGAACATGCATCTGATTATATCGTAACACTTGCAAATGTTGCATATGGCGAGAATGCAGATACTACAAACGATTCCGATATTACAGACGATTCCAATACTACAAACGATTCCGATACAACAAACGATTCCGATACAACAAACGATTCCGATACAACAAACGGCGCGACCGATGTTACTACAGGTTCTGCACTTCCTGTTGCTCCTATAGCCGGCGCAGTTCTTGTAATTGCAGCACTTGCATTCGTTGTGATCAGAAAATTCAGATTCGGCGAGGAGAAGTAATACAGGGCAACGCAGATATTAGCTGCATGGATTTTACATTAAAAATATAAAGGCCGGAAGATCGTTTCCAGCCTTTTCCATAAGAATTTGAAAGCGGGTACTGACATGAAAAAAAGAAAGATACTGGCAATTGCACTTGCTTTGTTCACACTTGGATTTGCAGTGCTTGGAGGATGCCATAAAGCAGACGGTTCATCTGCCGCATCCGAGTGTACGACAGAAGACGCAGGGGAAACAACCGGAGATATATCGGATGAAACCGAGAGCGTTACCGAAAAGGCGACTGAGAAAGGATCTGATAAAGAGACGGAAGAGGAACCTAAGACAACTAAGGACGATTCTGAAGAAACGACCGGAGACGATTCTGATGAAACAACCGTAGACGATTCTGATGAAACGACCGGCGCTGAAGATGAAAGCACCGAGAAGGCAGGCGAGGAGGCTACCGAAAAGGGGACTGAGAAAGTGACCGAGGCAGCAACAGAGAAAGTTACCGAGAAAGCGACAGAGAAGGCTACCGATAGAGCTACCGAGGCTGCAACTGAGAAGGCAACCGAAGCGGCGACGCAATCCGCTGTAAGTGACGCAGGTACGGCCGACGGAACGGTTACGCATGTTACGGTGCATGACCCTTCTATCGTTGAAGGAACCGATTCGAGCGGAAAGAAATGCTATTACATTTTCGGATCGCATCTTGCATTTGCATATTCATACGATCTGAAGAATTGGAAAACTTTTACCAACAATATTTCAACGAGCTATAAAACGCTTATGGCCGAAGGCTTTGACTGGGCCGACAATGGCGATACGGTATATAATCCTTCGGGTAATATGTGGGCACCTGATGTCATTTATAATAAGGCTCTTGGCAAATGGTGCATGTATATGAGCATTAACGGATGCTCCTGGAATTCGGTTATCGTGCTTCTTACGGCAGATAATCTTATGGGAAACTGGACGTATGTCGGACCTGTTGTATATTCCGGTTTTACCGCAGATGCTACAAGATCATATACACTTACCGATTATGTTAAAGCAACGGGTGATACGGATTTTGCAAATGCGGAAAGATATACGCGAAATGCTTATGTCTGCAAGGACGGAAGCACCTCCTGTACGGCAACAACCTGGAACTATACATACGGAGCACATGCGATCGATCCGAGTGTATTTTATGATAAAAGCGGAAATCTCTGGATGAGCTACGGCTCGTGGTCGGGCGGCATATATCTCATAAGACTTGATAATGCAACCGGACTTCGTGACTATACGGTAAAATACGCAGATATGGGCAGTGAGTCATGGGCTTCGGATTTTACAGATCCGTATATGGGATATCATATCGCGGGAGGTTACGGAACTACGGGTGAGGCCTCGTACATCGTATATGACGCGGCAACGGATTATTATTATCTGTATGTAAGCTACTGGGGTCTTACGAGAGAGGGCGGATATCAGATAAGGATGTTCCGTTCCAAGGATGTAACCGGAACCTATGTTGACGCGGACGGTACGAGAGCGGCAGCAAGGGGCTCGTCAAGGGACAGCATCGGAATAAAGCTTTTTGGAAATTACTATTTCAGTTCGCTTGCGCAGGGAAACGGCAATTATACCAACGGATATATGGCAGGTGGCCATAACAGTGCTTTTATCGACGGCAGCGGAAATCGTTTCCTTGTCTATCATACGCGGTTTAACTGCGGACAGGAGTGGCATGAGGTCAGAGTCCATCAGCAGTTCCTAAATGAGGACGGATGGCCTGTTACGGCGGTTTACGAATATCGCGGCGATGAGATCTCAACGACCGGTTATTCCATGGATATGATGGCCGGAGAGTACGAGCTTATCGATATGGGCCTTACAAATGACGGCGCGAATGTTAATAAGAGCGTCAAAATAACCTTTAACTCTGACGGCACGATAAGCGGTGCAAAGAGTGGAACATGGACCTACAATAACCAGTATGTAACAATGGTTATCGGCGGTGTCACATATAAAGGCGTATTCTTCTATCAGCAGTGTGAAACCAAAGCGCATGAATTCCGTATGACTTTTAGTTTGATCGGCACAAATGATACTTGTCTTTGGGGCAGCAAGTAGAGGAAAGACTGATCAATCAAGGCGTTTGTGATTGTTAATCCACAAACGCCTTTAGTTTCGTGATATTTTCGCTTATAAAATAAAAATAATTACATAATTTGCGCATATTTGGACTATTAGCAGAAAACCTTTCGTAAAATCTAACAAAAAAATTTAAAAAAATTGTAGCATTTTGGCGATAATGGTGCTATAATTCATTTTGGTGTCGGGGGGCACTAATAAGAATATTTAAAGGAGAAAGGTTTTATGAAGATTTTCAAGAAAGTAGCAGCAGCAGTAGCAGCAGCAACACTCGCACTCAGCATGATGGCTGTAAGCGCAATGGCAGATGGGTTATGCGATCGACGGTGACTGGGGTAATAAGGTGATCGTTGATATGACCGCTTCCGACGGTGTATTTACAGCAACCTATACAGCAACGGCTGATTGCAAAATGTCACTTTATTTCCTGAATGAGTCTGACTCAAGCAACAGGCTCTATGTTAACAATCAGGATGGCGCTAATTTTGATGTAACTCTTGCGGCCGGTGATGTAGCCACAGTTACTCTTAAGATAGCAGAACTTGATGGAAAGGAAGACTGGGATGGCGGTTCTACATATAAGACATCCGCAGGTGTTTACATAGAGACTGGAGCAGCAGATGCAGCAGATGCAGCGCAACAATATCTCGTCGATGCGCAAGGCACAGGCCAGACACAAGGCAGCGCAATACGACTACAACAACTTCCGCGGACTGCTCATACTCGTGGAGTTCAACGACAAAGAGTTCTCGCGCGACGATTATGCCGAACTGCTGAACGACATGGTGAACAAGCAGAACTACACAGGATATACCGACACGAATGGTCGCAAGCAGACATACACCGGCTCGGTGCGCGACTATTTCTACGACAACTCCTTCGGCAAGTTCTCACCAGAGTTCGACGTGGTGGGCCCGGTAAAGCTGCTGAATTACAGCCAGTACGACGCCAATGGCACCGACGGAGCGTGGAACATACTCAGGGCAGCAGTGGATGCAGCCGACGCACAGGTTAACTTCAAGGACTACGACCGCGACGGTGACGGCTTTGTGGACATGATTTATTTCATCGTTGCAGGTAATGGTGCCAACTATAGCGGTAACGACAGCCGTCTCTTCTGGCCTCACCGCTCGGGATTCTATGGCTATGTGCGCAAGGATGGAGTTTACCTTGGCGACTATGCAAGCAGCGTTGAGCTGTGTGGTTTTACCAACTATCCTTCGACGGTGAAAATAGATGGCATCGGCACAATATGCCACGAGTTCGGTCACGTGCTCGGCTTGCCCGACTTCTATGACACCGACTACGAGCAGAACGGACAGAGCAACGACCCGGGCGACTGGTCGGTAATGGCTGGCGGAAGCTACTACAACGACGGCCGCACACCTGTCGGCTACTCGCTCTTCGAGCGTTATATGGTGGGATTTATCGGAGGGCCTACCGTCATCAACAAGGAAGGCAGCTACACACTGAAGAGCATCGACGAGGTGAACACCGGCTTCCGCATCAACACATCGGTGGCAAAGGAATACTTCATGCTCGAAAACCGACAGCGCACAAAGTGGAACTACTATCTCCCCGGCTCGGGTATGCTCGTGTTCCGTGTGGACTCCACAAGCACCTCGGTGTGGGATTACAACAACGTGAACTCAAATCCTAATCACAACTACTACGAGCTGGTGCGTGCAGGAGGATGGAAAGGCGATGCCTCTGCTTACGACCCATTCCCAGGCACAGGAAACGTGGAGACACTCAACAACGGCACTTCGCCCGCAAACCTCCTGCCATGGAACGAGGGCGGAACGCAGTGGGGATTGACCAATATACGCCAGTCGGGCGGAGTGGTGTACTTCGATATTGAGGATGCCTACGTGCTCAAGAGCATCAGCATACTCGAGGAAATGACGCTCGGCGTGGGAGTATCGCGAAACCTCACAGTGACCTACGACCCAAGCTATATCGAAGAGAAAGTCACTTGGACATCAAGCAACAAGAACATCGCAACCGTCGATGCTGAAGGACGAGTAACAGGTGTGGGCGTCGGTACTTGCACTATTACCGCCACAGCAGAGTCGGGACCGACGGCAACATGCACGGTGAAGGTGGAAGAACAGCTTGTGGTGAACAACATCGCTGAGTTCAAGGCTCTCGAAGAAGGCACGAAGGCTGTGCTCACACTTACCGATGCACGAGTGCTATATGTGTATAATAAGGATGTGTATATCCGCGA
>CAKZZH010000014.1 GCA_937885345.1 uncultured Lachnospiraceae bacterium | reverse complement strand
TTCTGAGATTCATGGATGTCTTATATTCTGTTAATTCCTACAGTAAATTTACCCGACCTATCATATAAAATGTATTGAAAAACAGAAACTCTTGTGATAAAATTCACAGAAAGACAGAGCACGATGGCGTGTACACAGACGCGGCGTGCTCTTTTTTGGAGGATCGAATCTATGAAATCAGTTCTGAAAGCTTTTCTGATATTGGAGGACGGAACCGTTTTTGAAGGAACTTCCATCGGAAGCAGACGCGAGGTTATCAGTGAGATAGTCTTTAACACTTCGATGACGGGTTATCTTGAAGTCCTCACAGATCCGTCTTATGCGGGTCAGGCGGTATGTATGACTTATCCGCTGATCGGTAATTACGGTATTATGAAGCAGGACATGGAATCGCTGAAAGCATGGCCTGACGGATATATAGTTCGCGAGTTGTCGCGAATGCCCAGCAATTTCAGAAGTGACGCAACGATCCAAGAATTCCTTACTGTCAATGATATTCCCGGTATTGCCGGTATTGACACCAGAGCCCTTACCAAGATCCTTCGTGAGAAGGGCACGATGAACGGTATGATAACTACCGATGAGAACTATGATCTTGATTCAATCATTCCCAGATTAAAAGCATATACGACCGGTAAGGTTGTAGAGAAGGTTACCTGTAAGAACTGCTTTGAGGTTACCAGAAAGGACCTTGTAACAGGCATACCCGAAGCATGCAGACATAAGGATTTCACAAGCGGTGAAGGGCTCCGTGTAGCGCTTCTTGATTTCGGCGCCAAGAATAATATCGCAAGAAGTCTTGCAAGAAGAGGTTGCATTGTAACCGTGTATCCCGCTTCGACGAAGGCTGAGGAGATCATTGCGGCAAAGCCGGACGGAATAATGCTCAGCAACGGTCCCGGAGATCCCAAGGAATGCACCGGCGTTATAGAGGAGATAAAGAAGCTCTATAACACCGATATTCCCATATTCGCAATCTGCCTTGGCCATCAGCTTATGGCACTTGCAACAGGTGCCGACACCCATAAAATGAAATACGGCCACAGAGGCGCAAATCATCCGGTAAGAGACCTTTCAACCGGAAAGGTATATATTTCCTCACAGAATCACGGATATGTCGTGGATATGGCTACGGTTAAGCCTGAGGTTGCAAGAGAAGCTTTTGTTAATGTCAATGATAATACGAACGAAGGTCTGGAATATATCGGCAAGAATATTTTTACTGTACAGTTCCATCCGGAAGCGGACGCCGGTCCGAAGGATTCGGATTTTCTCTTTGACAGATTTATGAATATGATGAAGAAAGGCAGGGACTAATCATGCCGAGAATTGAAAGTATCAAAAAAGTTCTTGTTATTGGATCCGGCCCCATTGTTATAGGGCAGGCGGCAGAATTTGATTATGCGGGCACACAGGCCTGTCGTTCTCTTAAGGAAGAGGGCGTGGAGGTTGTCCTTGTCAATTCCAATCCCGCAACGATCATGACTGACAAAGATATCGCCGATGAGGTATATATTGAGCTTTTGACGGTTGATTCTCTTAAGAATATTATTTTAAAGGAAAAGCCGGACTCGATCCTTCCCACACTCGGCGGACAGGCCGGACTTAATCTGGCAATGGAGATTGCGGAGACCGGTTTTCTGGAGGAGCATAATGTAAAGCTTATCGGAACTACCGCCAAGACCATTCGTAAGGCCGAGGACAGGCTTGAATTCAAGCAGACGATGGAGAAAATAGGGGAGCCTGTTGCAGCTTCACTTGTCGTAAACAATGTTCCGGATGGAGTTCGATTTGCCTCTGAGATCGGATATCCCGTTGTACTCAGACCTGCTTACACGCTTGGCGGAAGCGGCGGCGGAATTGCATCAAATGTTAATGAACTTCAGGATATTCTTGAGAACGGACTCAGACTTAGCCGTGTTCACGAGGTGCTTGTAGAGCGCTGCATTGCCGGCTGGAAGGAAATAGAATATGAGGTTATGCGTGATGCCAACGGTACATGTATAACCGTTTGTAATATGGAAAATCTCGATCCGGTAGGCGTACATACCGGTGATTCGATAGTCGTGGCACCTTCCCAGACGCTTTCCGATAAGGAATATCAGATGCTCAGAAGCTCTGCGCTTAATATCATCGACGAGCTCGGAATTACGGGTGGATGCAATGTACAGTTTGCGCTTCATCCCACATCCTTTGAATACTGCGTTATCGAGGTTAACCCCCGAGTGAGCCGTTCTTCCGCTCTTGCTTCAAAGGCTACAGGATATCCCATTGCCAAGGTGGCTGCCAAGATCGCACTCGGATACAATCTCGACGAGATTCCCAATGCCATTACACATAAGACTTTTGCGAGCTTTGAACCTGCGCTTGATTACTGTGTTGTCAAGATACCCAGACTTCCTTTCGACAAATTCATAACCGCCTCGAGAAGACTTACCACGCAGATGAAGGCTACCGGTGAGGTTATGAGTATCTGCGACAATTTCGAAGGCGCTCTTATGAAGGCCATAAGATCCCTTGAGCAGCATGTGGACAGCCTTCTATACAAAGACTATTCCAAATATTCCGATGATGAGATCGCGCAGATGCTTGAAGATGTCGATGACAGAAGAATATATGTTATCGCAGAAGCTATAAGAAGGAATTTTACCTATGATCGCATCCATGAGATCACCATGATCGATCATTGGTTTATTGATAAAATAGCCATTCTCGTTCAGATGGAGAACCGATTAAGAAATGAAGAACTGAGCGAAGAACTTCTCAGGGAAGCAAAAAGGATTGAGTTTCCGGATGTGGTCATTGCCAGGATCACAGGTAAGAGCGAGAAGGAGATCAAGGCTTTAAGAAATGAGTACGATATCCACGCTTCCTACAAGATGGTTGATACCTGCGCTGCTGAATTTGAGGCTATGACGCCTTATTACTATTCGGTTTACGGCTCCGAAAACGAGTCCAGGATGACGAATGACAAGAAAAAGGTTCTTGTACTCGGTTCCGGTCCTATAAGGATCGGACAGGGAATTGAGTTCGATTATTGTTCCGTTCATTCCACCTGGGCTTTTAAGAACGAAGGCTATGAAACCATTATAATCAATAACAATCCCGAGACCGTATCAACGGATTTTGATATTGCGGATAAACTTTATTTTGAGCCTCTTACCGCAGAGGATGTTGAGTCCATAGTCGAGAGAGAGCATCCGGACGGAGCGGTTGTTCAGTTCGGCGGGCAGACCGCCATCAAGCTTACCAAGGCACTTATGGAAATGGGAGTTCCCATTCTCGGAACAAGTGCCGAGGATGTAGATGCTGCAGAGGACAGAGAACTTTTTGATAAAATACTTCAGGAGTGCGAGATCCCCCGCGCCGCAGGTCATACTGTTTTTACTGCGGATGAAGCGGTTAAGGCAGCTGATGAACTCGGTTATCCGGTACTTGTCAGGCCTTCGTATGTCCTTGGCGGACAGGGAATGCATATAGCGATATCCGAGGATGATATCAGAGAATATATCGGTATCATTAACCGTCAGGTGCAGGAACATCCCATACTCGTCGACAAATACCTTATGGGTAAGGAGATTGAGGTTGATGCGGTTTGTGACGGTGAGGATATTCTTATACCCGGAATTATGGAGCATATCGAGAGAGCCGGAATCCATTCGGGCGATTCAATATCCGTATATCCCGCACAGAGCCTTACGGACAGAATTGTCGAGATGCTTGAGGAATATACCCGCAGGCTTGCAAGATCTCTTCATGTAAAGGGTATGATCAATATACAGTTTATCGTATACAGGGAGAATCCGGCAGCGGATGAGCAGGTATATGTTATCGAGGTTAATCCCAGATCTTCAAGAACAGTGCCTTATATAAGCAAGGTTACAGGAATCCCCATTGTTAAACTTGCAACTTCCGTAATTATAGGGCATACTATTAAGGAACTCGGTTATACACCCGGAATTCAGAAAAAGTCTGATTACATCGCGATCAAAATGCCTGTATTCTCCTTTGAGAAGATCAGAGGCGCCGATGTAAGTCTCGGACCTGAGATGAAGTCAACGGGAGAGTGTCTTGGAATAAGCAAGAACTTCAACGAAGCACTTTATAAGGCATTTCGCGGAGCCGGAATCGATCTTCCCAAATACAAGCAGATGATAATAACCGTTTGCGATAATGAGAAGGAAGAAATGCTTCCGATAGCAAAGCGGTTTGCCAATTTTGGATATAAAATATTTGCGACCAGGGGTACGGCGAAATATTTTACCGAGAACGGAGTGCCCTGCGTTAAAGTTAATAAGCTTGAACAGGAGGCACCTACACTTCTTGATCTTATACTTGATCACAAGATCGATCTTGTTATTGACATCCCGGAGACCGGAGCACTCAGGAGCCATGACGGCTTCCTTATCAGACGTAATGCGATAGAGACCGGGGTGAATGTGCTTACTGCAGTTGATACCGCGAATGCGCTTATCACAAGTCTTGAGACGAAAAACGAGCAGCGTATGGAGCCTGTGGATATTGCCAGGATATAAGTGAGTAATGCTCACAAATGCGTTAAATACAGGTGTTGCAAAATATTAAAAGAGGATTTAATTATATGAAAAGCATTATTTCCAGGATTGAAAGCATAATCGGAGAGGCATTTGGCAAAGCGGGTTATGACAGTAAATACGCCAAGGTGACCGTATCCAACAGACCGGATCTGTGCCAGTACCAGTGCAATGGTGCGATGGCTGCAAGCAAGGAATATCACAAAGCGCCTTTTATGATAGGCGACGATGTTGCTATGAATCTCAAGGATAACGCCGCATTTAAGAGCGTTGAGTGTGTTAAGCCCGGATTCATCAATATCATTCTGAGCGATGAGCTGCTTGGCGATTACATCAAAGAAATGGCAGACGCCGATAAGTTCGGATATGAAATTCCCGGTAAGGGAGAAACCGTGATAATAGATTACGGCGGAGCCAATGTTGCAAAGCCCCTTCATATCGGGCATCTTCGTTCTGCCGTTATCGGCGAGTCCGTTAAGAGGATTCTTTCTTATGCCAGATACAAGACTATCGGCGATGTGCATCTCGGTGACTGGGGACTTCAGATGGGCCTTATCATCACGGAGCTTCATGAGAGAAAGCCGGAGCTTCCTTATTTTGATGAGAATTACGAGGGTGAATATCCTAAGGAGCCGCCTTTTACCTTAAGCGAGCTTGAGGAGATTTATCCCACCGCGAGTGCACGTTCCAAAGCAGACCCTGAATATAAGGCGGCAGCGCAGAAGGCTACGCTTGAGAACCAGATGGGCAGGCGCGGATACAGAGCACTTTGGCAGCACATTATGGATATTTCTTTGCCGGATCTTGAGAGAAACTATTCAAATCTCGGCGTTCATTTCGATCTGTGGAAGGGTGAGTCGGATGCTCAACCTTATATAAACGGGCTTGTTGATGACCTTATCGAAAAGGGTATTGCACATGAGAGCCAGGGGGCAATTGTTGTTGATATTGCCGAGGAAGGCGATTCCAAGGAGTTTCCTCCCTGCATCATTCGTAAGAGTGACGGAGCGGCCAATTATGAGTCTTCGGACCTCGGAACGATCATTGACAGAGAGAAGAATTATTCACCTGTAAGATATGTATATCTTGCCGATAAAAGGCAGGAACTCCATTATACCCAGTTCTTCCGTGTTGCCAGAAAGGGCGGCATAGTTAAGCCCGGTACCCGCCTTGATTTTATCGGGTTCGGAACAATGAACGGTAAGGACGGAACACCTTTTAAGACAAGGGAAGGCGGCGTGCTCAGGCTTGAGTATTTTATAAAGGATATTGAGGAGGCCGTATACAATAAAATAATGGAAGGCCGCGAGATCGATGAGGATGAGGCGAGAACGCTTGCCAAGGTCATCGGCCTTGCTGCGATAAAATACGGTGATCTGTCGAATCAAGCTTCGAAGGATTATGTATTTGATATTGATCGATTTACCTCATTTGAAGGCGATACGGGTCCGTACTGCCAGTACACCGCAGTCAGGATCGGCTCGATCCTTGGCAGGTTTGAGGCTGAGGGCGGTAAAGTATCGGACTGCAAAATTGTGACGCCTTCGAGCGAGAGCGAGACATCCCTGATGCTTGCTTTGTCTGCGTACAGCGAGATGATAAGCGGAGCTGTTGCCGATCTTGCGCCTCACAAAATCTGCAGATATATTTACGACTTATCAAACACTTTTAATCACTTCTATCACGAGACCAAGATCCTCTCGGAAAGCGACGATTGCAAGAAGAAAGGGTATATCGCCCTTATAAGCCTGACAAGAAAAGTGATCGAGGAGTGCTGCACCCTTCTCGGATTTGAGATACCCGAGAAGATGTAAGAGCCGTAAGTTTCGGCAAAATCTTAAGGAGACCGTAATGATCGAGATCAAAGACATCGAAAAAAGCTTTGACGGGACCAAGGTCCTCAAAGGCATCAACCTTCATGTGAATAAAGGGCGTATATATGGCCTGATCGGGAAGAACGGTGCCGGCAAGACAACGCTTATGAACATTATATCGGGGCTTTCCGGCGCCGATAAGGGTGAGTGCTACCTTGCGGGCGAAAAGCAGAGCAAAGGCAAGATCTTAAAGGCGCATATCAGTTATCTGCCGGATATTCCCGGATTCTTTGATTATCTTACAACGGCGCAGTATCTGGATTTTCTTCTCAAAGATTTAAACGGCACCGAAAGAACGGCCAAGAGGAATGAACTTCTCTGGCTTGTTCAGATTGACAAAGACCGCAAGATCAAGAATATGTCACGAGGAATGAAGCAGAGGATGGGGATCGCCGCGGCGCTTGCAAATGACCCTGAGATAATGCTTCTCGATGAGCCCACATCCGCACTCGATCCCGCGGGAAGGCACGACCTTATGGCATTTCTTAAAGTGCTTAAGGAACAGGGAAGAACGATTATTTTATCGACGCATATACTCGAAGATATGGAGAAAACCTGCGACGAAGTCGGATTCCTTAACGGCGGAGTTATCAGCAGGCATATTGAAATGAGCGATCTGAGGACGCAGTCCGAGGGGTATCGTTTCAGTTTTGCAACTCCTGTGGATATAAGCGATTTCAATGCGCAGCTTGTTAAAATAACCAGGGAGGGAGAACTCGATTATCTGATCGAGCCCCTCGTAAAAGACCTTGACACTCAGAAATATATTCTTGGGATTTTAGAGCAAACGGGTAGTCTTATAACTTCGGTCAGACCGGAAGCAGTGACGCTTGATGACCTTTTTCAGGAGGAATTGCAGATATGAGATCGTTTGGCGCATGTTTAAAAAAAGACTGGATAGAGTGGTTTAAAACAGGAAAGTTTGCGGTACTTACGGGCTCTCTTGTTGTGCTTGCCATTGTAGTCATCATTGCAACGCTTTATTTTCCGAGCTTTTATAAGTTCATATTAAGTGTGGCTCCGAGCGGGCTGCTGCAGGATCTTAATACGGTTAATGCGATGATGACCGACTTGTTTCCAAGGGAAACTCTTGCAAGTTTAGGCAATCTCTCGGCAAATATGGGACTTTTCTATACTTTGATCGCGGTGCTCCTTATCAACTGGCTTCTTCCCAAGGAAATATCCTCAGGCAAATGGATTTTCCCCAAGGCGGTAGGTATCCGTGAGCATCATCTTATTTTATCAAAGAGCGTGGCGTGTGGGCTTGGAACAGGTCTCCCCGCGGCGCTTGTGTACATTATCTATTATCTTATCGCAAGACATTTGATCGCTGACACCTATGACCTTACAAGCGTGCTATTTAACGCACTGCTTTTGTTTATAGTATTTTACAGTGCTGCATCGATAACGGTTATTTGTTCGGTGCTGTATAAGTATCCCGTTATAAATGCCGTAACCATGGCACTTGCGGTTATGATCCTTCCTGATGTACTTGCATTTATAAGCATCGGAAAATATTTTCCTACATATCTCCTCACATATGTTTACAGCGCGGAGACCGAGATGGTCGATACAATAATTCCGATCGCGGAACTGGTGGCATTGCAGCTTATACTGATGTTTGCAGCAGTTATGAAATCGCGCAAAGCAGAAGTGGCGAGGTAAACTTTTTGTCCGTTTTAGCCATTGACAGAGTGGGTGAACGGTTGTATAGTCTAACGGTAAAAGAAAAAAGAATTTGCAGTGGGGTGCTTGCTTTGGCAGGCTGAGAGGATTTTATCCAACCCGGAGCGTTTTTAATGCTCACACCTGATCCGGATAATACCGGCGTAGGGACATGCATATATTATTTTCCGGTTTGTCCGGGTTTTATGTGTGTGCACCCTGTGGGGTGCTTTTTTCTTGCACATAAAATATAAAAGGAGGAACAACAATGAACGCAAGTGTAGCAATTCAGGTGCTTCCGCACGTTGCAACGGATGAAGAGGTCGTAAGGATCGTCGATGAGGTTATCGATTACATTCGCAGTACAGGCGAGACTTACTATGTCGGACCTTGTGAGACCGCGATCGAAGGCGATTACGACAAGCTTATGGAGATCGTTAAGCAGTGTCAGCTTATCGCGATCAAGGCAGGCTGCAACAAAGTATCGACATATGTGAAGATCACATATGCACCGGAGGAAAAGGTTCTTACAATCGATGAAAAAGTCACAAAGCATCATCAAAACCAATAAAATAAGCAAGACAGCGTCCGACGTGATAGCGCCGATAGCAGCGATCGCAGTTATTTTCGGGATATGGTTTTTCCTGTCGGGGACGGATGTGATGCCATCTTACATGATGCCTTCGCCGCTTGACGTGATAAAAGCGTTTGCGGCGGATCATAAAGTACTTTGGGAGCACGGCCTTACAACGCTTGGCGAAGCGATGATGGGACTTGGCATCGGCATAGCCTTCAGCTTTCTTACAGCGATGCTGATGGATGCCTGCAAGCCCGTATACAGCGCACTTTATCCGCTTATAATCGTGACGCAGACCATACCTTCGATCGCGATCGCCCCTCTTCTTATGCTCTGGATGGGATACGGCATTTTGCCCAAGATCGTGCTGGTGGCGATCACCACTTTCTTTCCGGTATGCGTATCTCTTCTTGAAGGCTTTAAGGCGGCGGATGAGGACACATTGAATCTGCTTAGGATAATGGGTGCCGGTAAGACCAAGCGCTTCTGGTATGTTAAATTCCCTTATTCTCTGGGGTATTTCTTCTCAGGACTTAAGATTTCGGTGACTTATGCCGTTGTCGGCGCGGTTATCTCGGAGTGGATGGGAGGACAGTCCGGTCTTGGCGTCTATATGACGAGAGTCCGCAAGTCCTTTGCCTACGATAAAATGTTTGCGATCATCATCTACATCGCCGTCATCAGTTTATTGCTTATTCTTATTACCAATATTATAAAATGGCTTGCTATGCCATGGGAGAGGAAAAATATCAAATGAAAAAGAATGAATTATTCAGATCAAACAGAAGTAGTGCGACGAGAATGACCGCACTTATCGCAGTCGTATCAGTGTGCGCGATCGCAGCGTTCGGTTGCAATGCTTCCGGCGCGTCAAGCAGTGCATCCGGCGCGTCAAGCAGTGCATCAGGCGCCGCAGAGCTTACAGAAGTTACCGTAATGCTCGACTGGACACCCAATACCAATCATACAGGAATGTATGTTGCAATGGATAAGGGTTATTATGAGGAGGCCGGTCTTAAAGTAAATATTATTGAGGCTTCCGAGGACGGAGCGGAGGTTGCCACAGCGAACGGAAGCGCGGATTTCGGTATCAGTTTCCAGGATTACCTTGTACCCGCATTTTCCGCAACAGATGATAATAAAATCCCCGTAACCGCAGTTGCTGCAATAATCCAGCACAACACTTCCGGGATCATTTCCCTTAAGGAAAGCGGGATCGAGAAGGCAGGAGATATGGTTCATAATTATTTTATCAAAAAACCTAA
>CAKZZH010000013.1 GCA_937885345.1 uncultured Lachnospiraceae bacterium | reverse complement strand
AGTTTTAACCCTAACTAAATCAAAAATGTCCTTGACAAGGGGAGCACTTTACTATGCTTCCACTATAAAATAGCTTTGTAAACCTTTTTATCATACTAATGTAAAATCTATGTAAAAAAACAGAGCAAAGACTCACGGTAATTGTATCACGGAGTCTTTGCTCTTCATAAATCATATAATTAATTACAATCTTTTCTTGATCTCATCGATGATAATCTCTAATGCCTTAATCCTTGCGTATTTTTTATCGTTGGACTCAAGCACGAACCACGGTGCGAATTCTGTACTTGTCTTGGCGATCATCTCATCGATCGCCTTCTCGTAGAGATCCCATTTCTCGCGGTTTCTCCAGTCCTCGTCGGTTATTTTCCACTGCTTCTCGGGAGTATTCTGACGAAGTGTAAAACGCTCAAGCTGTGTATCCTTGTCTATCTGTACCCAGAATTTGATGACGATAGCACCCCAATCCGTGAGGTCCTTCTCAAATTCATTAATCTCGTTATACGCTCTCTTCCAGTCATTCTCACTGCAGAAGCCTTCAAGTCTCTCAACCATTACTCTTCCGTACCAGGTTCTGTCGAATATCGCAATATGTCCAGTCTTGGGAAGCCTGTTATAAAATCTCCAAAGGAAATGTCTGTTCTTCTCTTCGGGCGTGGGACTTGCGATCGGGAAAACTTCATATCCGCGAGGATCGAGTGCAGATGCCACACGCTTGATATTGCCGCCCTTGCCGGCCGCATCCCAGCCTTCATACGCAATGATCACAGGGATCTTCTTGCGATATATTTTATTATGAAGCGCTGAAAGTTCCTTCTGAAGCTTCTTTAATTTCTTCTGATATTCCTCTCTCGTAAGTTCCTTGCCTTCAAGCTTTATCTTGGAAAGTTTAGGCATTTTAACAAGTTCGTAAGGATTGCTTTGTATCTCCGCTTTGTGCGGTTTCTTGACTGCCGCATCTATCTCGGCAATGATGGTATTGGCGATGATCGATTCAACCTGATCCTTGTCATCGGCTTTGATGCGATGCCAGGGGCATTCTTTGGTATCGGTTCTCTTGATATAATCATCAAATACTTTCTTGCATTTCTTGTAATTCTTATTCTGCCAAAGGTCCTTCTTGGTAACACGCCATTTGGTATTCTTACTGTCCAGAAGCTTCTCTATACGCTTCTTCTGATCCTTCTCGCTTACATCAAGGAAGAACTTGACAACGAGATATCCGTTATCGCGAAGCTGCCTCTCATAATGCACGATCGATTCAACCTTGGCATCATATTCTTCTTTAGATATTTCATCGGTCAGATACTGATATGTAACCTCATCCATAACACTTCCGTCAAAGAAAGAGAACTGCCCTTTCATAGGCATTTTAACAGCGTGTCTGTAAAGGAAGGGGCGACGCATCTCTTCTTCCGTAACCGCATCCATATTGTATACGCGGAAGAATCTTGGATCCATAAATTTAATAATACTGCCCAGTGCTGAGCCCTTGCCGGCCGCGCTCCAGCCTTCAAGCATTACAATAACCGGCAGACCCTCGTTCTTGATGACCTGCTGCCTCTCAGCCAATTCACTGCGATAGATTTCCTTCTCCTGTGACATAGCACTAACCTCCTCATAAATTTAGCCCCAGATCTCCGGTGATAAAGTACCGGAATCCGTGTTCCTTACAATAGTCCCGGATCTCCTTCATCAGGCCGGTATCTTCCGTGTATTCCAGCAGGTAGACATCCCCTCCCTCGGCTGCCACCCGCTCCACATAATCCCGAAAGAATTCCTGTTCCTCCGGGTCGTTTCGGCCAAATTTTCCGGTGTCCCAGAGGATCCGCCCGAAGACAGATTCCTGATTCACGGCATCCGCAATGTCCGTAAGACTCCCTCCCCGATCCAGATACTCCATCACAAAAGTGTCGCCGCCATTGATACAGACATAGGTATCCGCGGCCTGTAGGCCCTGCAGGATAACAGTCAGTCCCTCATAGATCTCCTCCGTCTGCCGGTAGTAATAGACATCCGCATTGTCCACAAAGAAACCGTCCACACCCTTGTTCAGGATCTCCGGGGCCAGCTCCTCCAGCAGGAAGTTCTGCCAGTCCTCCGCGGATACATCCACCCAGCGTTCCTCTTCCCAGTGCTCGTATTCTCCGATGGTTAAACTGACATACTTGTCATAATAATCCCGGAAATCCTCCACAGAACCCACATTGAGATAGCTGTAAACTTTATGGCCGTCAGCCTGCAGGTTCAGGATCTCCTCCGGGGTAAAGTACTGGGCATCCAACACTACCGTATCATACTCTGCCATCCGCTCAAGGGCTTCCGGTCCGGCTCCCAGGAAGACTCCGTAATCCCGCTGCTCCGGGACGGCATCTTTTCCAGCTCCGCATCCCGCCAGGGCCGCCACTCCCACCAGAAGCAATCCGGTGCAAAGGCCATGGCCGGAAATCCAAGGAATCCGTCCCCTCTGTCTTCGATTGATCGCATTCCCTTTAATCATCATACATATTATTATACACAATTTCTGTATAAAAATCCTAATTATTTAGAAGAATCAGTAAAAAAAACCAAATTGTCAGTAAAATAAAGCGGGCATTTTTTATGCCCGCTATTGTAATACCGTTTTATATTTTCCAGCCTTCTTAAGGATCCCCCTTATGCTTTACTTTCCCTGCATATGATTAAACACATTGATCGACTCAAGCGGATATCCGTCAAAATCAAAGAATGCCTGATTGTCCCATGAACATCCGCCGTAGTAAACGGCAGCATCCTCAGGATCGTAATCCGAAGCGTAACTGCTCGCCCATCCGCTTCCGTATTTCTCCCAGATCTCCGAATTATCGGCAGTCGCGGGGCCAACCGGAATCCATGCGCCTTCCCAGTAAAATACACCTATTCCGCCGACTTCATTAACCCTCTCGCAAATATCTCTGATAATAGTCGCCTGGCCTTCAACACTTACGGGATATCCGTCAACCGCATCGCTTGCGGTAAAGCTGTTTCCTGAGCCGTCACCATCCTCCGTTGTATATGCGTAAGAAGTCTCCGCAAGGAAAACATCTTTGTTATATCTCTCGCGGATCAGTTCAAGAACTCTCGACATATTGTTCATACCGCCGTCCCAGAA
Source organism: uncultured Lachnospiraceae bacterium (assembly GCA_937885345.1). Taxonomy (GTDB): domain Bacteria; phylum Bacillota; class Clostridia; order Lachnospirales; family Lachnospiraceae; genus Eshraghiella. Next base: position 799 of record CAKZZH010000013.1, on the reverse strand, counting down.
GGGATAATAACTCATTCCGATCGCATCAAAGTCAAGTCCACTGTTTACCAGATTCTCTACAAGTGCAAGGACATCGCCTTTGCTGGTAATTCTCGTGTAATGAACAACGATATCAATATTCTTGCCGTACTCTTCGGAAACCTCACGGATTGCCTTGCTGCCGGCTTTAAGAAGTGTGATCACGTTCTCCTGCTTCGTCTCACCGGACATTCCATAATTTATCTCGTTGCCTATCTGAATCATTCCGACATCGAAGCCTCCTTCAAGCAGTGAGGTAAGGCTTTCCTTGGTAAAATCATAAAGTGCATCCGTCTTCTCCTCAAGCGTCATATCCTCCCATGCTTTGGGAGCATGCTGCCTCTTGGGGTCAGCCCAGAAATCGGAATAATGAAAGTCTATGCATACACGCATACCGTAATCGGTAGCTCTTTTTCCGAGCGTTATCGCGGTAGGAACATCATTGTTTCCGCCTCCGTATCCGTTGCCGTTCTCATCATACGGGTCATTCCAGACTCTGAGTCTTATATAATTGATCCCTGCCTCGGCAAATGTAAGAAGCGGATCCTGCTCCTCACCGTCCTCATTATAGTACTTAACACCGCTGTTCTCTTCCACCAGAAGCGATGAGGCATCCATACCGAATATAAAAACTTCCGACAGATTTGCTATCGGGCTTTTCCAGGTAACTTCCTCTGCATCGTCCTCGGTCGCGTCGGTTTCAGCCTCGGTCGCGTCGGTTTCAGCTGTAAAACAGCACTTTATAGCTAATTGAAACATCAAATTATTTCCAAGATAAAAA
>CAKZZH010000012.1 GCA_937885345.1 uncultured Lachnospiraceae bacterium | reverse complement strand
ATTAAGGCTTCATCTGAAGGAAGCTTGCCCTTGTTTGCAATAAGTGCTTCTTCTTCCTGCACAAGTTCCTGCATCTGTTCAATAAAGTATTTCTTAACCTTTGTGATTTCGTGGATTTCATCCACAGTTGCACCCTTACGGAGTGCTTCATACATGATGAAATGACGTTCACTTGAAGGTGTGATTAATTTCTTTAAAAGTTCGTCTTTTGAAAGTTCGTTAAAGTTCTTTACAAAGCCAAGACCGTATCTACCTTTTTCAAGGGAACGGATAGCTTTCTGGAAAGCTTCTTTGTAATTCTTTCCAATACTCATAACTTCACCGACGGCACGCATCTGAGTACCAAGTTTATCTTCTACGCCTTTAAATTTTTCAAATGCCCAACGGGCAAATTTGACCACCACATAATCCCCGTCCGGGACATATTTGTCGAGGGTGCCGTATTTTCCGCAGGGAAGCTCTTTGAGGGTAAGGCCGGTGGCAAGTTTTGCAGAAACGAGGGCTATGGGGAAGCCTGTCGCCTTTGAGGCAAGGGCAGAGGAACGGGAGGTTCTGGGATTTATCTCTATAACGATTATCCTGTCTGTCTTAGGATCGTGGGCAAACTGCACATTGGTGCCGCCTATGACCTTGATGGATTCGACGATCTTGTATGCCTGACGCTGTAATTCTTTGGCAAGCTCGTCGTCAATGGTAAGGAAGGGAGCGGTACAGAAGGAATCGCCTGTATGTACTCCGACGGGATCTACATTCTCGATAAAGCAGATTGTGATCATATTGTTGTCTTTATCGCGGACAACTTCAAGTTCAAGCTCTTCCCATCCCAGAATGGATTCCTCAACAAGTACCTGGTGAATGATGCTGGCTTGAAGACCTCTTGCACATACGGTCTTAAGTTCTTCCTTGTTGTAGACAAGTCCGCCGCCGGCGCCGCCCATCGTATAAGCGGGACGAAGTACTACGGGATATCCGAGCTCATCCGCGATCTCAAGGGCCTCTTCAACGGAATAGGAAACTCTGCTTCGCGCCATCTCGATCCCAAGTTCATTCATCGTTTTCTTGAATTCAACTCTGTCCTCGCCGCGCTCTATCGCGTCAACCTGTACACCGATAACCTGCACATTATATTTGTCGAGTACACCGGCCTTGTAAAGCTCCGAACATAAATTAAGCCCTGACTGTCCTCCGAGATTGGGGAGAAGTGCATCAGGTCTTTCTTTTGCAATGATCATTTCGAGTCTCTCAACATTAAGAGGCTCAATATATGTAACATCGGCCATTTCCGGATCGGTCATAATGGTTGCCGGATTGGAATTGACAAGTACGATTTCGTATCCTAAAGATCGAAGTGCTTTACAAGCCTGCGTTCCGGAATAATCGAATTCGCAAGCCTGGCCGATGATTATCGGACCCGAACCTATGATCAGTACCTTGTGAATATCTGTTCTCTGCGGCATTTAAGTGCCCTCCTGATTCATTAAAATTTTATCTTTACCATTATATGTTTAAAATATGATATGCACAATAGGAAATTTGATTATAGTATTTAATTTGCAAAATCATTATGATACAATAGCGTTGCGTGTTGTGCATTTTATTAAGAAAGGATCCGTATGATAGGCTCTACTGCTACAATAGACCGCTTCTATGATACTTTGGCGGTTACCTCCAAAAGTCAATATGTCTATATCTACGATATAAACAAGGATTTTGCCAGATGGTCGGCTAATGCGGTTGACTTTTTTGGCCTTAGCGGTGTGTATATCGAAGGTGCCTATGAGGAATGGAAGAAGCATATCCATCCGGATGATCTTGAGCCGCATGATAGGGTTATCAAAGAGGCTTTTAAGGGCGGACCGCTTCCTCCGACTTATGAATACAGAGCGCGTAATGCCAACGGCGAATATACCATTTGCAGCTGTAAGGGTGCGGTGATCAAGGATTATACAGGCAGACCGTCATTTTATGCGTGTTTTATAACCAATAAAGGAACCGTCGGAAGCGACGATCCGATAACCCACCTTCCTACGCAGTTTCAGTTGCTGAATACAATGGCCCAGTACAGAAAAGAGAATAAGCGTTTCATCCTGATGATGGTGAATTTTATGGATTTCGGAACGCTTAACCGTCAGTTCGGTTATATGTTCGGTAACTCTGTGCTTGCCACATTCGCGTCGCAGTTTCAGGAAGAGATAAACGGAAGAGGCGAGGTTTTCAGGGGTACCGGAACATCCTTTGCGGTTGTTACCAATGTTATGACTCTTGAGAATTGCAGGCGTTCTTATGCAAGACTTCAGACTTTTTGCAAGGATAAAATAAACATCGACGACAGAAACGCATCCATAGATATTGCCGGTGGAATTGTTGTGTGCGATGATCTTACGGTTGATGAGCATGCCGTTTTCTCAGGCGCGGTATATGCAATGAAGAATTCTGCGGCTGAGCATGGCGGAGAACTTGTTGTGCTTCATGATGATGACGGGGATAAGCACAGAGCGGAGATAAAGCTGCTTAATGCGGTCAGGGAGAGCATTCTTCATGGTTATGATGGATTTTATCTTAATTATCAGCCGATAATAAGTGCCGCGGATTCGTCGATAGTCGGCATGGAGGTGCTGATCCGCTGGAATAAAGAACCGTACGGTGAAGTTTCGCCGGCCAGATTTATACCGCTTATCGAGCAGGACGGTGTGTTCTATAATCTTGGTAATTGGGTGCTTTCAAGGGCACTTAAGGAGACTCTGCCGATCGTTAAGAACAGGAAGGGCTTCTTTGTGAATGTCAATCTTGGCTTTATGCAGCTTGACAAGAGCGATTTTCGAATGGCGCTTCTGGAAATCATTCGTTCATGCGATTATCCGGGTACTTCACTTTGCCTTGAAATATCGGGCACCAACGGTGGTATGAGCCGGGACCATCTTAAGAGTCAGGTGAATTTTATTAAATCCTGCGGCGTTAAGATCGCAGTGGATGTGGAGAATTTTGCGGCCCTTGATATGGCCAAGAATCTTCCGGTCGATATAATTAAGCTGGGCTCGAATCTTGCAATGAATATAGGGCGCGACAGAGTGGGCCTGTATATGATGGAGTCGGCGATACTTTTTGCGTCAAGAATGAATATCAAATCCTGTGTTTCCGGCATAGAGGATGAGGCAACTGCCGAGCGGATACGAAATATCAAGGCGGATTACCTTCAGGGATATTATTATTCCAAGCCGGTCAGCATTCAGGATTTCAGTAAAATAAAATAAAACTGATGATCGGTGATCATCGGATTAGGGTGGGGACGTTGAAATATAAAGTTTTGTCATTGATAATAGGCATAGCCCTGCTTGTTGGGTTGACTGTTGCTTTTATAATAAGAAAAGCGGATACCAGATTGAGCGATGACAGTTTGACTGCAACGCAGATAGCCGCCACACAGATAGCCGCCACACAGGCAGATCATGAAGGCACTGGTTCCGATAAGGAGAGCGAAAGGCCCGATGAAACGGAAAGTGCTAAGGATTCCGGAGGCTCTTCAGACAGTGCTTCGAATAAAATATACAATATTGCGGATAGTATTGTCGACTTTGCTACAGCCGACGATAAAACGGAGGGACTTACCTTTGATGCATATGAGCATGCAAAGCAACAGGATAATTATATTGCCTATGAATATGATGCCGACAGATCGGGTAAGTTTTTAGAGAAGGTCAGCAGGGATCCTTCGCTTCTTTGGAGTGCATATGAAGATACCGTATTCCTCGGAGATTCGATTATAAGGTCACTTCTTGATTATGCTCTTGTCGATATTAATCAGATGGCCGCCGAAGTAGGCAGCATGACAAGTGATATTCCTGAGTTAGCTTGGCAGGTTATAGATGCCAATCCCAAATATATTCTGGTCCTTTACGGATTAAATGAGATCGATGGCAGCGATGATGATGCGTACTATTTTGCGGAGAGGCTTTTTAGTCAGCTTGAGCCGATAAGGCAGGCGCTTCCCAATGCCCGAATAATCATCCTTGCAATTACACCCTGCTGCGATAATGCAATAGCATCACAGGCCAGGCTCGGCACTATCGAGAAATACAACATAAAGCTCAGAGAAAAATGCGTTAAAGAGGGGCTCAGCTTCTGTGACTGCGCGGATTTATTTTATGAGCATCCCGAACAGTACGGCGCGGACGGAATCCATTTTCACAAAGCACTCTGCATAGAGTGGATGTATCAGGTTGCGAAGAATATGCATATTTATCCGTAACATTGACTATTGTTAATTGTGCGTCGTGCGTCATATAGTTCATTTTAAAATATAAACCGCAGATAACGGAATAATATAAAACAGGAGAGTAAAGAGATGAACAGTAATAAGATCAACACCAAATGCGTACAGGCGGGTTATACACCCGGAAACGGCGAGCCCAGACAGATTCCCATTATTCAGTCTACCACTTTTAAATATGACACCAGTGAGGATATGGGTAAATTATTCGATCTTGAGGCAAGCGGGTACTTCTATTCAAGGCTTCAGAATCCTACCTGTGATATGGTTGCAGCCAAGATCGCGGCACTTGAGGGCGGATGTGCCGGAATGCTTACCGGTTCGGGGCAGGCAGCTAACTTCTATGCAATGTTTAATATATGCGAATGCGGCGGTCATATCGTTTCTTCATCGTCTATCTACGGCGGAACCTTTAATCTTCTTGCTGTTACAATGGCCAAAATGGGTATAGAGGTCACATTTGTATCGCCTGACTGCTCCGATGAAGAGCTTAATGCGGCATTTCGCGACAATACCAAGCTTGTATTCGGCGAGACGATTGCGAACCCCGCACTTACCGTATTTGACATTGAGAGATTTGCCAAGGCGGCACATGCGCACGGCGTTCCTCTTATCGTAGACAACACTTTCCCCACACCCGTCAATTGCAGACCTATAGAGTGGGGCGCTGATATAGTTACACATTCAACTACCAAATATATGGACGGACACGGCTCCTGCGTAGGCGGCGCGATCGTTGATTCGGGTAAGTTTGACTGGATGACACATGCGGACAAATTCCCCGGACTTACAACACCCGATGATTCTTATCACGGCATTACCTATGCCGAGAAGTTCGGTAAAGAAGGCGCTTATATAACCAAGGCTACCGCTCAGATCATGAGAGACCTCGGAAGCGTGCAGAGCCCTCAGAGTGCTTTTATACTGAATCTCGGACTTGAATCGCTTCATGTAAGAATGCCAAGACATGTGGAGAACGGTCAGGCTGTTGCTGAGTTCCTTGAAGGACACGATAAAGTAGTATCCGTTAATTATTCGGGACTTAAGAGCAACAAATACTATAATCTTGCACAGAAATATCTTCCTAACGGCGGATGCGGCGTTGTATCCTTTGAACTTAAGGACGGCAGAGCAGCAGCAGAGTCATTTATGAAGAAGCTTAAGCTCGCGGCAATTGAGACACATGTTGCCGATGCGAGAACATGCTGTCTTAATCCTGCTACATCCACTCATCGTCAGATGACCGATGAGCAGCTTGCGGCAGCAGGAATTCCTGCAGGTCTTATAAGAATGTCCTGTGGACTTGAGGATAAGGAAGACCTTATTGCAGATATCAAGCAGGCGCTTGAGGACTGATATCAGCGCAGACGTGACAAAACAGGATATGTCACAGGGGATGCGAAGAGAGTGTATTAAGAGGAGATCTTATGGCAAAGGATTTATTTTGTAAGGGATATACCTGGGGCTTTTTCAGCGGTGACAGGCAGCTTCTTACTCCACAGGCCAAGGCTTCTATGGAGAGGCTTGCATCAAACGGTCTTGACTGGATATGTATTCCTGTCAATGCCTGGCAGGAAACATTTTACAGTCTCAATATTTTCTCGCTTTTCGGCAGAACGCAGACCGATGAAGAGGTTAAACACGTTGTGAATATGGCGCACTCAATGGGGCTTAAGGTATGTCTTAAACCCATGGTCAACTGCCTTGACAGTGCATGGAGAGCGAAGATTGATTTTCCTACGGAGAGAGGCTGCGATTACTGGGAGAAATGGTTTGCTTCATATAACCGTTTTATGCTTTATTACGCAAGAATGGCTGAGGAACTTGGCTGTGAAATGCTTTGTACGGGCTGTGAAATGGGCGGTATGGATAAGCAGGCTTCTTATTGTGAGGATATGATCGCACGTGTTCGCAAGGTCTACAGCGGCACTATAATGCATAATATCAATCACGGTGATGAGTTTGCATACAAGTGGCTCGATAAAGTCGATGTTATCGGTATCAGCGCTTATTATCCGGTTACCGACGAGACTCACAAGGGTCCCGAGGCAATGCGTGCTTCGTGGAGCAGAGTGGTTGAGAGACTTACAAAATGCCACGAGAAATATAACAGACCGATCATGTTTGCCGAGATCGGTGTGCGTAACGAGCAGGGTTGCAGTATGTATCCGTGGGATTTTTATGACAGATACGAGCTTCCTTTGGATGAGCAGGAGCAGTCGGATTTCTATGAGACCGCAATGGAAGCGACATGGGATATTGACTGGTTTGCCGGTTATTTCTGGTGGGACTGGAAAGCAATCCTTCCTTCCGAAGAGGAAGCAAAGAAGAACAGGGATTTTACCATTTACGGTAAAATGGCTGAGCAGACGCTTAAGAAGTGGTACACAAAACCGGCAGTGGAGGAAAAATGAAAGCTCTTATAATAATTCTGATCGTACTGGGAGTGATAGTCCTGCTTATTCTTGCGATCGGAATTGCTCTTGCAAAGCTCACGGCCGGAGGCAAGAGGCAGACGCTTGAAGAGGCACTTAACTGGCAGAAGGGGAGACTTAACCTTGATTGGTATATTCCGGAAAATATTACCGAGTATATCATAGACAGTTATGACGGCTATGAGCTTCATGCGGCGCTTGTTCCCAACCCGGAGAAAACAAATAAATATGTGGTGATAACTCATGGATATACCGACAACAGGTATGGTAATTTCAAGTATGTGAAGCTATATCTTGATAACGGATACAACTGCGTTATCTATGATATAAGAGGGCACGGAGTCAATTACAAAGCTCCCTGCACTTATTCGTTCCGGGAAGGACATGATGTTTACTGTGTTGTGCAGGATACTTTCAGGCGCTACGGAAGCGATATATATCTCGGAATTCACGGAGAATCGCTCGGAGCGGCTTCTACTGTTGACAGTATAAAATATTACACGGATGAGAATATCAGATTTGCCGTTGCCGATTGTGGCTTTGCCGACATTATAAATGTCCTTAAGGTAAGCCTCAGATTCATGCATCTTCCCGGCTTTATGATATATATATCGACCACATTTTACCGGCTTATGTACGGTGTATCGTTGTGGAAAATACGACCGATGGATGCTCTTAAGGGAAACAGGATCCCTATTATGTTTGTGCATGGTGCGAAAGATGATTTTATCGTGCCCGACAACAGTAAGAGAATGTACGACACGACCGAAGGGTACAAAGAGATACACTTTATGGAAAGGGCGGGGCATGCCGAATCTGCTTATGTGGATCAGAGATTATACGGTGAATGGCTTACGGCTTTTCTTAACGGTATCGATTAAATAAACCGTCTTGGGATTATGATAAGTCCCCTGCTCCTAGGCAGGGGACTTTACAAACCAAGGCGGTTTAAATATTTGTGTTTATTAAGTACGTCGACCTTTAATTACAGTGAAAAGTATTCCATCTCGTTATTAAGCTTGTTTGCGAGATCTTTAAGCTCGGCAGCAGAGTGGTTGATCACATCGAAGGTTGCGCGAAGTTCTTCCATCGAAGCGTTGGTCTCTTCAGCGGAAGCGGCGTTCTCCTGGGAGATAGCCGAAAGATCCGAGATAACACTGTTAAGATTATCCTTTGCGTCGTTAACCTTTGTAACGCTGCCGGCAATGCTTACGGTATCGCTTGTAACGCTTTCAACACCAAGCTGCATCGCGGACATATTTTCTTTGGTTTCATCGAGCTGTTTGCTCTGTGAAGCAAAGCTTTCGTTGAGTTCTACAAGAGTATCAACCGTCTGCTTTGACTGATTAACAAGTTCGTCTACAACTGCGCTGATCTTAACAGCTGCCTGACCGGACTGCTCGGCAAGTGCACCGATCTCGGTAGCGACAACCGCGAAGCCTCTTCCTGCCTCACCTGCTCTTGCTGCTTCAATAGAAGCATTAAGAGAAAGGAGGTTGGTCTGTGAAGAAATGGAAGATATGATCTCCGAAGCCTCGGCAATGTTCTGTACTGCCTCGTTGGTATTTCTTATCTGGGTATCTATAATAGATACTGATTGTGTAACATTTGAGTTCTGTGCAATGAGCTGATCAAGAGCGGACATTGCTTTGTCACAGGCGCTCTTCATTTCATCTGCCTGATTCTTAAGCTGTGTTACATTGCTGTTGATATCATCGATATCGTTAGCCATTTCGCCGGTGTCTTCAGCAGCGTCCTGAACGCTTTCAGCCTGGCTTACCGCACCTTTTGAAATCTCTTCAACAGCTTCGCTTACCTGTGCAGCGGCATCTGCAGCCTGACCGGATGCAGTCGAAAGCTCGTCGCCCGACGCAGATACATTGACCGAAAGTTCCTTAGAGGTGCCTATAACTCCTTTGAGTTTATCTACAAGAGTCTGAGCGGATTCGGCAATAGTTCCGAGTTCATCCTTTCGTGCAATGGCAGCGGGATCGATCTGCGTATTAAGATTACCGCTTGCGATATCCTTGATCGAATTCGAGATACCACCCATAATAGGTGAGACTTTCTTGACAAGGATAATAGCGAGTACAAGTATTATTGCAAATAAAACTAAAGTAACGCCGCCCATAAGTATGATTGCGTTTATAAGGGCATGAGTTACATCAGCTACAGGTCTTCCGGTAAATACCATACCGACTATAGTGCCGTCATCATTTTTAAGAGGAACATAGAATCCATAGTATTGTAAGCCCTGGATATCGATTTTCTGTGCAAGATATGTTTTACCGTTTTTGAGAACTGCATTAATAACGGCATCGCCGGCTTTGGTTCCTACAAGTCTGTCATTGGTACCTGCGTACATAAGTGATGTGATTATACGGGTATCACCATAGAATAGGGTATAATCGATTGATGTGTTTGATTTGAGTTCGTCCATCTGTGATGTAAATTCATCGTTTAATGTAATACCCTTGTCTTCGTTCTGTGTTACGCCTCCCTTGCTAAGGAGCCCGTCCTCTGTAAGTCCCCAGTCGCCATCGTATTCATTGCTGAATTCGTCTTTAAGATGATAAGCTGTGGCCTTAAGCTCTTCTTCGATCATGGATACGTAAGTATTATTGATCTTGACAACGCCTATGATTGTGAGTATCACCGATGAGAGCAAAATAGCACCGAGCGCGATGATCATCAATGACTGAACTAATTTTCCTTTTCGTTTCATTTCATTCTGTACCTCCGTGTATTAAATATTATGTATTGAATATTATGCAAAATATACAAGAATATTGTATCACAATAAAATTCCTTATGCAAACTATAAATTTTATTGATAACAGTTGATAGAATCATACAATTATACATCGTGTGAAACGGATGGTATGATAGATCAAGTTTATGAATCGGAGGAAAGAAAAGTATGGCAGCAATCAATATTGATGAACCGGCAGTGTTGATCCGGGAAAAAAGACTCGGGACCATCAATGCCTATTCCGGAAGCGCAGAAGAACTGGTGGAACGATCACATGCCGGAAATCTGAAAGACAGTAAGAGAAGATTTTCGCAGTGTCTCGGATGCAATTCCGGACAGGCACTTTGCCAGCTGTCGATGATCGAAGATGTGGCAGTGGTAAATCATGCACCGGTCGGATGCGGCGGAGATTTTTGCGAATTTAATTTTGTATACCGGATCGAACAGGAAAACAGAAACCTGCCGGAACGCAACGGAAGATATTTTTCGACCAATATTCAGGAAAAAGATACGGTATTCGGCGCGATCAAAAAACTGGAAGAGACCGTAGAAAAAGCGTATGAGAGGGTACATCCCAAAGCGATCTTTATTACGACTTCCTGTGCTTCGGGGATCATCGGTGAGGACATTGAAGGAGCGGCCCACAAGCTGACTGAAAAACTGGGGATTCCGGTTGCAACATGTACATGTGACGGATTTCGTTCCAAAGTATGGACTACGGGGTTTGATGCGGCCTATCATACGGTGCTCCGCAATATCGTGGAAGCACCGAAGAAAAAAGCAGATTATGTGAACGTTGTAAACTTCTGGGGATCCCACGTATTTGATGAGATCATAGAACGTTTCGGATACAAAACAAGATATCTGATGCCGTTCTCTACGATAGAGCAGTTGAAGGAGTGTTCGGAGGCAGCGGCAACGATTCATATCTGTCCGTCACTTTCTACCTATATGGGAGCCGGACTGAACCAGTTGTACGGCGTACCCGAGATCACGGCTCCGCCTGCATACGGTGTGGAGGGAACGGACCGGTGGCTTAGAGCACTGGGAAAAGTACTTGGCAAGCCGGAGATCGCAGAAGAGATCATAGAAGAAGGACATCGGGATATCGTTCCGAAGATCGAAAAACTGAAAGAAAACTTTAAAGGAAAAACAGCGTATGTAATGGCCGGTGCAGCTCACGGCCAGGCACTGATCCATCTGCTTTCGGAGCTGGGATTTGAAGTGCTCGGGGCCAGTGTATTCCACCATGATCCGGTATATGACAGCGGTGATCCGGAAATGGATGTATTGCAGCATGCGGTACAGACTTACGGAGATGTAAAGAATTATCAGGTATGCAACAAGCAGTCCTTTGAGCTGGTCAATGCATTGAACCGTATCCGCCCGGATCTGATCCTGGCAAGACATGGCGGTATGACGCTCTGGGGTGCCAAACTCGGCATCCCGACCCTGCTGATCGGTGATGAACAGTTTGGAATCGGATATAAAGGGGCACTCAATTATGCAAGACGGATCGAGGATGCATTGGATTCCATAGAGTTTATCCGGAACTATTCGGAGCACGCTTATCAGCCGTATACAAAGTGGTGGCTGGAGCAGGAACCGGGATATTTTCAGAGCGGAGGTTCCGGAAAATGCCCGAGCGGCAGGTTAGTAGCGGAAATATAAAAATAGACGGAGGATGAGAACGTGTCATCAACAATAGAACAACCGAGGTTTTCCTGTGCACTTGGCAGTTGTCATAGCGTAGTAGCGATCAAGCGGGGAGTACCGATCCTGCATTCCGGCCCCGGATGCGGCAGCAAGATAAGTCAATTAATCGGACAGGGCGAAGGATATGCAGGAGGCTCCACAGCGCCCTGTACCAACGCAGAAGAGCAGGATGTGGTCTTCGGCGGAGAAAAGAAATTACGGAGTGTGATCGAAAACTCTTTTAAGGTGATCGATGGTGATCTGTATGTGGTGATCACCGGATGTACGGCAGCGATCACGGGCGATGATATCGGTGCCATCGTGGGCGAGTTTCAGGAAGACGATAAACCGATCGTATATCTGGAAGCCGGAGGATTCAAAAGCAGCAATTATGTGGCACACGAAAGCCTGGTCAATGCGATCGTTGATCAGTATGTGGACAAGTTTGCGGAAGATAAGGAAGTGGAAAAAGGACTGGTTAATGTATTCGCTTCCGTACCATATCAGGATCCGTTCTGGAACGGCAATCTGGAAGGGCTGAAACGTGTACTGGAGGGAATCGGTCTGAAAGTCAATATCCTCTTTGGGGAGGAATCCGGGGGTGTCGCAGAATGGCTGACCATCCCGAAGGCAGAATTCAACATTCTTGTAGGTCCCTGGGTAGGATTGAATATCGTAAAGCATCTGAAGGCAAAGTATAAAACACCGTATGTACAGTTTCCTTATCTGCCGGTGGGAGCGGTGGAGACCAGTCGTTTCCTGCGTCTGATCGCGGAATTCGGCGGACTGGATCAGGAAAAAGCGGAGAAATATATACAGAAGGAAGAAGCGAAGTATTACGCTCACATTGACAAGATGGCATCTTTTTTGCTGGAGTTCCGTTACGGAACGCCCAGAAGGGTATATACCGTAGCAGATGCGTTCACATCCCTTGGCTTTTCCAAATTCCTGCTTAATGAGCTGGGGATCATCCCGGCAATGCAGAATATCGTGGATGACACGCCGGAGAAGTTTCAGGATGCGATCCGAAAGGAATACGATGAGATCTCCAACCTTGGAAGGAAGAGAAACATTGAAGTGTACTTTGATCCCGATGCAGGAGGGGCACAGGAACGGATCGAAGAAGATGCAAAACAGTATCCGGACAAACGGATCCTGCTGCTTGGAAGCGCCTGGGAGAAGGGTTTGGCAGCAAAACTGAAAGCAGATCTTCTGATCGTCTCCGTACCGGTGCAGTATCGATTGATCATGAACTGCAGCTATACCGGATACGAGGGCGGACTTCGTACCATAGAAGATATCTTTGACAGAGTATTGGCAACTTATCGATAAGTAAAAAAAGGATAATCACAGGGAGAAAAAGAAAATGAGACAGATAGCAATTTACGGAAAAGGCGGTATCGGAAAATCCACAACCACACAGAATCTGACGGCAGGTCTGACGGAACTGGGCAAAAAAGTCATGGTCGTCGGCTGTGATCCAAAGGCGGATTCCACCAGACTGCTGTTGAACGGACTGGCACAGAAGACGGTATTGGATACCCTTCGCGAAGAAGGCGAGATCGATGATCTGAGCTATATCGTAAAGGAAGGATTCGGCGGGACGAGATGTGTGGAGTCAGGCGGACCGGAACCGGGCGTCGGATGCGCGGGACGCGGTATCATCACCTCGATCGGTATGCTCGAAGATCTGGGCGCTTATGAGGATGATCTGGATTACGTATTTTACGATGTGTTGGGCGATGTGGTATGCGGCGGTTTTGCAATGCCCATCCGGGAAGGAAAAGCGCAGGAGATCTACATCGTGGCCTCCGGCGAGATGATGGCTCTGTATGCAGCAAACAATATCTGCAAAGGAATTCAGAAATACGCGTTGAAAGGCGGGGTTCGTCTGGGCGGTATCATCTGCAACTCCAGAAAGGTGGACCGCGAAAGAGATCTGCTGGAAGCATTTGCAAAAGAACTGGGCAGCCAGCTGATTTACTTTGTACCGCGTGATAATGAAGTGCAGCGCGCGGAGATCCAGAAGAAGACCGTGATCGATCACAATCCGGAGCATCCGCAGGCACAGGAATACCGCAATCTGGCACAGGCAATCGAGGACAATCAGATGTTTGTGATCCCCAAACCGATGACGCAGGAGCGTCTGGAAGAGATCCTGACGGAGTACGGCCTGTTTGATGATGTGAAGGAAGAGAGCAAAGAGGAAAACAAGTCGATCTGTATTGCAGGATAAGCAATCCCGCGATGCAACGGTTCCGGGGACATTTAAGTGGGGCTCCCGGAGCCGTTCATAACAGAAAAATGATTAGGAGAAAAGCAGTATGAAAACCAGAGTTGCATTTGCGACGAGTATGGGCTTTTGTGTGGACCGGCACTTCGGCGCGGCGGAACGCTTCGATATCTATGAAGTGGACGCAGAAGCGCAGGAATATGAAAAAGTAGATATCCGGCTGGTAGATAAGGCGTGTTTGGAACATCGGCACCATAAGGACCGAATGCAGAAGGCCGCGGATGCCATCGCAGATTGCAACGCGGTATTTGCAGAGTGTATCGGCGCAGGAGCAAGAGAGGTGCTGGCGCAGTATGAGATCGAACCGATCGAAATGGAACAGAGTGTGCTGAAAGTGTTACAGGCGATGCTGCGATCAAAGGTTTCCATTATAGATCCGCGATTTCTGGAGAAAGAAAAAGAACGAAAAAAGACGATCACATCAGATAGTCTTGCGAATTTCAAACATCTCTCCAAAAAGCATCCCTGCATGTCACACGAAGCGCACATCTCGCGCGGTCGCATCCATCTTCCGGTAAGTCCCAAATGTAACATCGGCTGTAAGTTCTGTACACGTAAGATCGATAAATCGGTCATACGTCCCGGCGTTTCTTCGCTTGTATTGAAACCCAAGGAAAGCATAGATATTATCCGAAGAGCCAAAAAGCTGTGTCCGGAACTGGCAGTGGTGGGCATCGCGGGACCGGGCGATACCCTTGCAACCGATAATGCGCTGGATACCTTTGAACTGGTCAAAAAAGAGTTTCCGGAAATGGTCTGCTGCTTATCTACCAACGGATACCGTCTGCCGGATAAGGTGGAACGGATGGCGGCACTGGGTATCGATACCGTAACGGTTACAGTCAATGCGATCGATCCGAAGATCGAAGCACAGATCAACGAGTTTGTGGTGGATGAAAACAATGTGGTACATATCGGAGAGGAAGCAGCAAAGCTGCTGATCGCGCACCAGATCGAGGGGATCCGCAAGGCTGCGGAACTGGGACTGGTCGTCAAGATCAACTCGGTACTGGTACCGGGAGTGAACGACCGGCATATTCCGGAAGTGGCAAGAAAGATGCATGAACTGGGAGCATCGCTGTTAAACATCCTGCCGCTGATCCCGCAGAATCAGATGGCGGATATACCGGCACCGGATTGTAAGATGCTTGAGGAAGTACGTGCGGAAGCAGGAAAGTATATGGAAATTTTCTGTCATTGCAAACACTGCAGAGCAGACGCCATCGGGATTCCCGGAATCGGAAAGGATCTGCATACGGAACTGTACAGGGATTATGATGCGGAAGTTGTGGAGAATTTCAGCCATGGCTGAAACGTGACATCCCGGATATAAGAGGAAAAAACAATGAGTGAATATCCGGAAGTAAAAGAGGTGACCGGATGATCCCCTTCCGGTTGAAAACTGCATATGGAGATCTGATTCCGTGTTATGATTCCTCGGATGTGAGGAAGCGATATCGCGAGGCATTGGAGCGTTACCCCTCCGGTGCCCTTCGCAGTATCTACCTGCAGGATCGTACCGTGATCTGGACGCAGGTAGGAAAGATCCACGCAGAGCTGGTCACTTTTTACGAGTGCGGGGCCATCAAGAGGGTGTTTCCTACCTATGGCAAGATCAGTGCCTACCATACGGAAGAGGATGAGTATGAAGAGGCGGATCAGGACCGGCTCTTGATCGGGGACAGTGCCGTTACGGCAAAGATGCAGTGTGTATATTTTGACCGCAGTGGTTATGTCAAAAGCATTACGATTTTTAACAAGGACCGGATGAACTTTGCGACAAAGTACGGAATGGTCACTACGGATCTGGGGGCGGAGTTTAACGAAGACGGCGGACTGGTATCCATCGAAAGTGTTTTTGATACAGAGCTTTATACGGACTTTGGCACGCTGCATCCCTTTAATCCCCATCGGGATCCGATGCATGCGGAAAAAGGGTCGCTGGGCTTTGATGAGAATGGTGATCTGCGGCGTTTTTGTACCGTACGGGACCGGATCGTGATCATGGAGGATACCAAAACGGTGAAAGCGTATGTACCGCGGATCGAGGAAGATCCGTACACCGGATTTCCGTTTTGGGTTGCGGTAAAAGTGATACTGGATGAAGAAACGATCCGTGTATCTTTGGATAAGAAAACAGAAGAAGTATGGGACCGGTCGCGTTACCGGATGACCCTGGATAAGATGTAATCCGGATAGCCTTTCGGAATTGAGAAGCATTTAGACGATAAATTGTGGGGATTTACCCCA
>CAKZZH010000011.1 GCA_937885345.1 uncultured Lachnospiraceae bacterium | reverse complement strand
AAATATTGATTTTTCAAGGTGCAAACCCAATTTCCTATGTGGGAAGTTTTAGTAATTGATATAACCCCAGGTAGTGATATCCGCACCGAAGGAAACGCTTATAAAACGCTTTACGCCGAGTGCTTTGAGGCCACCGAGAACACTCTCATATTCTCTGGGATAATTTGCCTTGAAAGCAGGTGCGATGAGTACCGAAATAGCTTCGCCCTTCTTAAGATCATCAAAGAATCTCTGAGTGTCATCGCGATATTCTCTTGCTCCGTGCTCACAGACATCAAAACATGCTCCGCATGATATGCATCTGTCTCCATCAACGTCGACACGAGGCAATCCGTCTTCGCCGGCTTCTTCGGATATGCAAGCACCCAAACAACTGCACACGCTGATACATTTGTTACAGCCTACACATTTTTCATTTGTAAAAACCAGTCCATTATTCAGCATATTCACGCCTCCTATCCTCTAATATAAAATAGTCCCAAGTTCTTTTTTATGTATTAAAAGTACGGGATTGGATATAAAATATGGTAATATTATACTCCTCAAAATCAGTTAGTGCCAACTTACTCGCTCATTTTTTCCGGATTTTTTTCTGATCATATTTCGGAATTTCAGAAATTTGAAACAAAGAGTTTCACATATTTAAGTTGTGGCTCAAATAATGATATGGTAAAGTAATAAAAAACATACATATGTATGGGTGAGGAGGATTCATGAAGATCAGCAAAGTTTTCAAAAATGGTTTATCCGTTTTAACATCACTTACAATGTTGGCATCTTCCGTATTAATTACTTCTGCGCCTCTTTCAGCCGTTGTCAAGGCTGCATCTGACGATGTAACGATAACGATCGATTCCTCATCAGAGCGTCAGGCGATCTCACCCTACATTTACGGTGTTGATATGGCCCTCATCGATAAAGATGTGGCTTATGGCGCCGTTAGAGCCGGCGGTAACCGATACACTGCCTATAACTGGGAAACCAATGCTTCCAATGCAGGTTCCGACTGGTATAACAATTCCGACAATTATCTGATAAGCGGATATCAACTTGCACTTGCCAGGAAGCCGGGTGCCGTTGCCCTTAATCTTGCCGATTACTGCAATAAAAAGGGAGCATACTCCCTTATGACGCTTCAAATGGCCGGCTTTGTATCTGCCGATATGAGCGGCGAAGTAACCGAACAAGCCCCCTCAAGCAGATGGAACAAAGTCGAATATTCCAAAGGCTCCGCCTTCTCTTTAACCCCCGATCTTAATGACGGCGTGGTATATATGGACGAATTCGTCAATTATCTTGTAAACGAACTCGGTGATTCACAGCATGGCGGAATTAATGCCTACTCGCTCGATAACGAACCCGCCCTGTGGCATTCCACCCATTCTCTTGTTCACCCCACTCCTACCTCATGTGAAGAACTTGTTGAGAGGTCCATAGAGCTTGCAAACGCCGTTAAAAAGGTTGACCCTAACGCCGATATCTTTGGACCCGCATTATACGGTTATATGGCTTATCTCTGTCTTCAGGAGGCTGCGGACTGGAATACGATACAGCAAAACAATTCCGATTACAAATGGTTTGTAGACTATTATCTCGATAAAATGCACGAAGCCGAGTCTACATATGGCAAGAGACTTCTGGATGTACTTGATGTGCACTTTTACACCGAAGCTCAGGGAGCATGCGGGATTCGTTATTGTACACATTACGACGATGCCGACTGCGTCGCAAATAAGCTTAATGCAACCAGAAGTCTGTGGGATCCGACATATAAAGAAAAGAGCTGGATAGCGGATACAGGCGCCAAGTTCCTGCCTATCATACCGGCTCTTACCGAATCTATTAACACCTACTACCCCGGTACCAAAATAGCCATAACGGAATATGATTTCGGCGGCGCCACTGATGTGTGCGGTGCCCTTTGTGAGGCCGATGCGCTTGGAATCTTTGCCAAATATGGTGTATATGCCGCCAATCTTTTTTCCGGCGAAACAGGATATCAAATGGCAGCGATCAATCTCTATCGCAACTATGATAATAACGGCGGCAAGTTCGGCGACACACTCGTAAGCTGTGAAAGCAGCAATATCGAAAAGATGACCTCATACGCCGCAATAAACGGAAGCGATGACAGTACAGTAACGCTTGTTGTTACCAACAAAACCTTTGATTCACAGACAACCGCAAACATCAAATCCAATGCCGCCTATAATGTTTCCGCCATCTATGGCATCGACAATACCGGTGCTTCGGTTAAGAATATGACATCCGGCGGCCCTACATATTCCGTTTCCGGCAACACAATATCACTTACCATGGAACCGATGACCGTATGCCTTCTTGTTTTAACAAAGAGCAGTGAAACCGTAACCCCCGAAGAAGCAACCACGCCGGAGTCGACCGATAAGGAGACCACCGCACAAGAGTCCACCGATAAGGAGACCACCGAAAAGGGTTCAGGCATCAAACTACCGCTTATAATCGGCATATCTTCAGTAGCACTTCTCACTCTCGCTGCCGGCGCCGTGCTCATCATTAAGCGCACAAAAAGAAACAGATAAGGAGAATGATCATGAAATACAATAATCCAATAATAAAAGGTTTCTATCCGGATCCCAGCGTTTGCAGAGCAGGTGAAAGATTTTACCTTGTATGCAGTACATTTCAGTATATGCCGGGAGTTCCTGTGTTTGAAAGCGAAGATCTGATCAACTGGAATCAGATCGGAAATGCTTTGACAAGGCCAAGCCAGGTTGATCTGGCAAGTGTGCCCAGTTCAGGCGGCGTATTCGCTCCGACGATCAGATATCATAAAGGCCGATTTTATATGGTTACAACCAATGATACGCTCCACAAGAATTTCTATGTATACACTGACGATATTACCGGTGAGTGGAGTGAGCCGATATTCGTTGATCAGGGCGGAATCGACCCGTCGCTTCTGTTTGACAACGGGAAGGTTTATTTTACCAGTAACGGCGGCGATGATTTCGGAGATCATGGCGTGACTCAGTGTGAAATCGATATCGAAACCGGCCGCAAGCTTACACCCAGCAAGACTATATGGCACGGCACAGGCGGAAGATACCTCGAATCTCCCCATCTGTACAAAATAGGCTCCTACTACTATCTCACCGCCGCAGAGGGTGGTACCGAATACGGGCATATGATCGTCTGTGCAAGATCCAAGAACCCGATGGGACCTTTTGAAAACTGCCCGAATAATCCTGTTCTCACCAACCGTAACAAAGGTGGTTTTGAAATACAGGGAGCAGGACACGGGGACCTTATACAAAGCGCAAGTGGTGAATGGTTCATTATTCACCTTGCCTTCAGACAGATAGGTCAATACGAAATGTACCATCACCTGGGCAGAGAAGTTTATATGGTGCCCGTACATTTTGATGACGACGGATGGTTTACCTGCGGAAATGACGGTACAACCGAATTTGAGTATGATATAGATGCCGCCTCACCGCAGGCTCCCATACACGACTATACGTTAAGTAACATCGACAGGAAGCTTATGCTTCTGTACCTTCGTGACTATAAGCCCGATAATTATATACTTGATGATTCCTGCTACACGCTTAAAGGAGACGAGACCACCATCGACATGCCCGGCTCCCCTACTTTCATCGGGATCAGGCAGCAGGCAATGAACGGCTCCCTCTCTTGTAAAATATCCGTCTTAGGCAAAGGAGAAGCCGGAATTACCATATATATGGACGAAAATCATCACTATGACCTGCTTATAAGAAAGGAGCACGATGCCTGCTTTGCCGTTCTAATGCTTAACATCGGCAATATAAAGCATAAAGAAAAAATAGTCCCCTTAAAAAATGACTCTGCAATGATGTCCGTACAATTCACATCGCACGAATACAATTTCTATGTGAACGATGAATTTATGGGCACAGGTTTAACAAGGTATTTATCATCCGAAGTCGCGGGCGGATTTACAGGGGTACTGTTCGGAATGTATGCTCAAGGTGACATAACAGCAAATTATACAGATTATCTGCTTAAACAATAATAGTAGAAAGCGGCTTATATTAAGCCGCTTTCATTGTTTATATAATCTCTGCTTTTTCTCATTACATCATCGATAATGCCGATATTGGTGAGAGTATCCGAAGTCTCCAGAGAATGGTTGGCGTCTTCGTAGGTATAGATAGCCACGCCGGCCTCCCCGGCCATATTAACGACTTCGGGAACATTGCTCCAGGGATCGTTCTTCCCGATAAAAGCCACGGCATCAAGCGGATCGCTAAATGATGACGATATTGCTTCACCACTTCGTAGATCACACCCGCCTGCCGCATAAAATGTATATTTCAGAGGCGTATAGAGAATGTGTCTTACACCTCTTTTGATCATTTTACCGGCATAAGTAACCGCAATTACCGTACCGATACTTTTGGAAACAAAGAGGATATCGTCGTATTCATCCCAGTCTATATCCTTAAGAATATCTACTGCCATATCATAGAGAACCCGGTATGTCTCATAAATCTTTGCCTCGTCGCCACGGATTTTACCGCATGAGTATTTGTAATCGACGTTTACGTATTTGTCATACCCGGCCTCACAGGCTATATCTCTTGAATAATACAGGAGGGGCTTGTCACAATGATATCCCACTCCGGGAAAATAAACAGCGATCTTAGACATCTCTTTTCCTTTCACTTAATGATGGGCACTTCGGATGCGTTCGAGCAAGCAACAGGTCTCTATCCCCGTAGTCCCCGGAACCATATCTATTGAGCAGGCTTTGATAAGTCTGTATCCTCGGCTCTCAAATATGGGAAGGTCACGCGAGAGACTGGATATTTTACAGGAGACATAGACGATCCTGTCCGCATTAAAATCTATGATCGGGCCTATCGCTTTCGGATGTATTCCGTCGCGCGGAGGGTCAAGGATAATGATATCGGGACGGTAGTTGCTTATATCGCTGTCCTTACCGATGTACACAGGCTCCTCATGGATACCGCCCTCTGTGTCCTGCAAACTTCTTATTTCCTTGATGACTTTGAGAACATCACCCGCTATGAATTCACAATTATTCAGTCCATTAGCCTTGGCATTAAGGGTCGCTGCTCTTGCAGCCTCCTCTATTATCTCAACACCTATGACTCTGCGCGCAACGGGAGCTGCGATCTGTGCGATCGTACCCGTACCGCTGTATAAGTCATAGACGATTTTATCCTTGGTATCGCCGACATATTCTCTGACCTTTTCATACAGCACTTCTGCCGCAAGAGAATTGGTCTGAAAGAAGGAAAACGGTGTGATCCTGAAGTTCAGTCCCAGAAGTTCCTCCTCTATATGATCGCGCCCGTAAAGTACTTCTGTTCCCTCATTTATAACCGCATCGGCAATTGAATCGTTACTTGTATGCACCACACCGGTCAGTACGCCCTCGTATTCGGCACTTGAAAGCGCGTCAGCATAGCCTTTAAGGTCAATGTCCATCTGCGTTGTTGTGACCAGATTCACAAGAATCTGACCGGTCTTAACGGCTTTACGTATGATCAGATGCCTGAGATAGCCCTCATGGCGCATTTTATGAAAGAAAGGAATATTCCTTTCCTTAAAATATTCCAGAGTCGTCATCATAACGGTCCTGAAATCCTTATCCATGATCCTGCAATCACCTATAGTTACGATATCATAGAAACTTCCGCTGATATGCATGCCAAGACTTAAAGGGCCGTCTTTATATTCATCGCCAAATGTAAGTTCAACCTTATTGCGATAGTCATTTATACGGGGACTCGGCAGAATGCCCTCATATTCATAATCATGACCACATACACTGAGAAGTTTCTTAACCTGTGAGGCTTTAAGCTCAAGCTGCGCGTTATAATCCATATCCTGATAAACGCAGCCCCCACATATACCAAAATGAAGACACGCCTTCGCAGGACTCTCACAAGCCGCACGTGAGATAACCTCCAGAAGTCTGCCTTCATACTGACCGCTCTTATGTTTATTGATCATAAAACGCACCCTTTGTCCGGGTATCACGTTTTTGACAATGCAATTACCTACAATTCCTTTGTTGGGGAAATCAACTCTCTCTACTTCCCCTTCGTATATTTCACCTTTTTTCATTACTTATCTCGTGCCTTCTTACGGTTAGCCATAATAAGTGCTACCACAATGATAATAACTCCCCCAAGAATAAGCGCACCAAAAATAATCCACTCAAGAATATCGATTCTTGTATCAAGAACGAGAGTGGTCGTTGCTATGACAAGCACAATAATGAGCAGTGCACCAATGCCGGATATAATCTTAGAGCCGATCCAGTCCTTCCTTACAATCATGAGAACAATTCCTGCCGCCAGAGGAACCAGACACAAAAGTCTCTTCCATGTAACCCAATAATCGGAGCCTTGCAGAAATTCCGAAACAACTGTGACCTTGTTCAGAAAGAGCACGACTCCGATTATTATCATTACAAGACCGGCTATAACTTCAATCAGTTCATTTCTAAGCCGTCTGTTCACTTATCTTAAAGCTCCTCATCATCGAAGAAATCGTCATCATCATCGATGTAATCATCTTCATCCTCATCGAGATAGTCTGGCTTGAAATATTTGTAAAGAGCAAAAGCGATACCTGCAACAACGGCAATAATACCAATAACCGCAAACACCTTAACGGCCGTGTGCTTGCTCTTGGGCTCTTCCTCAACTACGGTAATTTCGGGCTCCTTCTTAAAATAAGTGGCTAATTTGCTGTCATTCCATACTTCTGATATTTTCTTCATCGCTCTACTTCCTTTCTGGATAATTAGGTGCTTATATTCTATCACGCTTTGGTTAGTTTTGCAAACATTGCGAACATTTTTTTGACGCCGAATCCATCAAATTCAACCGTCACTTCAAAGTCCCTTCCTCCGTCCTTGATTTCTTTGACAACGCCGATTCCGAATTTGGCATGTGACACCTTGTCTCCCACGCCGTAATCAAGCGCGGATGACTTAGACAGAGCCTCCTTTGAAGAGTATACGCTTACATCCGCAGCGGGACCCACAGACGATTTCTTCTTACGCACAGCGCTGTAGCTGCTGCCTCCGAAGCCCGCTTTGGCGCCCGAGCCGCCGAAGCCCGCCCCAGTGCCCGAGCCGTAGCTGCTGCCGCCGAAGCCACCGAAGCTGAATGAATTGTCGGTCTCGGATTTTATTAGAAATTCGTCGGGAATCTCGCGTATAAATCTGGACGGAAGATTGTATGTTATTTCGCCGCGGATCATTCTCTGTCTGGCCGCGCTCATAAAAAGCTTGTCCTTCGCTCTGGTGATCCCGACATAGCAAAGTCGTCTCTCTTCTTCCACTTCACTCTCGCCCTCTGCGACAGAGCGTGAGCTGGGGAAGAGATTCTCCTCCATTCCGGCCATATATACAACGGGGAACTCAAGTCCCTTGGCACTGTGCAAAGTCATAAGCGACACTATATTAGCATTATTGTCGAGATTATCGATATCCGCAACGAGTGCAACCTCCTCAAGAAATCCTGAAAGAGATGGCTCTTCGGCCGATTCTTCATAAATCTCTGCCTTGGAAATAAGTTCATCGATATTGAGGAGCCTTTCCTCCGCTTCCTCGTCGGTCTCAGTCTCCTGAAGGTACTCCTTGTATCCGATATCATCGAGCAAATGTTCAATAATCTCTTTGACGTTAAGCCTGGCATAATCGCTCCTCATCTTCTCGATAAGAGCGGTAAAATCCTTAACCTTAGCCGCCGTTCTCTTAAGATCGGCCATCTCGTCGATTCTGAGAAGAGCCTCATACAGACTGATATCTTCCGAGTAGGCAGCGGATTGGATTTTATCGAGGGAGGTAGTACCAATACCGCGCTTAGGTATGTTGACTATACGACGCACCGCCATATCGTCCACACCGTTGTCAATCGTCTTAAGATAGGAGAGAACATCCTTGATCTCCTTCCTTGAATAGAAATTGACTCCTCCGTAAATCCTGTAAGGTATATTTTCATTGATGAGCTTTTCCTCGAGTATACGCGACTGAGCGTTTGTCCTGTACAGGATTGCTACATCCTTATATTCATATCCGTCATTAATCTGTGTGGCGATACTCGCCGCGATCATCTCCGCTTCCTCAAACGAGGTCCCGTATTTGCTGAAATATATTTTACTGCCGTCGTCGGATGCGGTCCAAAGTTTCTTCTCCTTGCGCTCCGAATTATTGGCTATTACCGAATTGGCAACGCTTAGAATATTCTGTGTCGATCGGTAATTCTGCTCAAGTTTAATAACCTTTGCATCGGGAAAATACACCTCAAATTCAAGGATATTCTGAATATTGGCACCTCTGAATTTGTAGATGGACTGATCGTCATCACCGACCACACAAAGATTACGGTATTTAGCGGCAAGGATCTGTACAAGCTTAAACTGCGCTATATTGGTATCCTGGTACTCGTCGACCATTATATAGCGGAACCTCTCCTGATATTTTTCAAGCACATCGGGACACTGCCTGAAAAGCTTTACCGTATTAAAGATCATGTCATCGAAGTCCATGGCATTATTCTTAAGCAGAGTCTCCTGATAGAGGCGATACACCTCTGCGATCATTTTCTCTGCGTAATCACTTCCGGCTCTTTTGTAGAATTCATCAGCATCTATCAGATTGTCCTTGACCGATGATATCCTCGATAAAATAGCCTTCTCCTTGTACCGCTTGGGGTCCAGTTCCAGACGTTTGAGCACGTCCTTAATGACACCGACCTGATCGTCGCTGTCATAAATAGTGAATTTGTCACTGTAACCAAGCCTGTCGGCATGGACCCTGAGAATTTTACCGCACGCCGCATGGAAAGTCATTATCCACGAGCCGCCCGCTCTTCCCTCTGTAAGTACATCCACTCGCTCCTTCATCTCGCCTGCTGCCTTATTGGTAAAGGTTATGGCAAGTATGCTGTACGGTGATACACCGAGGTCCTCTATTAAATGCGCGATCCTGTAGGTTATGACTCTCGTCTTACCCGAACCCGCACCAGCAAGAAGGAGGACAGGTCCTTCTGTAGTGAACACGCCCTCCTTCTGTTCATCATTAAGTGAATCGTATCTGTTACTGCTCATTATCACTCATATCCGATCTGCATTATAGAAATTGTACACCTTACTGCTGTCCAAGCTTAGCCTTAATAGCAGCAAGTTCATCATCAATCTCGGGTGCATTAACCTTATACTTCTCTTCAAGTTCTTCAACGGTTTTCTCTGTTCCGCTGTTATTAAGTTCAGCCATTGCATTAGCCTCATCAAGCATCTTGTCAGCCTTGGCTTCCATTTTACCGAAAGCGGTGAGATTATTCTTGGCATTACCCATTGCAGATTCCATCTCATTAACGGTCTGCTGAGCCTTTGCGATCTTAACCTTAGCCTTGATGGTATCTCTTCTTGAACTGAGCTCGCTGATATCGTTAACAAGCTTGTCATGCATCTGACGCATCTTCTCTGCATTACTGTGTGCGATATCATAAGTCTTCTGATATGCTTCCTTCTTGGTAAGAAGCGACTGCTTCTTGGTAAGGAATGTTCTGGCATCATCATCGTTGCCTGCGATAACTGCCTTCTCTGCATATGCCTGAAGCTTATTGATCTCTGCCTCACACTCATCAAGATCTCTCTTGCACTTGGTCTCATCTGCCATTACAGATGCTGTTTCCTTCTTAACTTTGCCAAGATCTTCCTCCAGATTACGCATATACTGATCGATCATTTTCTCCGGATCCTCCCACTTATCGATCATAGCGTTAATGTTGGCGGACATGATATCCTTAAATCTTGCAAGAATGCCCATTACAATTACCTCCCTTATTATGTGTCACTGTTATTATGCATACCCTTGATATGCCGTAAAATATTCCCGCCTTAGGCAGCCGTCCGTTTACTACAAACTCTGCGACCTGCGGACGAGATATATTTTATCATATTTATTTGCCTGTGTCATTATTTTTGGATTTTCATTACGTGAAAAAGTATTTTACCGACTATGAGTATCCTTGCCTCTGAGGATATGAAAGTGTATAATGTGAGAAGATCAGGATCAAGAGGTATATATATGTCTTCACAGGACCGCATTTT
Organism: uncultured Lachnospiraceae bacterium; assembly: GCA_937885345.1. Classification (GTDB taxonomy): domain Bacteria; phylum Bacillota; class Clostridia; order Lachnospirales; family Lachnospiraceae; genus Eshraghiella. Next base: position 8,273 of record CAKZZH010000011.1, on the reverse strand, counting down.
AAAAGCACTGTTATCACAGATAACACAGATCGAGAACATTCAGCCGGGCGATTTCCCGGATGTCGATCTGTATATGGATCAGGTGACAACATATCTCGATACACATATTGCTTCAATCAAATTCGATGAGGATGACGTGGTCCTTACCAAGACCATGATCAACAACTATGTCAAAAGCGGAGTATTGCCTCCTCCGGTCAATAAAAAGTATTCCAAGCAGCATCTTATAATGCTTATATTTATATATTATTTTAAGGGTATTCTGCCCGTAAGCGAAGTTAAGAAAATGCTCGACCCCATTAATGAAGAGTTTTTTAATGACGATGATATGAATGTCGAATTCATATATTCCGAGATGTACGACTCGATAAAGAATCAGATCGTTAAGACAAGCAAAGATGTGTATTCCAAGAGTTTTGAGGCAAGGCAGCATTTTACCGATATCAAAGACATAAGCGAGAGGGAAGAATTACAGAACTTTATCATGATGGGTATGCTCGCTTTCGATATCTTCCTTAAGCGTAAAATGCTCGAGAAGCTTATAGAAACCAATTACAATATGCAGACAAACAAGAAATCCGAGCAGTCCGCCAAAGGCGGCAAATCAGGCAAGAATGATAAACAGGACAAATCCGATAAATCCAAAAAATAATCCCTCATATGAGGGATTATTTTTTAAATACGCTTCTGCGCAATATTCACTTGTCGTATCAAACAAAGATGCACGGCTCTTATTTACCGATTCTGTCAAGGACCATATCATACCCGTCCGAGCCGTAATTGAGCGCTCTTGCCACCCTGCTTATTGTTGCGGTGGAAGCACCGGTCTTCTCGGCAATATCCTGATAGGTCTGCTTATCTCTAAGCATTGCGGCGACTTCAAATCTCTGAGAAATGCTCTTCAGTTCATTGACGGTGCACACATCTTCAAAGAAAGCATAGCACTCATCCACACTCTTCAGACTGAGTATTCCCTCAAAGAGATGATCGACCTCTTCCGTATGAATTGACTTGCTCATATGCTCTCCTCCCTATATAACAAATTTGTAAATTGCTTCTGCGCAGCCATCCTCTTCATTGGACGAGGTAACATAATCCGCAGCTGCTCTGGCTTCATCGCACCCGTTTGCCATTGCTATTCCCATACCGACATGTTCAAGCATTGAAACATCATTATATCCGTCACCGAAGGCCATAACATTATCCATTGTATATCCAAGGCTTCCTGCAAGATAGTTGAGCGATTCCGCTTTATCTATACCTATCGGAACAATCTCCAGAAAGAAAGGAGCAGATCTGTACACATCTGCTTTACCGCTTAGTGCCTCTGCGATCTTGGGTTCAACCTTGGCAAGATAGTCACCGTCACCCGTCATAATGAATTTGGTAACCGGATAATCAAGCTCCTTGCAAAGATCCGGCACCTGCCTGCATGAAAGTTTATTGATCCTTGCTTCGATCTGTATATATTTGTCATAGATGTCCTCGGAAATAACGGTCTTCGCAAAGGAAAACGAACCGTACACATCTTCCTTGTCATAGGTCATAAGCGGAACCGAGTATTTCTTGGAAAGCTCATATATTTCGCGGTAAAATTCACTCGGAAGCGTTGCGTATTTAATAATGCAGTTATCCTTAAGAGAAAGGATCACGCCGCCGTTAAGCGCAAGTATGAATCCGTTATTATTCTTAAGATCGAGCTCCTCTGCGAATCTGAGCACGCCGTTAACCGGACGTCCGGATGCAATAACTATATTGCAGCCCGCTGTAGCGGCCTTAAGAACCGCTTCCTTGGTGCGTGGCCTTATATTCTTTTCTTCGTCTACCAAAGTTCCGTCAATATCAAATGCCAGAATCTTGTATTGTATATCTTTGTTCATTATCCGACCGCCATTATCTATATTTGTTGACATGCTCTGTTATAAGCGCACCGTCATCAAAATAATTGATCTTCATGGCTGCCTTCATCTCGGCAAGAGTCTCTGCCGCCTTAGCCTGAGCTACCCTGCTGCCCTCTTTGAGGATCTCATATACGGCAGGTATATCGGCCTCCCATTTATGTCTTCTCTCTCTGATGGGTTCAAGGACTTCCTGCATAACATTATTCAGGAATTTCTTAACCTTAACATCACCAAGACCGCCTCTCATATAGTGCTCTTTGAGTTCATCGAGATTCTTGTAATCGGGAAGATACTTCTCAAAATGCTCCTGCGTAGAGAAGGCATCTAGATATGTAAATACCGCATTACCTTCAACCTTGCCGGGATCCTCAACCTTGATATGATCAGGATCGGTATACATGGACATAACCTTCTTCTTAACGTCTTCAGGTGTGTCCGCAAGATAAATGCAGTTACCGAGCGACTTGCTCATCTTGGCCTTGCCGTCGGTACCGGGAAGGCGAAGGCATGCCTTATTGTCGGGAAGAAGAACCTGGGGCTCAACAAGAACCTCATCGTAAGTTGAATTGAATTTACGCACGATCTCCCTTGCCTGTTCAAGCATGGGAAGCTGATCCTCACCGACCGGCACAACGGTTGCCTTAAAAGCAGTGATATCCGCGGTCTGACTGATGGGATATGTAAGGAAACCTACCGGAATACTATCCTGAAATCCCCTGAGCTGAAGTTCATTCTTAACTGTAGGATTACGCTCAAGTCTCGATAAGGTTACAAGATTGTTATAATAAAAAGTCATTTCCGTAAGTTCGGGGACCATTGACTGTATAAAAAGATGGGACTTATTCGGGTCAAGTCCGACCGAAAGATAATCAAGTGCCACCTCTACGATATTCTGTCTGACCTTCTCCGGATTGTCAAAATTATCCGTAAGCGCCTGTGCGTCGGCGATCATAATATATATTTCATCATATTCTCCGGAATCCTGCAGCTGCACTCTTCTTCTGAGCGAGCCTGCATAATGTCCCACATGAAGCCTTCCTGTAGGTCTGTCTCCGGTAAGTATAATCTTCTTCATTTTCACTCTCCTGTTTCTATAAAATACGTATGTAAATATTGTATGGTTTTACGGGAAAATGTCAACTTTCATCGCCATCTTCCTTCCTGTAAATGCTGTAATCGCGCTCGATAAGAGCATCGTAGGTAAACCGTCTCGCAAGACTGTCACCTGCTTTCTCAATGATCTGCTCCTTAAGTATTCTCTTATTCTTGCCCGATACGCCGCCGTACTTGTTGGTTCTTATGATCGATACAAGCTCGCTTCTCCACAAAAGGCTCATTTGATTCTTAAGCTTCACCCTGGGTCTTTCCTTGGGATTATGAACGGCTTCCCGGCTCATCTCTATATGATATTCGCCGTTATCCGTAAGAGAAACCTCATATATTCCCCAATGCTTCGGAACATAATCATCTATTCGATCCGCATAATGCACACCCGTAACTATATAGCAACGATCGCAGAAGCGCTCATAATTCTTAACCTGCTTCTCGAGTCTTACAAGAGAATCCATATCGCTCTTAATCTCAAAGCCGACAATCTCGTTTTCCCTTACAAGGATCGCATCTGCCCTGCTCTTTCCGATAACGAGCTCCTCAAAGAATCTGAGCCTCTCGTTCATGCCTTCATACAGTGAAAACAATGCTTCTCTCATATCCGGATCATATAATTTGCTTATTTTATCGCCCATAAAAGACATTATAGTCTTAATAAAGCTTTACTGCAAGTAATAGAAACTAATAAAATAAATACAAGGATCAGCGCTTGGACGCTTTGCGACAAACCACTTATATGATATAATGTCTAAAGTGATAATATGAACCGGCAGGTGCTGATATGGTTAATAACGACGAAGGTATAATTTGGCTTAAGCATAAAATAATGGAAGAGGTTTGCCGCCTTGCATGGGAAGGTACGCTTAATGACGAATCCGCAGACAGACTTGTCTATAAGCTTGCACCCGGACCTAAGACGGATTACAGATGCTGCATTTACAAGGAGCGCGAGATAATCCGCCAGAGGATACGTCTTGCATGCGCCAAGAACGCCAATCCCGATATCGATACGGACAATATAGTTCAGGTTATCGATGCGGCATGCGATGAGTGTCCTATTTCCGCTTATTCCGTTACGGATAACTGTCGTTTCTGTATGGGTAAGGCATGCCTTAATTCCTGTCGTTTCGGCGCTATTACGCCCGGTGATACGAGAATGCATATCGATGCTTCCAAATGTAAAGAATGCGGTATGTGTGCGTCCGCCTGTCCCTACGGTGCTATCGTCCACCTTGAACGTCCCTGCAAAAAGGCATGTCCTGCAGGCGCCATAACCTATGATGAATACGGATTTTGCCAGATAGATGAGGAAAAATGCGTTCAGTGCGGTCACTGTATACACAACTGCCCCTTCGGCGCGATCTGTTCTAAGACCTATCTTGTTGAAATAATCAATGCTATACTTGAGGGCAAAGAGGTATATGCAATGTGCGCGCCCGCTACGGAAGGCCAGTTCGGCGAGAACGTATCAATGGCTTCTCTTCGTGCGACTCTCATCCAAATGGGCTTTACGGATATGGTTGAGGTTGGTCTCGGCGGAGATATGACGGCCGCATATGAATCGCTGGAATGGTCGGAAGCTCTCAAAGAAGGCCGTAAAATGACCACCTCCTGCTGCCCCGCTTTTATCAATCTTTTAAGAAATCAGTTCCCCGAGCAGTTCGAGAACAATATGTCCACAACTGTTTCACCGATGTGTGCCATATCAAGATATCTCAAATACCTGCACCCCGGCTGCATAACGGTATTTATCGGTCCCTGCATCGCCAAGAAGGCTGAATCACAGGACAAGAGCGTTCCGGATAATGCGGATTATGCGATTACCTACGGAGAATTTAAAGCTCTCCTCAGATCCAAGGATATGGATTTTGTGCCGGCCGAAGACTCATATCAGGAAGCTTCCATTTACGGCAAGCGTTTTGCCGGCTCGGGCGGAGTTGCCGCTGCGGTTATCGAATGTATGAATGAGAGAGGTGAAGATACTTCTTCTATCTCGCTTCTTAAATGCGCGGGTGGCGATGAATGTCGTAAAGCACTTATACAGCTCAAGAACGGAAGACTTGCGGAGGATTTTATCGAGGGTATGGTTTGTCCCGGCGGATGCGTCGGCGGTCCTTCCAGATACAAGGCCGAGAATGAAATAACAAGAGCGAGAAACAGTCTTCTCTCCAAAGCGGATGAACGTCATGTTCTCGCCAATCTCGAAAAGTATCCGATGGGTAAATTCTCAATGCACCGAAACGGCGAATTATAATTCGATTCCGTTCTTCTTAACAAGTTCTCTTGCAGATTCAACAGAATCAATACCGGTCATATTCTTGATCGGTGCAAATTCCTTCTCGCGAACGACCTCATATCCGAGGCAGCCATCCATCATCTTGATCATATCAAGAATGAGGCTTTCGAATTTGTAACCGTTCGGCTCATCAGGTGAAATAAACTCGCCCTGCTCATTCATATACGGAATCTTCTTCTCTACTCTGTGAACCGGGAGCTTCTCATCCTGAATCTTGTTAAGGTCGCTTACCTTAAAAAGATAATTGAGGATAACGCCGTAATTATATATATAATTGCCGTTTTCATCCTTGGCATCCCTAAGCTCGTCCGTAAGCTCATAATATTCAACAATGCCGGGTCTTCCGTCTACAAGACAGAGAACGCCTACTTTCTCGTCGGGGCTTACCTTACTGATAACCTTGGCTCCGCAGGGACTCTTATCCGCTATGCAGGCTCCGATAAATACAGGGTCTGCAATTCTCTGAAGAACATTATCTACCGCAAAGCAGTTGAGATACTCTATGCCCCTATCTCTGATCATATCAGTCATACCGCTTCTCGCCATCGAAGAATACCAGCCGCCGTTACCGTTAGGCGATGTGGCAGGAAGGGATTTGCTTTCCATATATACTTTACCCGAATAATCCGTCGCGGGAGCAAGATCCTGAACAAAGAAATGTACATACTCCGAAGGATATCCGAAATAGTTATGTTCCCTGAAGAAAGCCCTGGTCTCTTCGTCGTTTTTATCGCTGGTCATAACAAAGAGATGAACGTACACATTGAGATCATTTGTCACATCCATAAGATTCTCGATCAGTCTCTGGAAAATATACACATGCCTGGTAAGACCGATATCAAATTTACCCTTAGGTCCGGTGATCCCAAGTCTTGTACCCATACCGCCGGCAAGAAGCACAGCGCCGACTTTGCCGCTCTTAATAGCCTCACTGCCCAGCTCATAGTATTTCGCGTTATCTTTTTGTATCTCATCAACGGTAAGTACCTTAATAGGCTCAACGCTGCTGTATCCGGATCTGTCCGCACCTTCATTTCCATCATTTATAAATGTAAAATCCGTATTTGAAACAGCCTCGAGAAGCTGATTTTTACCGGCCTCATCCAGCTCGTCATAATACTTAAGTATATGCTCCTGGTTGAATTTTTTTAATAATTCGTATGCCTCGTTGTAATTCATATTAACTCCTTAAAATACTAAAATAAACGCATGCAACAGAGGTTGTCACATTTTACAATGACCGATATCATTCCGAATAAATTGTGTACCCGTTCTTGCCCTGTCTCTTGGTATTGTACAATGCCGTATCGGCATAAGCAATAAGCGCTTCAACATCCGTCGCATTATCCGGATATATGGCAACGCCTATGCTTACCGTAACCCTAAGTTCATTCTCCTCGGAAATATAAGGTTCACTTATCACTTCACACATATTCTCACAAAGTCTGATTATCTCGGCAGAGTCAGCCTTATCGATATAGCCGAGGAATTCATCACCGCCGATTCTTCCTACCGACACACCTTCCTTTTTGTAGGATTTGAGTCTTATCGCAGCATCGACCAAAAGTGCATCGCCGAACCTGTGCCCAAAGGTATCGTTGACGCCCTTAAAGCCGTCAAAATCCATCATAAATACCGCAAAATATTTGCGTTTGGAACGAAGCTTGATGAGTTTCTTGAGAATGTATTTACGATTCGGAAGCTGCGTCAGAAAGTCAAGTTCACTCTGACGTTTCTTTCTTAACAGATCCACAATGATAAGAACGATTATTATCGTAACAAGCACTATAACAATAGAGATATTGATCACCAGCATATGCTGCTTATAGAAGCTGACATGCTCATTGATTATTACCGAATCACTCGGGAGAAGGCTGTTTGTAATGCCGTATTTATCAAGTACATCCCGATCAAAAATCGGCGTATAAACATCAATGTACTGCATATCTATTTCGGAAAGAGCTGCGCCTGCGATAAAATCATGAACGATCTCACCGGCTGCATAGCCCGCGTTCCTGTGACTGTAAGCCACTCCTCCGATCGTTCCGTATCCGACAGGCGAAACCGACAGACGAAATATCGGAGCGTCACAGCACTGAAGGATCATTTTAACACCTTTTTCAACCGTATAAGCATTGCCGTCGGCATCTTCAAAAAACGCCAGATCAAGTATGCTCCAGCTGTCATCAAGCGCATTTAATCTCGCTCTTATCTCGGGCGCGCTCTCATCAGAGGTGTTATAAATCTCGATATTGTCAAATGACTCATTATCTTCGATAAAAGGAAGCACTCCCTTATAAAATCCGACTCCCGTGTATGTTCCGTCAACAATTACCAAAAGGTTTCCTCGTTCGGGGAAAAAGGATCTTATAAGATCGAGATTGACCGCATAATCCGGCGTCTCGTTAAAACCTACCATTCCGAGTGCCCTGGCCTCGTCGCATCTGTCGGCATCATTTATACCGATAAAGATTACGGGAGTGTCCATAAAAAACTCATCCCTGTAATCCATTACAAACTGTAGTGCGGCATCATCACATGAGATCACGTAATCGTAGGCACCAAGTTTCTCATATTTGTATTTGAAATATGCATAGAATTCGAGAATATCTTCATCATCGCCAAATCGCTTGGTGTCCATGAATTCAAAATCGACACTGTATATATCCTCGGATAAAGCGTCTATTATCCCGTCCAGTTGCTCCGGGACCTCCTCATAGGATAAACTGTACGAGCTGAGAACCAGAATATCCGGAGCCACATCCTTTGCATAAACGGAAGTTTCCGGTATAATACCGATTAAAAGTATAATTGCGATAAGCGCAGTACATATGCATTTTCCAATTCGTCCAAACATTTCTATGCCTTCCAAAATACATTACCGTAGATCAATTAACATTAATCACGGACTGGAGGTGCGGACATTTTCTTGGACCTATGCTACCAGCCCTAAACTCCTACGATAC
>CAKZZH010000010.1 GCA_937885345.1 uncultured Lachnospiraceae bacterium | reverse complement strand
GGAGCCGCCGATCTGTCTTTCTCAAAGGACTCGGAGGATGGTGACTGGGTATATGACCCGGACAGCGCATTTCCGCTTAATACGGCCAAAATAGAAACTATCGAGTCCATGCTCGAAGGTCTTACGGCATCTCTTAAAATAACCGATGGAGACACTCTCGAAAGCTATGGCCTTGATGATCCGCTCGAGGTAACGATCACTGATGAAAACGGTAATAAAACAACCATCGGTATCGGAGATATGTACAGCAGCCAGTATTATGTGCTCTTAAACGGCGATACTTCAACGGTTTACAGATGCTCACTTCTTAATTATTCATATTTTGCATATGATCTGTATACGGATCTTGTTCTTCTTTCACAGGCTGATTATGCAGGTGCGGAAACCAGGATCATCGTTACCGCCGGCGAAAATGTGAGAGAGTTTACAAAAGAAGACAAAGAGATGGAAGGTGATGACGGAAATACTGTTACAAGCAGTGTCTGGATGGTATCTTGCGACGGAGCGGATGCTTATGAAGTGACGGATACGGATACAATGGATTCTTTTATATCCGCTCTTGAAGCCGATTATTCCGCAATGGTCGCACATAATATTACGGATGATGAACTTTCCGCTTACGGTATGGACGAGCCTTCGTACATAATGGACGTTACTTATACGGATACCGATGGCAACGAGCAGACGGTTAAGCTTGTTGTAGGCGCTTATTACGAAGATTCAACGGCAGATACCTACGCATATACAATAATGAAATCCGGCGTAAATGATATATATACGACCGATGTCAATAATGTAATGCAGTTTATGTCAGCTTCTGCGGATGATTTTATCGAAGAAGAGAGTGAGGAGGCGACTACTGAAGCGGCCGAGTAAGACTGCGCACGGGTATTTTTCAGACGATCATATATAACAGGTAGGAGGGAGCATTCCCTCCTATTTGTTTGCCCAACCCCCCAAAAAAATAAATTAGTTGTTCAATTATCGCGGCTCTTGTGGTATAATTTCATAGAATGTTTTGATTTATGTTTATACCTTAAGAGGTTTAAGATGAACGATATAGAAGCTGAACGAAGGAAAAGGATTGAAAGGATCAAATCATTTCTTCGAATTTCCAGGACTGTGGCAACTATATTGCCTATAGTTCTATGTATAATTTTATTTATAAGACTCGCATTTGTCAGTAACGAGATCAAGGAGCTCAAAGCATCCGTTGACCGCCTTAGCCGGGCGCTTGAAAACGGAACGTATGCGGATGATGTTGAGGCAGGAAACAGTCCAGGTAAAAGCGGCGATGATATAAATAATGAGGATCCTTCCGGGAAAGATACCGGCGAAGCGGAAACAGACGGATCGGATTCAAATGAAACGGATCCGATTGAAACGGACCGGAGCGACAGTCATCAGGACGAAAGCCAATCCGAGGAGGAAAGCACCGGGGAGACGACTGTTTCAGATGACGGTCGTATAACAGAGGCAGACAGAGCCGAAGGCCAGAAGGTTGTATATCTTACTTTTGATGACGGTCCCTGCGAGAATACGATGACGCTTCTTGATACACTCGATCAGTATAATGCCAAAGCCACCTTTTTTGTTAACTACCATGAGGGCTTTGAAAACGAGTACAAATCGATCCTCGAGAGAGGACACACTCTCGGAATGCATACATGGTCGCATGATTACAAGATCGTATATAATTCCGTTGAGGATTTTACCAAGGAAGTTATGAATATTCACGACTATATACAGGATCTTACGGGATATGATTCAAGGTATTTCAGATTCCCGGGCGGCTCATCCAATTCACAGACCGTGATCCCGATTACCAATTATATCGACTATCTCGGCAGCGTCGGTATAAGGTATTATGACTGGAATGTTTCTTCCGGAGACGGCGGATCAACGCTTCTTACCAAGGAGCAGGTATATAATAACGTCATTACCGGAATACAAAACAATGATGTTTCAATTGTGCTTATGCATGATGCAACATATAAGCCTACCACATTGGAGGCAATACCAAGTATTTTACAGACACTTAATGATATGAATGCGCTTGTTCTGCCCATAACGCAGTCTTCATCGCAGATTCACCACAGTGTCGAATAAAATGATCGTGAGGGGAAAGCCCCCTTCGGATAGGAGGATTTAACAATGAGTTTTTTCAAGGATCTTAAACAAGCGGTTAACGAACTTGGAGAAGAGGAGGATCAGGAACTTACAGGTGCTTCATTTGAGAGTGATGGCGATATGATCGTCGATACACTTACCGATGATGAGCCTGTAGCACTTGATGATTCGCCGGCAGATATTCCGGCACCCGAGACTGTGGCAGAGGAGCCTGCAGCGGAAAAACCTATGGCACCTGCTAAGCCCGTCAAGGCAGATAATACGCCCAAGGCAGTTAAGAACGAGAAACCGGTAAACGCAGAGCATGACTCGGATGTTCCCGATGATGAGACTGCAATAATCACGGCAGGTCTTAAGATCCATGGTGATATTGAGTCAAGTGGTTCTATTGAACTTCTCGGAACCGTTGAAGGTAATGTTACATGTAAAGGGAAGCTTGTCGTAAGCGGAACGATCGTAGGTAATTCGGTATCTTCCGATTTCTTTGCTGATAATGCAAGAGTAACCGGTAATATTGATTGTAAGGGACCTGTTAAGATCGGAAACGGTTCGGTCATTATGGGTGACCTTAATGCAACAGGTGCTGTTATTGCGGGCGCTATAAAGGGTAATATCGATGTTCACGGACCTGTTATTCTTGATTCAACGGCGATCGTAATGGGTGATATCAAATCTAAGCAGGTACAGATTAACAGCGGTGCTGCTATCGAGGGTATGTGTGCTCAGGTATACGCTGATAACAGTCCAAGCAAGTTCTTTGGAGTAAACAAATAAATGAAAGAGAAAAGAATAATTCTTAAACTTTCCGGTGAGGCCCTTGCAGGAACCGGCGGAAAGGGATATGACGAGGCAAGAGTTCTCGATATAGCCGGGCAGGTTAAGCAGATCGTTGATGACGGCGCTCAGGTTGGTGTTGTGATCGGCGGTGGCAATTATTGGCGCGGAAGAACCAGCGAGAACATGGATCGTGTCAAGGCCGATCAGATAGGTATGCTTGCTACGATCATGAACTGTATTTATGTTTCCGAGATGTTCAGAAGCAAAGGCCTTATGACGGCGGTTCTTACACCTTTTGAATGCGGTGATATGACTAAGCTTTTCTCTAAGGATCGTGCCAATAAATATTTCAGCAAGGGAATGGTCGTTTTCTTTGCCGGAGGTACGGGACATCCTTATTTTTCAACGGATACGGGGATCGTGCTTCGTGCGATAGAGATGGATGCGGACGCGATCTATCTCGCAAAAGCAATTGACGGAATCTATGACAGTGATCCCAAAATCAATCCCAATGCCGTTAAATATGATCGAATCTCCATTCAGGAGGTTGTCGACCAAAAACTCGGCGTTATCGACCTTACCGCATCGGTTATGTGCATGGAGCATCATATGCCTCTTGTTGTTTTCGGACTCGATGAGCCTGATTCGATAATAAGCACATATAACGGCACTTTGCACGGAACGCTTGTAAGCGTTGATTAATGTATTTTAGCATATAAGAATTTATGTATCCAAGGAGGACACAATGAGTACAGTCAGTGCAGCAGAAGATAAAATGAACAAAACCTACGATAACCTTATCGAGGATTTCAGTACGATCAGAGCAGGAAGAGCCAATCCCCATATTCTTGACAAGATCAGGGTGGATTATTACGGAACTCCTTCCTCACTTCAGCAGGTAGCAAACGTTTCAGTTCCGGAGCCCAGAATGATCCAGATTTCACCCTGGGAGCCTTCACTTGTAAAGGATATCGAGAAAGCGATCCTTACATCCGATCTCGGTCTTACTCCTTCCAATGACGGTAAAGTGGTTCGCCTTGTCTTCCCTGAACTTACTGAGGAACGTCGTAAGGAGCTTTCCAAGGATATCAAGAAGAAGGGCGAGAATGCCAAGGTTGCCGTTCGTAACATCAGAAGAGATGCCAATGATCAGGTTAAGAAGGAAAGCAAAGATTCTGATATGTCAGAGGATGATGTTAAGAAAACAGAGGATGAGATTCAGAAGCTTACGGATCGCTTTATTGCTCAGATAGATAAAGCTGTTGAAGAGAAATCCAAAGAAATCATGACAGTCTGATCTGGCAGGGCGCTTGTTTTGGCCGCTACGGGCATTATACAGGCAGCGTTTTATGCAGTAACCAAATATCGCTTAAAACCTATGGTTTTAAGCGATATGTTTTGTAAGGATTAAATATGGATAACTATAACGAAGAACTTGGACTGAACATACCCGAGCATGTAGCCATTATACTTGACGGTAACGGAAGATGGGCGAAGAAACGCTTTCTTCCGCGTAATGTCGGACATGCGCAGGGCAGCAAAGTCCTTGAACAAATAACTGATGATGCGGTTTCTATAGGCATAAAATATCTTACGGTATATGTCTTTTCCACTGAGAATTGGAAGAGGCCCAAGGCTGAGGTAGCGGGACTTATGACAATTCTCCGTAATTATCTCAAAACATGTATTCAAAAAGCAAATAAGGATAATTATAAAGTTCGTATTATCGGTACCGAAAACGGACTTGATGAAGATATAATCGAAAGTATAAACAGGCTTCAGGAAGCAACCAAGAACAATACTGGACTTGTATTTCAGATCGCCCTCAATTACGGTTCAAGAAACGAGATCGTCCGCGCTGTTAAGCGTATTACGGAGGATGCTGTTTCCGGTAAGATAACTTCCGAAGACATCGATGAAACTTTGATTTCATCGTATCTCGATACTGCCGGAATTCCGGACCCCGATCTTATTATCAGAACGAGCGGCGAAAAGAGAATATCAAATTATCTCTTATGGCAGGGCGCTTATTCCGAATTGGATTTTCCGGAGGTTTTGTGGCCTGATTTTAATAAAGAATCACTTATCGATGAAATCAGAAAATATAATAATCGCGACCGCAGGTTCGGCGGTGTTAAGGAGGAATAATGAAAACAAGGATCATCAGTGCAACATTACTTACTATCCTTCTTATTGCCGTTGATATCTTCGGCGGGTATGTTATGTTCGGATTTGCCCTCTGTCTCTCGATCATGGGTATGTTTGAATTATACCGTGTTCTCGGAATTCACAAGAAGGTTTTTGCATTCAGCGGATATGCGATTGCGATCGCTTATTATGCGCTTATGCTTTTCGGATTTGAAGAATATGTCTCAATGTGGGCACTTATTGCGGGCATACTTACAATGATGGTATATGTCATTTTTTTTACCAAGGGTTATACCGCCAAAGATGCAGCATTTTCATTGCTTGGTGTTTTATACGTTGCAGTTCCGCTTTCGTTTTTCTATAGGATCAGGATTATGGAAAACGGATTGTTCTTGTATTTTATGATATTTATATGCTCATGGATATCGGATACATTTGCTTATTTCGTCGGTTCTGCGATAGGCAGACACAAGCTTACGCCTGTTCTTAGCCCGAAGAAATCCATTGAAGGTGCTATCGGCGGAACACTTGCAGGTACAATTTTTGCCTTTGTATATGCCGTTATCTTAAGGGGGAAGCTTGGCGTCGATTATGCACTTCCTTTTACGATCATCGGATTTGTGGGTTCGATAATGTCGATATTCGGCGATCTTGCAGCTTCGGCCGTTAAGCGTAATTATGATGTTAAGGATTATTCAAATCTTATTCCCGGACACGGCGGTATTCTGGACAGATTTGACAGTATGATATTTGTAACTCCGATCGTTTATATCGGAATGTTTTTTATGGCAAAGGGCGTGTAAAATGGAAACGGACGGGTCAAAATATATATCAATACTTGGTTCTACAGGCTCGATAGGGACTCAGACACTTGATATTGTAAGACATAACAGCATTCTTAAGGTCGTCGGATTAAGTGGTGGGCACAATATAAAACTTCTTGCCGAGCAGATTGCCGAGTTCAGGCCGAAGATCGTTTCGGTTGCCGATGAGAAGGATATAGACTGTTTAAAGAGCCTGACTATGGGGCTTGAATATGAAATTTGTTACGGTATGGATGGCCTTATCAGGATCGCAACTGATGAAAGGGCATCCGTTATTGTTACCGCAATTGTCGGTATGATCGGCATAAGGCCGACTGTTGAGGCAATAAGAACCGGTCACGATATCGCTCTTGCCAACAAGGAAACACTTGTTACGGCAGGTCATATCATCATGCCACTTGCCAGGGAGTGCAATGTTAGGATTTTACCGGTGGACAGCGAACATTCGGCGATTTTTCAGAGTCTTAACGGCGAGTCATATAATAGAATAGAGAAAATCCTTCTTACCGCTTCGGGCGGCCCTTTCAGAGGCAGAACGCGCGAGGAGATGAAAGATGTGGTTCTTGCAGATGCGCTTAAGCATCCCAACTGGGCGATGGGTCACAAAATCACAGTCGATTCGTCAACCATGGTTAATAAGGGCCTTGAGGTTATGGAAGCAAGATGGCTTTTTGATGTAGATATCGATGATATTACTGTTATCGTTCAACCGCAGAGCATTATTCATTCGATGGTTCAATTTGTTGACGGAAGCGTTATTGCACAGATGGGACTTCCCGATATGAGGCTGCCGATCCAATATGCTTTATTTTATCCGGACAGGCGCCCCATGAATAACGGAAGACTTGATTTCTACGAACTTTCCAGGATAACCTTTGAAAAGCCCGACATGGAGAATTTTGTCGGTCTCAAATATGCGATCGAGGCCGGTAAAAAGGGCGGTAATATGCCCACAATCTTCAATGCGGCCAATGAATATGCTGTTGCGCGTTTTATCAAGGGCGAGATCGGATTCCTTACGATCACCGATATGATAAGGTATGCGATGGACAATTGTGAATTCATTGATAATCCGAATGTTGATGAGATCCTTGCGAGTGAGCAGGATGTTTACAAGCTCCTTTCCGAGTCATCGGTATTTGCCCCGGAGAATTCCTGAGAGGATTCCTTCACCGGCAGGTTTTACGATTATTTGTTTTGAGGTGTTTTATGAATATTTTAAAATATGTTATAGCGGTTGCTATTTTGAGTGTGATTGTTATCATCCATGAATTCGGTCATTTTATAGTGGCCAGACTGAGTGGTGTTAAAGTTATAGAATTCTCGGTTGGTATCGGTCCGAGAATTCTCAAATTCAGAGACAAGAGAGGAACGTTGTTTTCGTTAAAGCCTTTTCTTTTCGGCGGTTCGTGCAGGATGAAGGGCTATGAGGATGAGCAATATGTCGGCAAAGAAGGCGAAGAGGGCGAAGAAGGTGAAGGCGCTGCTGATGCGAACAGTTACGATGAAGAAGTAAGCGCATCCAATGAAGGCTCCTTTGCATCGGCACCTCTTGCTAAGAGGATTGCGATCGTTCTTGCGGGACCTTTCGCCAATTTTGTTCTTGCATTTGTATTATCCGTTATACTTCTGGGAATTATCGGATACGATCCCGCTGTTATTTATTCGGTTGACGAAGGTTCGGTTGCAGAGGCCGCAGGTCTTGAGTCAGGCGATAAAATACTCAGGATCAACGGCTCGAATATCGTATTTTATGGGGATTATTCAATCTTCACAATGGAATACGGCGGCGGTGAATGGGTTGTTGAATATGAGAGAGACGGCGAGAAATACGAGACAGTATTTACTCCGGAATATATCGAAAATGTATATCAGATCGGTGTTATGCTTAATGCCGAAGAACCTTCTGTCAATTCTGTTTCAGAGGATTCTGCGGCTGAGGAGGGCGGAATTTGCGCCGGTGATCTTATCCTTAGTATTAACGGTACGGAGGTGGAAAATACCTCTCAGGTTATTTCGCTTACAAGGGAGAGCGGTGGAAATGAGCTTACGATCGTTGTTGTGAGAGATGGTGAGGAAGTTACATGTAAAGTTACCCCGAGAAGCGTAGAGGCCAATTATTATGAAACCGGGATTTCAATGGCTAATGTGCGCGTTAAGCTCAGCCCCCTTAAAACGGTCGGATATGCATTTGCACAGACCGGATACTGGATCAAGGCGGTATTTAAGTCATTCAAGCTCCTTTTTACCGGTAAAGTATCCTTTAATGCTCTTAGCGGTCCTGTAGGCATTGTTTCGGTTATGGGAGAGGTTATTGATGAGAGCAGAAGCGACGGAGCGTTATATGTATTCCTTAATATCTTGAATTTTACGATAATGCTTACGGCCAATCTCGGTGTTATGAATCTGCTTCCGATTCCGGCGATCGACGGTGGAAGACTTGTGTTCCTTGTGCTTGAAGCAATAAGACGCAAACCGATTCCCCGCGAGAAGGAAGGAATGGTCAATTTTGTGGCCATGATACTCCTGATGATACTTATGGTAGTAGTGCTGTTCAACGATATCAGAAAGCTTTTTCTATAGGAGAAATCTTTAAGTAATTAAGAACATTGATATTAGTGATTAAACGTGTTTGAATATACTCAAGGAGGATACTGTTTATGAACACTTTAAATATCACTAATTACAAACCTAAAGAATTTGCCGAGCTTCTCAATGTATCAGTTAAGATGCTTCAACGCTGGGACAGAGAGAAAACGCTTGTAGCAAATAGAACTCCCACAAATCGAAGATATTATACTTACGACCAGTATTTGCAGTTCAAAGGTATTGGCAAAGACACTGATTCTCGAAAAATAGTCATCTACACAAGAGTATCGACTAGAAATCAGACAGATGACCTTGAGAATCAAGTGGACTTCCTTCAGCAGTACGTCAATGCCAAAGGGCTTATAGTTGATGACATTATCAGAGATTATGGAAGCGGTCTTAATTATAACCGCAAGAAATGGAATCAGCTTCTAAACGAAGTCATGGAAAACAAAATCAAAATGATTCTTGTATCACACAAAGATAGATTCGTCCGATTTGGCTTTGACTGGTTTGAGAAATTCTGCAACAAGTTTAATGTGGAAATAGTTGTCGTAAAAAACGAAAAGCTGTCGCCCCATGAAGAACTGGTACAGGATATAGTAAGTATTCTTCAGGTATTTTCATGTAGACTTTACGGCCTACGAAAATACAAAAAGCAGATTGAAGGGGATGAGACTATTGCTAAAGGCGTTCAAAACGGAAATAGCCCCGACTAAAGAACAGAAAATAAAAATCATCCGTTCTATCGGTGTGGCTAGATTTCTGTACAATCAGTACATAGCCTATAATCGCCGTCTTTATAAAATGTATCAGCGTGGTATGCTTGACGAGAAACAGAAACATTTTGTTACTGCCAATGACTTCGACAAGTACATT
>CAKZZH010000009.1 GCA_937885345.1 uncultured Lachnospiraceae bacterium | reverse complement strand
GAAATCCCACGCAACCGGTCTTTGACCGGAATTGCTGTTTCATGTGAGATTTCCAAGGAAATCTCACGCAGTCGGTCTACGACCGGAACTGCAGGTATGTAAGAATCACAACACTGTGTACATTCGCATCGCTACATCCGGTTTAGCACAAGCATATCAGATAGTGTGTATGTTTGCGGGCTTTGCAGGCGTCGGCACTTAGGCCGCGTTTTTTGCGGTTGCGAAGGTGGCCGGTGCCAGATTGTATAAGCATGAGAATTATGTGATCTTCGTGTTGGCAGGACCGGCGGGCAGTGACGAAACGAGTAATGAAGAGGTTGCAAAGCTTGTAGATTCAGGCTATGAGAAGATTGATGAGGCGATAAAGTCGGTAATCGGTGAAATTCCCGAGAATCTCACGCAGGCAACCGAGTAGCCAATGTAAAATATTCGAGTAGCCAATGTATAATATTCGAGTAGCCAATGTAAAATATTTGTTTGACATATTTTTTTCTCCATTTAAAATTTAACTTCAGGGGGCTGTGTGTCGAGTGGGTGAGGGATCTGATGCGGGCAGCTTCCTGAGTAAACGGATTTACGGGAGCTTGAATATGAGATTTGAAACATATGGCAGTAAGCAAAATAAGTCGATTATGTTTATTCACGGAATGGCAAACGATTCGTCACTTTTTGATGAGGTGATCGGATATTTGCCGGAATATCATGTGATAGTCTGTGTGCTTGATGGACACTATGCGAACGGACAGGGCGAATTTATATCAATAGAGGATTCGTGCAGGCAGATTGAAAGATATGTTAAGAATGAACTTGGCGGAAGTCTGGACCTGCTCCTGGGATTCTCACTTGGCGGGGCGATCGCAACGGAGATGATTACGAGAAGAAAGGTCAATATAGGACGCACCGTTCTCGATGCAGCGTTTATCATACCGATGGGGCCGCTTGGCATATTTTATACCAAATTGTTTCAGGTTTCGATCTGGCTGGTGAAGGCAGGAGTAAAGATGCCTGACAAACTTGTCGGTCGGGTTTTTGGCAAAGGAAATACGGGCGTTGTGGACACTGTCTACAGGAAAGTAACGGTAAAGAATATAGGCCGCGAGTGCCGGGCAGCTTTCAAATATAAAATAGACCCGAAGATAAGCGGCTACAAGAACAGGGTGGCATTCTGGCATGGGAGCAATGAATATTTTCCTGCCAAGAGTGCGAAGAAACTGAAGAGATTTCTTCCACAGGTGAAGACAACGGTATACAAGGATATGGGGCACGGGCAGCTGATAATAGAGCATCCGCGTGCGTACGCCAAGCGCGTGAGAAGTTTCCTTGAAGGATAGCACCGAGTATCAGTTGGTTCTTTTCTTTTGCATACGGAACTGCTTGGGCGTGGTGCCGCGGTATTCCTTGAAACTCCTTATAAAATGGCTGCTGTCGGTAAAGCCTGTTTTACGGCTGATCTGATCGAGGTCGTAATCCGTAAACAGAAGGTATTCTTCGGCTTTAAAGAGGCGCATTCTCTCGATGTATTCCTTGCAGCTCATACCGTATCGCTCGTGAAATTTGGCGGCAAAGTTGGAGTAACTGATATTGCAATGCTTTGCAATATCGGTGATCTTGACCCTGTCTTCGAGATGGTTGTCGATATATTCGGTGATATTTTCAATGCCGTAGCTGGAGCCGATTGCCGGACAGTCATTTATATTCAGGCCGTCCCCGATCCACTTGCGGATGATATTGTAAATAAGCTTGTAGATCGATGAACGCAGCATCATATCCACGCCGTAATCATAGTGCTGTATCTCAGCTATGCAATCTGAAAAAATCTCTTTGCACATAAGACTCTCGGCTTCTTTGGCTTTGAAGTAAACCTTCATATTCTCTTTACTCGCATATCGGAAAATATCCGCAGGCGAGGGCGAGTAGGAGTTGTTGGCCGGAAATTTCTGAATATCGAATTTGAGTACCCGGTAGATTGGCATTTTACCGGGATTTGGTTTATCGGAGCACATGATCGAGTGTATGGTCGAGGGGTGAAGGATCATAAAATCTCCTTCACTTAAGGTATAAGTCTTATCTCCGCAGTTGATGTTCACGCTGCCTTTTGTCGTATAGATGAATTCCGCGAAATAATGCCAATGAGGTCTGACGGGAAAAATCTCTTTTCCGGTGTCAAATTCAAAGCATTCTATGGGGTTGTTAAGGCTGTCCTGTTTTTCAAAAAGGTTGCTCATGATCATATCTCCTTATAAGAAACACCCGCATTTAATTATATTACCGCGAATAAACTCGTGCAAGGGCAACCTTCCTTAGTACGCCCGGGGTATGCAAAAGCGTTGCTTTATGGTAAAATAATTTGAGGAGGGGATCACATGGGTAGAGAAGAAAATGTAAAGATCTTTCTGGAGACAATGGATTACATTTCCAGGAGTCCGTTTCTTTCCGGGGCGGTGAGAGTCTCTAATGCAACTCAGGAAATGATTCGCGAAGGGGATAATGATTACAGTGCGGATGAGGAAATTCACAGGTATGATGAACCTGCAAAAGTTATCGTTTCCATGAACCGCACATTTGCAGCGGCGGCGCATTATAAGGGGAACAGGACCTGCGTGCATAATTTTGCAAATGCAAAGCATCCCGGCGGAGGTGTGGCCAAAGGCGCAACGGCGCAGGAAGAGAGTCTTTGCAGGTGCTCGACACTTTATTGCAGTCTCAGCACCAATGAGATGTATGAAAGATTTTACGGTCCGCACAGACAAGAGAAGAATATTATCTATAACGGCGATATTATTTATACTCCCGGGGTCTATGTTTTCAGGACCGACGACGGTGAAATGAATGTGATGAATGAGGATGAGTGGTACAGTGTGAATGTGATCACATGTGCGGCTCCTAATCTCAGTAATCCCGGTGAATATTTCATTTCCGGAATGAAGAGCCCCAAGTGGGGTAAACCCTCTGACGAAGATCTCTTTGCGATTCACGAAAGAAGGCTTGCCGGTATTATGAAGGCGGCTTGTGACAGAGAGAATGAAGTCATTATTCTCGGAGCGTTCGGATGCGGCGCTTTTGCCAATAATCCCGAAATCGTTGCCGAGGCTTCAATGAATGTGGTTGACAGATATTTGTATTCATTTAAGACGATCGAATTTGCAGTTTATTGCAGTCCTCGTGATAGAAGGAATTACGATGTTTTTATGAAGAAGTTTTTGTAAATATTTAAGATAGCCCGTTGAGTGTGGGTGAAGGGGAACCGAATGAGAAACAGGGATACTTCCTATCGCGAGTACATAAGAAGAACGGAAGAGATAAGGGCGCTTTCCACGCCCTCTCTTGATGACGTGGAAAGCGCAGCAGATTATACCGACAAGCTCCGT
This sequence comes from uncultured Lachnospiraceae bacterium, assembly GCA_937885345.1. Taxonomy (GTDB): domain Bacteria; phylum Bacillota; class Clostridia; order Lachnospirales; family Lachnospiraceae; genus Eshraghiella. The sequence continues at coordinate 9,684 of CAKZZH010000009.1, read as the reverse complement.
GAGAATTTTATAAGGATCGGCGAGTTGGCCAAGGAAAACCGTAAATTCCTTGATTCCGAGCTTTTTCCGGTTATCGCTTCGGATATAAAGCTTGGTGATGAGGATATCGAGGATCTCGAATCGTTAAGCGGACTTCTCATAAGCGAGCACTACGGTGAGAATATGGATGTTTCTTTTGCATCCCTTATCGAAAAACGTCTTGCAAGTGATGAGAGCCTTGCACATGATATTTCCGCGCGCATTCACCGTATGGATGCGCAGGTCGGCATCTGGTACGAACTGATGACGATCACCGGAAGATTAAGCGGTTATGCGCAGATAAGCGAACATTACCGAAAAAGCGGGATGGATATAGCGGACGTATTTTACACTCTTCTTGAGAAGGATAATTTGGCGCAGATAACGGATGCACAACTGCGTAAAATTATCATAAACGACGCGAGATACAGCATCTCGTTCTTTGAAAGTCTCTACGGCAGCGTGGAAATGAATGCGCTTCATCTTGAGAGACTTAATCTTATGTACAATATCTCTGAGGATGAATTTTATAAGGAGGCGCTGGGAGATTATGACTGGCGCTATCATAAGTTCAGGACTCTGCAGTATTATGCGATGGCGACTGAACGCTGTAACGGTGCGGGTTTTGACAAGGAGCAGCTGAAACTTATTTCTGAGCGCACCGATGAATTGATGGATTTCTGGGATGATAATGACGATTATCTTACGCGCGAGCTTGACGGGGAAAACCGCGATGCGGACATGATCACCTGGGTTCGCAACCGCTTTCTTACCGGAAGAACGAGTGAGGAAGAATATATCGATCAGATGCTTAAACTCTATGATAACAGGGAGGTTACGGAGTTTACCGCGGGCGAGTGCTATGTGAATCTGCTGATCCCGTATGAGCTGATCACGCTTATTTGCAAGGGCCGCGTCAGCGAGCGCAGGAAGGCGCTGCTTCAGAAATTGTATTCGGATGTTTTGAGTTATGCTTTCTATATGCCAAGTGGCGGCGGGATGTCGACTTTTCTTGAAGTATTTTATAAAATAATGGACTCGTTTGCAGAGGCTCCGAGCGGGATTTCGTTTACCGATATGCTGCTTCAAAGCATGGCTGCGCTTCATCCGCCTACCTATGTGCATTCCAAGATGGTGGGGCATATTACGGAGTGCCTTTGCACGCATTTGATACGACTTCATCCGGAGTATTTTATCGGAGTCATGGGCTGCAAGGATGAGGCAGAGGTTAAGGAGCGTGCAGATGAGATGATCAGTTTTGCATATAATGCGGCGCTTTGCCACGACTGCGGTAAAATCAGTATAATCGACACGATCTTTATATACGGAAGAAGGCTTCTGGATATGGAGTTTGACCTTATTAAGACACATCCGAGGACGGGATACGACCTTCTTATGAAACATGTTTCAACGCGCAGATATGCGGATGTGGCTCTGGGACATCACAGGTGGTATGACGATTCACATGGTTATCCCGATGATTTTGATACGTTAAAGAGTCCGGTGAAGGTTATGATCGATCTCGTTCTTTGCGCGGACTGTATGGACGCGGCTACAGACAGAGTTGGAAGAAGTTATAATCCGGGCAAATCCCTGGATGATTTTATCGGGGAGATTGAGGAAGGCGCCGGAACGCATTATGCGCCGTATCTTCCGCAGCTCCTTCGTGACGACCTTGTTCGTGAGGATCTTGATTATCTTCTCGGCAGCGGCAGGCAGGAGTGCTATGAGTCGATCTATTATATTTTACGCGGCATGCGCGAGCGTCTAGAGACCGACGAATTGAAGACTGAGGATTATGGGGCTTAAAACGGTCCGGATAAGAAACGTAAGATTTGAAATGGTTCAGTAGAATACTTTATGAACGGAAAGGCGGATTAGTATGAAAGAATTCAGAGGTTATTCACACGGCATCAATCTTGGCGGCTGGCTCTCCCAGTGCGATCATACCAAGGAGAGATATGACAATTTTATAACCCAAGAGGATTTAAGAATAATCGCGCAGTGGGGGCTTGACCATGTAAGGATCCCTGTGGATTACAATCTCGTTCAGGATGAGAACGGAAGGTGCATCGAGGAAGGCTTTAAATATATTGAGAAAGCACTGGAATGGTGCGGAAAATACGGACTGAATATGATCCTTGACCTTCACAAAACTTTTGGATACAGCTTTGATAAGGGAGAACAGGAAGCCGGCTTCTTTGACAATGAGGACTATCAGGAAAGATTTTATACGCTCTGGGAGGAGTTTGCGAAGAGGTTCGGCTCATATTCGAACAGACTCGCATTTGAGCTTCTTAACGAGGTTACCGACAAAGAGTTTTCGGACAAGTGGAATAAAATATCCACTCGCTGTATCGAAGCGATCAGGGCATTTGCGCCTGATATCAAGATCCTTCTCGGCGGTTATTATAATAACAGCATTGAGGCTTTAAAGGATCTTCCGTATCCTGTTGACGAGAATGTCGTTTATAATTTTCACTGCTATGAGCCGCTCATATTTACGCATCAGGGCGCTCCGTGGGTTGATAAGATGGACACGGATTTTAGGATGCCGTTTGAATCGACTTATGGCGAGTACATCGATAATACCGCTGCCAATACATTGCTTACGGCGAAGGAAATGGCAGGGTTTGATCGGGAGGCGTTGCTCGGCGATGAGTATTTTGAGATGCTTGTGAGCGAGGCCGTAAGAGTCGCAAATGAGCGAAAAGTTGCGCTTTATTGCGGAGAATTCGGCGTTATTAACAGAGCGGCTCCCGAGGATGCTCTTAAATGGTATCGTATGATCTGCAGATGCCTTGATAAATACGGCATCGCAAGGGCTGCGTGGAGTTACCGTGAGATGGATTTTGGCATTGCGGATAAGAATATGGACGCGGTTCGTGAGGATATTTTAGAAGTCCTGTAAGGTGGGTTACAGGCACATTAATCAGTCGATCGGAGGGGCCGGTCAGCCGGAAGGGTAGACCGGCCGCCATCTTTATGGTAGAATAGTATCATATTTTGAAGGAGGACATAAATCGATATGGTTAGGCTTAGTAAGAATGTCAGCAGTAAGGTTTCAAGACTTATAACAATTCTTCTCGCAATTATTTTTCTGATATTTACAGTAATCTTTGCGGTACTGCTCATCACCAGAGCTAATAACGGAGGTGAGGAAAATGCAGAAAACTATGCCAAACAGGTTGATGCTGCACTTTCGGAGAAGGTTGCTTTCATCAAGACTGTTGCAAGCGGCGCAGTAATTGCCGAAGACAAATATGTCTATGTCGATAATGCGCTTGAAGTATTTGATGATGTATCGGCTGTATATGTTTGCCTGCAGGATGATGATGCCATATACCAGGATAAGGTTATGACATATATGTGCGGTGGGTGGATCCCGCCCGCAGATTTTACCGTTACTTCTCGTACCTGGTATCAGGAAGCAGCCGGCTCTTCCGAGGGATATTATATTTCAGATCCGTATGTTGATGAACAGAGCGGAAGCATATGTATCACGGTTGCTGCACCCATATATGACGGCAAAACGTTTGTAGGTGTCGCCGGCCTTGATATGTATATGGACAAGATCGTGACACTTATTGAGTCAAGTTATGTAGGAAATAATTATGCAATGCTCGTTGCCGGAGACGGAACGATCCTTACAAGCCCGTATGATGAGCTTAAGCTCACTCTTACTCAGTCTGTTAAGGTTAGCGATTCCAAATACAGTAAAGCGTACACAAAAGGAAAGTCTGTCTTTTTCGATTATCAGAAGGGAATTGTAAAGGCATGGTCCGATAAGCTTACCAATAGCTCGTGGTCCTTGATTTATATGTATGGTTACAATAATATTGCTATCACGGTTGTTGTTGCGATCATTTTTATGGTCGGTATAAGCTTTGCGGTTATTAAGCTCGCTTCAAGCGGACTTGTTAAGAAGATAGATCCTCTTTTCAAGCCTCTTGAGGCTGTTTCAAGCAATGTAACCAACATTCTTGACGGAAACCTTTCATTCCAGTTTGATGTCGATGACAGTTCCAAAGAAGTATATGATGTTTCCACTGCTCTTAACGGTACAATTGCAGGACTTAGCAGCTATATAGACGGTATAGCAGATACGGTTACGGAGATTTCCAATAAGAACCTTGATTTTGAAGTCAAGGGCGAGTACTATGGTGATTTTATAAGGATCAAGGAATCGCTTGAAAAGATAATGCAAGTTCTCAATGCAAGCTTCAGTGAGATCAATACTCAGGCCGATACCGTAAGAGAATTTGCTTCAAATCTTTCACAGACATCCGAGTCCGTTGCCGAATCAGCAACCACGCAGTCGGCATCGGTTGCCGATGTTTCCAATGAAATGGATAAGCTTTCGCTCGATATGGACAATATCGTTGCGGCAGCAGAGGATATCCGACAGAACGCCGATATTACAAGCGGCAAGCTTCAGACAAGCGGTAATGAAATGAACGAACTGGTCGCTTCAATGCACGAGATTTCGGCTTGTTTCAATGAGATTTCCGAATTCGTTACTGCTATTAACAATATCGCTTCACAGACCAATCTTCTTTCTCTTAATGCTTCAATCGAGGCTGCAAGAGCAGGAGAGGCAGGACGTGGATTTGCGGTTGTTGCCGAAGAGATTTCATCACTTTCCGAATCTTCATCAGACAGTGCCAAGAAGATCACAGAGATCATTCTTAAGACAACCAAGGCTGTTGAGAACGGAGCGGCACTTGTCGAGAAGACCAAGGACAGCATTGATGACAGTATCGCTTCTTCCGATAAGAACAAAGAGCTTGTTGAGAACATTTCGGTTGTCGTTTCCAAGCAGAAGAACAGCATGGAGGATATGGTCAGGAATATCAGAGAGATTTCCAATATGGTTGAGGCTAATGCCGCCGCCGCTCAGGAAAGTTCGGCTATATCCACTCAGCTTGATGAGTGTGCTGCTTCACTTATCGGAACTGTCAATGAATTTAAACTGAAATAGTAGCGGAGCGAAATATTTTATGAATGTAATCTTACAGTGCTGCGGACTGGCGATGCTGGTTATCATCTACATATTGATGATAAGCGAGAGGACACTTAATCTCTCGAGCCGCAGGCTGTATTTTTTTGCGCTTCTGGCCTGTATGATATGCCTTACGCTTGATATCGTTTCGGTCGTTGCGATCGTTGAAGCCAATGATGGTGACTGGAATCCCAAGGTGACCGCCGTGCTTTGCAAAGCCTATGTAGTATCGCTTCTCATTCAGTCATATTGCGGTTTTGCATATGCTTCAGGCGAGTTTTTTACCGGTTCTCACAAGAAATTCAAGCTGATGTACAGGATCATTTTTGCCGTCGGCATAGTGCTTATCAGCGCACTTCCCATCTCTTATAAATGTGAGGGTGATATTGTCTATTCATACGGTCCGTCAACGATTGCAACTTATGTTTTCACGATTGTCTTTATCGCTTCGACGATTGCGGTTGCTTTTCTTAATCGTGACAGGGCTTCAAGAAGGAGACGCAGGGCGATCCTTATCTGGCAGTGTACATGGCTTCTGGCAGCGCTTATACAGCTTCTTAATCCGCAGTTTTTGCTCGTGGGCTTTGCTGCGGCGCTTGGCATGATGATACTATATGCCGAGCTTGAGAATCCCAGAGAGGGTATTGACAGGGTTACGGGAAGATACACTGTCAACACTCTTATGGATTACATTCGTGACCTATACGTTCGGAGGAAGAATTTTGCATCGGTATTCATATATCTCGATCCCGTGGGCGCCGGCGGCGACCTTGAGAGCGAGAATATGGTTATGCTTAAAATGGGCGAATACCTGAACACTTTCAAGGATGCTTATGTTTTCAGAAATGTCGGCAGGGAAATGGTTATGATTTTCCACAGAAGACGCGATATGGAGTCGGCCGGCATCCAGATCAGAAATGAGATACCCGCGGTTATCGGTGATTCAATGTGTTGTCACTGCGTTGTTACGCCTGACTGCAGGATTTTTAAGGACTACGAGGAATTCTTCAGATTCCATAACGGCTTTAAGAACTCGGTGGATAAGGATTTTATCGTTGTTGATGCGGATGCTCTTGAAGAGATGAGACGTGATATCAACACGGTGGAACTTATCAAGGATGCTCTCGCCAATGATCGTGTCGAGGTTTTCTACCAGCCTATATATAATACCGAAAGTAAGCATTTTACGAGCGCTGAGGCGCTTGTGCGTATCCGCGATGTCTCCGGGCAGATTGTATCTCCGGGCGTTTTTATTCCCATCGCTGAGCGAAATGGACTTATAATTCCCCTTGGCGAGGAGGTTTTTCGTCAGGTGTGCGAGAAGATTGCTGCCGGAGATATGCTTAAAATGGGCATTTCCTATGTGGAGGTCAACCTCTCGGTCGATCAGTTTGATCAAGAGGATCTTGCCTCTTCCCTTAGCAAGATTGCTGCCGGATACAATGTTTCTCTCGATAAGATCAACCTCGAGATCACAGAGACCGATTCCGTTAAGACCAAGCAGAATCTTCTTCGCAATATGGAGATTCTTATGAAGAGCGGGGCAACTTTCTCGCTCGACGATTTTGGAACCGGCAATTCCAATCTGGATTATTTTATCGAGATGCCGGTCGAGATAATTAAATTCGATTTTACATTTACACAGGCATATTTTAAGACGGAGCGCGCGCGTACGACCTTTGAGAGCATCGTTGAGATGATTCACAGGGCAGGGCTCCGCATTGTATCTGAGGGCGTTGAAACCGAGTCTCAGCTTGAAGCTATGCTTAATCTTAAAATAGATTATATTCAGGGATTTTATTTCTCAAAACCCGTTCCTTACGAGGAGTTCATGGGATTTCTCAAAATGTACAATAAAAACTGAAAAAAAGTCTTGCATTCTTAGCGCAAAAGGGATATTATGTAGAAAGTAAATTAGCACTCGAAGTTAATGAGTGCTAACAAACACAAATAATAACTGCTTTTGCAGACAAGGAGGCATTTATAATGAAATTAACACCACTCGCAGACAGAGTCGTTCTCAAGGCTCTTATAGCAGAAGAAACAACTAAATCCGGTATCGTTCTTCCCGGACAGGCAAAGGAGAAGCCCCAGCAGGCTGAAGTTGTTGCCGTCGGCCCCGGAACCAAGGATGTAACCATGCAGGTTAAGGTTAAGGATAAGGTCATCTACTCCAAGTACTCAGGCACCGAAGTTAAGGTCGATGACGAGGACTACATCATCGTAAGACAGGATGACATTCTTGCCATCATTAAGTAATTGCCGCGAATAGCGCGGAAAGCGGATACGCGGAAAAGCGGAGCGCCGCGAATAACGATTATATTTTATATTTCTATGGAGGATTTAAATCATGGCAAAAGAGATTAAATATGGTACCGACGCAAGAGAGGCGCTTGTTGCCGGTGTTGATAAACTTGCAAACACAGTAAGAGTAACGCTTGGACCTAAGGGCCGTAACGTAGTTCTTGACAAGAGCTACGGCGCACCGCTCATTACCAACGACGGTGTAACAATCGCAAAGGAAATCGAGCTCCCCGATGCTTTCGAGAACATGGGTGCTCAGCTCGTTAAAGAAGTTGCAACCAAGACAAACGATGTTGCCGGCGACGGTACAACAACCGCTACAGTTCTTGCTCAGGCAATGGTAGACGAGGGTGTACGTAACCTCGCTGCAGGCGCTAATCCCATCATCCTCAGAAGAGGTATGAAGAAGGCTACAGATGAGGCTGTTGCAGCAATCGCAAAGATGAGCTCAAAGGTAACAGGCAAAGAGCAGATTGCAAGAGTTGCCGCTATTTCAGCCGGTGATGAGGAAGTTGGTCAGCTCGTAGCAGACGCTATGGAGAAGGTTACCAATGACGGCGTTATCACGATCGAAGAGTCCAAGACAATGCAGACAGAGCTTGATCTTGTTGAAGGTATGCAGTTTGACAGAGGCTATGTATCTGCTTATATGTGTACAGATATGGATAAAATGGAAGCAAACCTTGACAATCCTTATGTACTTATTACAGACAAGAAAATCAGCAATATTCAGGAGATCCTTCCTCTTCTTGAGCAGATCGTTCAGAGCGGATCAAAGCTTCTTATCATTGCTGAGGATGTTGAGGGTGAGGCTCTTACAACACTTATTGTTAACAAACTTCGTGGAACTTTCAATGTAGTAGCTGTTAAGGCTCCCGGATATGGTGACAGACGTAAGGAAATGCTTAAGGATATCGCGATCCTTACAGGCGGACAGGTTATTTCCGAGGAACTCGGACTTGAGCTTAAAGATGCAACTCTTAAGGATCTTGGACGTGCTAAGTCGGTTAAAGTACAGAAGGAGAACACCGTTATCGTTGACGGTGCAGGCAAGAAGGCTGATATCAAGGCAAGAATCGCTCAGATCAAGGCTCAGCTTGATACAACAACTTCTTCATTCGATAAAGAGAAACTTCAGGAAAGACTTGCAAAGCTTGCAGGTGGTGTAGCTGTTATCAGGGTTGGTGCTGCAACAGAGACTGAGATGAAGGAAGCAAAGCTCCGTATGGAAGATGCTCTTGCAGCAACCAGAGCAGCCGTAGAAGAAGGAATCATCGCAGGTGGCGGATCTGCATATATCCACGCTTCAAAGCAAGTATCTAAGTTGGCAGAAAGCCTTACAGGTGATGAGAAGACAGGTGCCGAGATCGTTCTCAAAGCTCTCCAGGCTCCGCTTTACCACATCGCTTACAACGCCGGCCTTGAAGGCTCTGTGATAATCAATAAGGTTATGGAATCCAAGGTTGGTACAGGCTTCGATGCACTTAATGAAGAGTATGTTGATATGGTTAAGGCCGGAATCCTCGATCCTGCAAAGGTAACCAGAAGTGCCCTTCAGAACGCAACCAGCGTAGCGTCAACACTTCTTACAACCGAGTCGGTAGTAGCCAACATCAAAGAAGAGACCCCCGCAATGCCCGCAGGCGGCATGGGCGGCATGGGCGGAATGATGTAAGCGATAACCCATTGTGCGAATGCAATAAAGGAGGTCCCGCAAGCTTGCTTGCAGGGGACCTCCTTTTTGCATTCATAGAAGGGGCAACGTATATCGCCCAATCGCAGTATAAGTGAGATGTGATTAAATTATTCAGATCTGCGATTGGGCGATTGCGTTGGGCCCGCACAATGGGCTATCGCGAGGGCCCGGTTGACGACAAACAATATCGAGTCGAGCGCCAAGCCGGCTTGCAAGGGCCCTCCGGGGATTCAGGCGGAATCGCTCCCAATTTTTCCTCTTGTTTTTCATATGTGTAAGTACTCTTACAATGTTTCGAGGATACTATAAGTGCCCAGAGGAGAATAATAAGTGCTTTGTTACATTCAACGGATGTAAGTACTTTAGGACCGGTGATAAAGGATATATTACAAAAGATAATCTCATATTTTTGGTTGGAAGGTATAAAAGACTTATGAAAAGGCCGGATGGACATCAAGTAAGTCCGATTCCAATAGAGAACGCCATCATGAAGCATCCCTTGGTGAAGGATTGCGGCGTTGTAGGTATAAAAAAAGATATGAGTGAATCGGGAGTTATACCGACTGCATTCATCAAACTGCTAGAAAATCCTAAGGATATGGATACTACTGTTAGCACCCACGTAGCCTGACTTTGTTCTAATTTACTGGATTGTCGCCGGATT
>CAKZZH010000008.1 GCA_937885345.1 uncultured Lachnospiraceae bacterium | reverse complement strand
GCAATCAGTTGGAAAGGTCTGACAGAGGTAACAGGCCGAGAACTCACTCCTCTGGGCCTTGCGATATCCTCGCATCCCTTGATTCCGCTCTCGGAAACATACACATAATCCGCAGGAACCATTTCCCTGAGTCTTACGCTCGTTAATATATCCACCGTAAAATCCTTAAGATTCCTGTTATTTACACCGATTATATGTCCGCCGCATTTAAGCGCTCTTCTAACCTCTTCGGCATCGTGAGCCTCAATAAGCGCCGAAAGTCCAAGGCTTCTTGCAATCTCGTAATATTCCTTAAGCTCATCATCGCTTAAGATCGCACAGATCAGAAGCACCGCACTCGCACCGAGTACCTTCGCTTCGTAGATCATATACGGATCCACCGTAAAATCCTTTCTCAGCACGGGAATGTTTACATTTTCCGCAATCTCTCTGAGATACTCATTGCTGCCCTTAAAATAAAAGGGTTCGGTCAGACAGCTGATTGCCGCTGCACCGGCAGCCTCATACTCCTTTGCGATCTGAAGATATGGAAAATCCTCGGCGATGATACCCTTTGAGGGGCTGGCCTTTTTGACCTCACAGATAAAGGAAATACCTGACTTCTTAAGAGCCTCTTCAAAAGGATAACCGGTATCAGCGCTCATTGCAAGTGCTTTAGCCTTAATATCTTCAAGGCTTACCGCCCTTTTGGCTTCTTCTGTTCTTTCTCTTGTTTTAGCCGCTATTTCATCAAGGATCATATTATGCCTCATTGCTCATTTTAATAAATTCTTCAAGCTTAGCCTTGGCAAGTCCTTGATCGATGATCGTCTCAGCAAGTCTTACGCCCTTCTCGATCGAATCTGTCTTGCCTGCGATATAGAAAGCTGCGCCTGCGTTAAGACAAACCGCATCTCTCTTGGGACCTTTTTTACCGGAAAGGATTTCAAGTGTGATCGCGGCATTTTCCTGGGGCGTACCACCCACAAGTTCCTCTTTGTCACATATCGTATATCCGAAATCTTCCGGTCTTATCTCATATGTCTTAAAATCATCTCCCTTAACCTCACATACAAGTGTGGGTGATGAAAGGGATATCTCATCAAGGCAATCCTCTCCGTATACAACAAGCGCTCTGTTAACTCCGAGATTATGAAGTACATGCGCAAGAGGCTCAACGAGATCTGCGCTGTAGACTCCCATAACCTGCATATTTGCGCTTGCGGGATTGGTAAGGGGTCCGAGGATATTGAATACGGTTCTGATGCCGAGCTCTTTACGGATGGGGCCTACATATCTCATTGCAGTGTGATATTTCTGCGCGAACAAGAAGCAGATTCCTATTTTATCGATAAGCTCATTGCACTTCTCGGGCTCAAGCACAATGTTTACGCCAAGTGCTTCAAGGCAGTCGGCAGCGCCGCTCTTGGATGAAGCCGCTCTGTTACCGTGCTTTGCAACCTTAACGCCGCCGGCAGCGATAATGATGGAAGCTGTTGTCGAGATATTGAAAGAGTTGGACTTGTCTCCGCCGGTTCCTACGATCTCGAGCAGATCGTTATTATGTGTAAGATGGAGGCCTGCGGCTCTCATGCCTTCCGCAGAGGCAGTTATCTCATCTATCGTCTCACCCTTTAAAGTCAGCTCCGACAGATACGCACTCTTCTGAATGTCCGTTGCCTCACCGCTCATTATCTCATCCATTACCATTCTTGCCTCTTCATATGTGAGGTCTTCCTTGTTACTGAGTTTGATTATTGCTTCTTTGATCATCTTATTTTCCTCCTGTTAATTGAATGAACGCATCCCGCGCTTATCTGCAATACTTTCCAATAAAGTTGTTCATTATTTCATATCCCTTTGGCGTCAGCACCGATTCCGGATGAAACTGTACTCCGAACACCGGATATTCCTTGTGCATTACCGCCATTATCTCTCCGTCGTCGCTCTGCGCGATCACTTTAAGGCAATCCGGAAGTCTGTCCCTTACAGCACTTAGCGAGTGATATCTGGCAACCTGTATGTGCTCATCCATCCCTTCAAAGATCGGTGCCGTGTTATCAAGGCGGCAATCGGAAGTCTTACCGTGCATAAGGCATGTTGCATAGCTTACAACGCCTCCAAACGCCTCACAGATGGCTTGATGTCCGAGGCATACACCAAATATCGGTATCTTTCCTTGAAGCACCCTTACGACCTCTCTGCACACTCCTGCGTCTCCCGGCTTTCCGGGTCCCGGCGATAAAATAATGCACTCCGGATTAAGCTCTTCTATCTGCTTCACGCTCATCTCGTCATTACGTATGACTTTGATGTCGGGATTAATGCTTCCGATAAGCTGATAGAGGTTGTATGAGAAACTATCATAATTATCGATAAGAAGTATCATCCGTCAATCCCTCCTTCCGCTTCTTTAAGTGCTTTTATGACCGCCGCAGCTTTGTTGATGCACTCGTTATATTCATTCTCGGGAACCGAATCAGCTACTATTCCGGCTCCGCTCCTTACGAATACTTTACCGTTCTTCGAAAAGGCCAGTCTTATCGCGATGCAGGTATCAAGATTACCCGTAAAATCAATATATCCGATTGCTCCGCCGTATATTCCTCTCTTATTATCTTCAAGATCGTTTATAAGCTGACAGGCCTTAAGTTTGGGCGCTCCCGATAAAGTACCGGCCGGAAGGATCGAATCGACCGCATCGAGCGCGTCTTTGTCATCCCTTATGATTCCTTTGACCGTTGAGCCAATGTGCATTACATGCGAGTATCTCAGGATATCCATATAATGTTCGACTTCCACCGAACCGATCCTGCTTATTTTACCGATATCGTTACGCCCAAGATCGACCAGCATATTGTGCTCGGCTCTTTCTTTCTCATCCGCCAGAAGCTCTCTTTCAAGCCTTTCATCTTCCTCGGCCGTCTTACCCCTCGGCCTTGTTCCCGCAAGAGGAAAAGTATGAAGCACTCCGTCTTCAAGCTTGACCAGCGTCTCGGGAGAGGCACCTGCGATCTCCACATCATCGCTTGAAAAGTAAAACATATAAGGTGAAGGATTCTCCATTCTCAGTATTCTGTATGTATCAAAGAGGCTTCCTTCAATGTCCGCATCCATTCTGTTGCTTAGGACTATCTGAAAAATATCACCTTCGTGAATGTGGTATTTACCCTTCTCAACGATTTGGCAATATTGCTCTTTATCAAACAGATATCTGAAATCGCTCTTAAGTTTAAGCGGCTTGTTCTCTGCCATCTCGCCTGTCATGAGGATGTTCCTTATCTCATCGAGAGCCGTAAGACATTCGATGTAATTATTCTCAATATCCTTGGCTTTGATATTGCAGATGATCATAAGTTTCTGTCTTACATTGTCGAAAGCGATTATTTTATCGAAGAGCATCAGATCCACATCCTTGAACGCTTCCTCGTCCTTAGCATTGAGTTTTAAGGTCGGCTCGGAGTACTTGATGTAATCATATGAAAAATATCCGACGAACCCGCCCGAAAAAGGAGGCATGCCCTTAACCTTCGGAGCTCTGTTGGCACTGATAAGTTCTCTTATTATCGTACCGGGATGCCCTGCCCAGGCTGAAGTTTCAGTACAATCGTCAGGTCTTGTATCCCTTCCGCTTTTAATATTTACATTTCCGTTAATGCATGTGATCTCCTGTATCGGATCATAGCCGAGAAATGTGTATCTTCCCCATTCCTTGTTGGCTTCCGCACTCTCAAGCATAAACACATGATGGCTGGCCGCCTTAAGTTTTCTGAGCGCCATGATCGGTGTGATCATATCACTCGAAACTTCCATTCCTACGGGAATTCTTGTATAATTGCCTCCCGAAAGGATTTCCTTCGCTTCACTTAGCGTCGGAAAGATCATTTTATCCGCATCCATGTTCATCTAATCTCCTCCGCAAAAAGTTTTTTGGTAATAAAATAGCCCTTGACAGTAATCAAATGATCACTGTCAAGGGCGAATATACATTCGTGGTGCCACCTTGATTCGCATGCTGCATATCTTAGAAGAACACAGCCGTTGCGCACTTAGCGAGATACTATCATATCCCCGGTATGTAACGTATACCTTACGTTGCAGAATACTCAGTATAAAATATACCTTTGACTGCACCCTCAGCGGTCCATTTGCTAATCTGCATCTCTACCCGGCTTCCACCTGCCCGAGCTCTCTGTAAGCGCATATAAAAGCGTTATCTCCGCCTCAACGGTTTGTCTGTATTAAGTTGTGTTGATTGTATAACAATATCTTATACGTGTCAATATTTTTTTAACAAGCGCGGCCGTTTTTTTTCCGTTTTTTTAAACAAGCGCGGCCGTTTCCCTTGCGATCGCAAGTTCCTCATTGGTAGGAATGACCATAACACGAACGAGTGAATCGGGCGTGGATATAGTGATCTCCTCGCCTCTTACGGCATTTGCCTCTTTGTCGATAGTAATGCCGAGGAATGTAAGATATTCAAGAACCTTTTCTCTTACAATGCAGTTATTCTCACCGATTCCGGCTGTAAATACGATATTGTCGACACCGTTCATTGCTGCGGCAAAACTGCCCACATGCTTGGCAACGCTGTAGCAGAAGGACTCAATAGCGCCTGCGGCAAATTCATTACCGCTGTCTGCTGCGCCCTGAAGATCCCTGAAATCGCTCGATAAGCCCTTGGACAGACCAAGCACACCGGATTTCTTGTTAAGAACGGTCATCGCCTCCGAAGGGCTGATACCCTCTTTATTACATATAAATTCAATGACCGAAGGGTCGATATCACCGCATCTGGTACCCATAATAAGTCCTTCAAGAGGAGTAAGTCCCATTGTCGTATCAACGCATTTACCGCGATCTACGGCAGATATGGAAGCACCGTTACCAAGATGGCATACGATGGTCTTAACCGAATCGTAGGGCACATTAAGAAGCTCTGCGCATCTCTTGCTTACATATGAATGGCTGGTACCATGGAAGCCGTATTTACGGATACGGTATTTCTCATAATATTCATAGGGAAGTCCGTACAGATAAGCCTTGGGAGGCATTGTCTGATGAAATGCGGTATCGAATACGGCAACGGCCTTGGCAGAAGGAATAAGTTTCTCGCAGGCATTGATACCGATAAGATTGGCAGGATTGTGAAGAGGTGCAAGATCGTTGCAGGCCTCAATCTCAGCCTTAACTTCATCCGTAATAACAACCGAAGAGGTAAATCTCTCACCGCCGTGAACAACTCTGTGGCCTATTGCCTGAATCTCGTCAAGAGATTTGATAACACCGGTCTTCTCGTTGGTAAGAGCCTCAATAACATATGTTATAGCCTCGCTGTGCGTAGGCATCGCCTTCTCGTACTGCTCCTTTTCCCCGCCTGCCGGTGTATACGTGAGCGCGCCGTCAATACCGATCCTCTCGCAAAGTCCCTTTGCAAGAACCTCCTCGCTCTCGGAGTCGATAAGCTGAAATTTCAGTGATGAACTTCCACAATTGATTACAAGTATCTTCATATCTTTACCTCTGTATTAAGTGCTAAAGCCGATTATTTATCAAAACTGTTCTTGGCGGCAAGCTGCGCCTGCACTGCGGTAATAGCAACAACACCTACGATATCGGACGCGCTGCAGCCTCTTGAAAGATCGTTAACAGGCTTACGCATACCCTGTGTCACGGGACCGTATGCCTCAGCCTTGGCAAGTCTCTGAACAAGTTTGTAGCCGATATTACCTGCATCAAGATTGGGGAATACCAGAACATTTGCATGACCTGCAACAGTGCTTCCGGGAGCCTTGAATGCACCAACCTCGGGAACTATTGCAGTATCAAGCTGGAATTCGCCGTCAAGCTTAAGATCCGGTGCCTTCTCCTTAGCGATGTCAACCGCTCTCTGTACTTTATCTACATCTGGATGCTTGGCGCTTCCGTATGATGAATGTGAAAGCAGTGCAACAACAGGCTCTGCTTCAACCAGTTCTCTGAAAGTCCTGGCCGAATCGATGGCGATCGCTGCAAGCTTCTCAGAATCGGGATTCTGCTCAAGTCCACAGTCTGCAAATACAAATGTACCGTTATATCCGAATTCGCAGTCGGGAACACAAACAATAAAAAACGCTGAAACAAGTTCTGCATCGGGCTTTGCTTTGATAAGTTGAAGCGCCGGTCTTAAAGTACTGGCCGATGAATGACAAGCGCCTGAAACAACGCCGTCCGCCTCTCCTTCCCTGAGCATCATGCATGCATACTGAACATATTCGTTAACAAGAAGTTTATGAGCCATTTCATAAGTTACGCCCTTACGTCTTCTGAGCTCTGCAAGATCCGTTGCATATTTATCCGTTTTATGTGAGGTCGCCGGATCGATTATCTTAATCTTGGAATAATCAATTCCTTCTCTTCTGTTCTCTTCAACTTCATCAGCTGATGCAATAACGGTAATATCTGCAATGTCCTCTTTCACTATTGTTTCAATAGCTTCCCAGACTCTCTTATCCATACCTTCGGCAAGGACTATCCTCTTCTTATCAGCCCTGGCTCTCGCCTTGATATCTTCAATAAAAGACATATAAATCCCCCTGTAAAATAAATATCGTTATATCAGTCTTCAAAAAATCTGCCCCGTAATAACGAGGCAGACCATAAAGCACTCATTTAAGCTATTATAACGCATTTTATCAACTTATACAAGCAAAGCATTCAACTATTCATCACTGTTAATGAATTTACCGGGATCTATGGCATATATCTTAACAAAGCAGCTTACCGTCTTATTGTCAACGGTCGCGTAGATGGTACACTCGCCCGGCATTCTTCCGGTAACAAGACCGTTCTGATCAACGGTTGCTATTCTGGAATTCGAGGTTCTCCATGAAACAGTCTCAGGCGCGCCGTCACAATGGAGCTGGAAAGTGTCATATTGCTCTATTCCTATGCTTGTAAATGACATTGCGATGACATTAACCGTACATGTATCATATACTGTTCCGTATGAGCTGTAAGCCCTTATCTCAGCCTCTCCTGAGCCGACGGTTGTGATCCAGCCGTTAGGATCCACCTGAACAACCGAAGTATCAGAGGACTCCCAATAAAGTGATTCAACAGTATTACGAGGATACATATTAGCTGTGAGCTGTCTCATTTTACCCTTAAGCATCGTTATCTGAGAAGAATTGATATGAACGGATGTTGCATATATAGGGTTCTTAACGATAACGGTACAGTTGGCGATTATCTCATTACTGTCGGTGGATTTGGCATGTACAACGGTTCTTCCTGCCGTCATACCAACCACATCACCGTTAGAATAAGCTGCCGCGATCGCAGGATCGTCGCTGGTCCACTCAAGATCCTTAACGGATGCGTTCGCCGGCGTTATAGTAGCGGTAATATTATAGGTATCTCCAACAAATATCGTAATCTTGGAATCACTAAGAGTGATATTCGTAACGGGTATAATGCACTTTATTACAACAGAATCGGTTGCTCCGCCGCCGTCATTGGCTGTTGCGGTAATAACGACATCGCCTTCTCTGATCGCAGTGACTTTACCGTTCTGATCGACAGTTGCTACCGTAGGCTTATTGGAGGTCCAAACAACCTTCTTATCGGTTGCGGTATCGGTTGTGACAGCTGCAGTAAGATTAAGTGATTCTCCGACGTTCAAATATTCCTTCTCACCGCTTATATCAACGGTTGAAACTTTCTCGATCACAATTATCTTACACTTGTCGGACAGGCCGCCTTCATTGGTGGTTACAACGACCTCGCAGGTTCCGCCCTTAATGGCAACCACGATGCCATTCTCGTCAACGGTTGCTATCGTAGGATCCGAACTAAGGAAGGTGCAGGACTTGTCCGCTGCATCTAAAGGAAGTACCGTAGGCACGATCGCAAAAGTATCTCCGACATTAAGTGTCTGCGTATTCTCATTTATATTAAGTTCAAGTCCGGTTACGGGCGAGGTTACCTCAACGACGCAGTATGCGGTAACGCCGCTATCAGCAGAGGCACAGGCGATCGTTGCCGTTCCGATATTAACAGCTGTAACGCATCCGCTCTGATCGACGGTAAGTATCGAAGTATCCGAAGAACTCCATACAACTCCCTTATTATCGGCAGTTGACGGAAGCACCTCTGCTCCAAGGTAAAATACCGCACCCTTCTTAACCGACATCTCGGTAGACGAAATATTAATTCCGGTTACCGGCTGAATGACTTTAACATTGGTCATATCTATAAAGCCGCCGTCATTGGTCTGTACAACGATCGTTGCACTACCGCTCTTAACAGCGGTTACAAGTCCTGTCCCGTCAACCTTGGCAACCGATTCATCACTTGATGACCATGTTACCGAAGGATCATATGAATTGGAAGGAGTTACAAGAGCCGTAAGTCTGGATTCATCTCCCACATTCATGGTGATCGAATCATAATCCATTGTAACGCCCTGTACTTCCTGGATTACGGTTATTTTACAATTGGCCGTCTTGGCGGGAACGGCTGCGGATGTAGCGATAACATATGTCGTTCCGGGAGCAGCCAAAGTTACAAGTCCGTTTTGATCAACGGTAACTACTTTGGGATCAAGGGTTGACCAGATGACCGTTTTGTCAACGCCGTCGGTTGCAGGTGTGATCGTTGCGGTAAGTTGATAATTGGAAAGTGCCATTTTAACTGTAATGTCTGTATCGCTGAGTGAGATTCCCGTAACGCCTTCGGTTACGTAGAATCTGGCGGTTGCGATAATGCCACCCGCTACCGCGGTAAGAGTCGCATGACCTCCGCCTACCGCTTTAACCTCGCAAAGCTGGGTATTGGAGCCCTCGGGCATATCGCCGGGTGTAAGGGTTATAACCGACTCATCCGAACTCTTCCAGCTAATCCTGTTATTGGAAGGTGTGGTACCCGAATCCATATTCAGGTATGCCTGGATAAACATATTATTGCCCTCTTCAATGGAAATCTCTGTATTTTCATTTATGGGCATACTGTTATTAAGAAGTGTGAGCTGATCTACAGGAGTAAGTACATATACTCTTGCGGTTGCGGATTTAATAACATGTTCGATCTGCTGGCTGGCAGTAACAGTTACATAAGCATTTCCCGTAGTGTAGGCACCGGTAATCGTACATGAATAAGTATCCGAAGAAGGATTGATAGTAGCATATGTTACCTCATCGGTATTACCTGCAATGCTCCATACAACAGGCTCATCACTCGTTGAAACTATCGAAATAGTACCACTCTCGCCTACACTAAGCGCAAGATTATTATTATCAAGAGACAATCCATCAAGAACGGTTATTGTCCTGGTTACTGACATTGAAGAATCACTCTTGTAAGCCGCGGTACATGTTGCCTCACCGGGAGATACCGCGATGAAAACGCCCTCGGTCTCATCATAAGCGATAGTATTGGGGTCATCGGTAAAAAGCGAGATATCCTGCGCTCTGCCGTTGGTATCAAACATGAATTTATCTCCGACCTGAACGGTTGTAACACCGCCGTCCGAGATTTCAAAAGGCACATAAATAAGTATTCTGTCACCATACAGATAAGTCGTAGGATCAAGATTCTCCGCTGCGCTGTCATCCTTACTGCTGGCCCAGACATATACATAGCCTGCATGCACAGCCTGAACAAATCCTGCGGTTACAGTGGCAATGGATTCATCCTCCGACCACCAGTAAATTGCGCCCGAAGAGGATGCATCTGCCGAACCGTTATTTGCAATATACACAAGGCCGTCACCCGAACCAACGGTTGCATTTTCATCCGTAATTGAAACAGGAACCCTGGTAACATATGTAAGAGAAGCAATTTCATATCCGCCAAGCTTCGCAGTGATTATTGCGGAACCTGCCGCAAGAGGAGTAACGGATGCCTGTGTGGAATCCGTATCACTTACGGGAGCAACGGTGGCAATGGATTCGTTTGAAGAAGTCCAGGTAACCGTTGAGCCTTCTGCTGCATTAGTCCTAAGAGTGAAGGCTCCGTTATTCGGATCGTGAATATCCAGAAGGCCGTCGGTATTGGTAAGAATAAGTTCTACATATACATTAAGCTTTGCAGTATATGTCTTTGCAGGATCGTTATCAAGAATAAGATTAACATAAACAACTGTATTACCGGCATTTGTCGCAGCAACAGTTAATGTTCTGCCATCAGAACTTACATAAGCACTACAAACATTCTCATCTTCGACAATTGAGGTTATAGCAGCATTTATAGAAGTGGAGGTATAGGTGATCGATACCGTCTGGGAGGTCGACATATTGGTACTGTCAAAGGTTATCGTGCTCTGCCCGAGAGTTATTGAGGCCGAAGAATCGGCACTTACCACTATAACTCCGACTATCGTCGCGGCCATGATCGCCGCAAGAATTATCGTAACCTTAAGGTTTCTCTTTATAAAATTAATAAATCTCATATTCATCCCTCCCGAAAGCGTCTCCGCTTTCAATGAATCCGGAAATAATTGCAAGCTTATAAAAGGACATAGTCCTACTCAATCAATTTTATCGGCATGCCGGGATAATAACTTAACCCCGATTTTGATTTTTCCTGAGAATTTTTTGAGAATATTTTTCATCGTAAAGCAGATTGACTTTACAGGCTTTTCGAGCATACAATACCCATATGAACATTTATGACATTGCCAACAAAGCAGGGGTATCGATCGCAACCGTTTCAAGAGTACTTAACGGTTCCGGTAAAGTGCGCCCCGAAACAGAAGAACTGATCCGTAAAATAATAGCCGAGGAGAATTATCTCCCCAGACAAAGCAGACATTTTGCCGGCTGCATACGCACCGCAGCCATTATGATAAAAGATGTTCTGACTCCTTCAAATGCTCATATCGTTGAGAGCCTTTCAAAGGAACTTGAGAAAAAAGGAATTACCGTAAGACTCTGCCTTCACGGGAATGACAGGACGCTTTTTAACAGGCAGCTTATCCAGTGCCAGAAGGACAATCTTTTGATCGCCTACGCTATTACGTGTGATTTCGGCGCCGATAAATACACTCTGCCCGATACTCTGAAGCTTACAATGCCCATGGTTCTGATCAACAGCGATCTTAATATCCCGGGTGCTTATCATATCGATCTTGACAGAGAAAGTTCGCTCAAGAAGCTTGCGGAGAGCTGTGTTTCATCAGGCCATAGCCGTATCTGTTGTCTTTTTTCATCTATGAACAGATCCAATATGGCTCTTATCGACGCCATTACCGATGTGCTTAAAGTCAGCACGGCGGCTCTTCCTCCCGGTTTCTTCCACCTTATAGACAAAGACTCCGCTGATGCGGGCATCTATATCGAAAAACTATTATCATCTGAGGATCCTCCGAATGCACTTATCGCTTCGGATTCGCTTCTTGCTGCCCATGCCCTTAAAATTCTTAAACAAAAGGACATAAGGATACCTGTGGACTTTGAGATCGCATGCGCCGAATACAGTTTTCTTTCCGAAGCAGTCTACCCGGAAATAACCGGTCTTGATCTGCTGGACGAAGAGGTCGCCGAGTTATCCGTAACTTTGCTTTCCTCGCTTATGACAGGCAAGGAAGTATCCCTTCGCTCTGTTGTCAAAGCCGACATTATCTACGGCGAAAGCACTTTGAATCCGTGATCGCGCCGCACCGGATACGGCAGCCAAAGCATATTTTACTCGTCAAACGCGACCTTCACGAAGAAGCCTCTCGAGTCCCGAACGATGTCCTCTACGATGCCCTCTCTTGAAACGATCCTCTCGGTCGGACCGTAGTTGGCCGACATTGCAATGGCCGGAACTATTGTGTAGTACCAGCTTGAAGGCAGCTGGCTCTCTTCTATTGTGACCTTGTCGCCCTTTTTGACAAGGTTTTCTCTTTCCATTTTAAATTCTTCGATACGCATAATACCCTCCGCTTATTAAATAAGGGCCATCGCATAACGACAGCCCTTTTGTTGATGAATTAACCTGCTTAGTCTTCCTCGTCCTCTTCCGGCATATTCCAGTTGTGATATACATTCTGAACATCATCATCGTCGTCAAGAAGATCGAGAAGTCTGTTCATCTGCTTGATGTCATTCTCATCGGTAAGGTCGACATAAGTCTGAGGGATCATCTGAACCTCAGCCTGATCCGCGATAACGCCCGCCGCTTCAAGAGCTTCACGAACACTTCCGCAGGAATCGGGATCGGTTAAGATCTCGTACATATCCTCATCCTCGTCAATAAAATCCTCAGCGCCCGCATCAAGAGCGGTCATCATAAGATCGTCGGCTGAGAGTTTACAAGACTCCTTGCTTACAAGTATCTGACCTTTCTTATCGAACATAAAAGAGACACAGCCGGGAGTTCCGACATTGCCGCTTCCCTTGGTAAAAGCACTTCTCACATTGGCTGCGGTTCTGTTCTTGTTATCGGTAAGAGTCTCAACGATTACCGCCGTACCGGAGGGTCCGTATCCTTCATAAGTGATCGCAAAATATGTTGTACTTGCACCTTCACCGGCTGCCTTCTTGATACCGCGCTCGATCGTATCATTGGGCATATTGTTGGCTTTCGCCTTGGCAATCGTCCCCATCAGCTTGTGTGTATAACGGGATCCCGTGTATTCATCCGGGAGATCTGCTCCTATATAGACCACTTCCTCTGTTTCAGCGATCGTATAGAACTCTCCGACATAGGATTTCAGATATTCCTTTACATCGTCCCAGTTCACAGAGCGTTTGCCCTTAAACCGGATATCGTTGATCATCACGATCTTGTTTCCGTCGATATCACGGATCACGGTTACATTTCTTTCCATGCTTACTCCTTTGTGTTCTCCAGCATGTTCATGTAAGCCAGCAGGCGGCGCTTCTTTTCCTCTGAAAACTCGCGGTAGTTATAGACGAGTTTTTCTTCGACCAGGGAAGATGTGTCGCCTTCCAGCGAATAGCTCACTTCTGTGTGCTCCCGGCCTTCGCCGATCAGCAGTGTTTTGGGGTTGATCTGCAGCACTTCGCAGATGATCATGATCTTATCCGCACCGGGATTAGTCTTTTTGTGCCGCCAGTCACTTATGGTCCGCTCCGAGATGCCGGTCTTCCGG
>CAKZZH010000007.1 GCA_937885345.1 uncultured Lachnospiraceae bacterium | reverse complement strand
TGTAGGAAGCGTAATACTGCCGTTTGTCCAGTGAGCATACAGTATGCCTGTCCCGATGCTTTTAAGCGGGGCTGAGTCGCTGGTGGCGGACTTTACATAGGTTCCGTATAAACCTGAAGACGTGATGTACCCACTTGCGGTAATGTACTGAGTACCGCCTGATGACGCATTGTAATAGCCGTTAAAAGCCGCGTTGGCATTCTGACTCGAACACGAAGAACCACCGTTTGAATTATAAGTAACGGTAAAATACTTCGTCGGCAGCGTGATCGGGTTTGCACTTGTGGTCATCCTGCTTCCGTTAATATATGTACCGGTGCTATAAAGTGTTGTAAGTGCGGTAGTTCCTGCAGTAGTTGCTCCATTGCCGTTTAAGGTAACATTATGAGTTTTCATCCAGAGAACATTTGAGCCGCTCTGCTTAAGGTAAACACCGTCACCATAAGGAAAATCCCACTTGTAATGCGCCAGGGACTGCGCAGCGCTAGTGCAATTTATAACCGTAGCGCCATTTGACATACTTGAGTTTATTCGCAGATTAGCGGCAGTTGGCAGAGTACTGCACTTAATTGCCTTACCTACATACACATATGAATTACTGCTATACGCAGGGGCTGAATTAACAGTTACAGTGCCGTTGTTGCCTGATTCCGAATAAAGCCAGACAGTATTAGCAGCTGAATTAACGTTAACCGTACTGCCACTCTCTATATTTACATTTGCGCCCAATAACCCACTTTTCGTTGCATATATACCACCTCCTTTGGCAGACGATACATTACCTGTAGTAAGATTATTAAGCTGCATTATCCCGCCCGTACTCCTCAGATTGAATGTTCCGTCATAAATATAGACTGCTTTACCGTTTGTCGACGAATTAAAGACATATTTTCCTGCATAATATACATTTACACTACTTGAAGTAAGACCGGACGCTTCATGCTTTGCCAATAAGATTCCTGTAGTATTGTAGGAACTTGAACCGGGCTCCAAGGTAAGCGTTGCGCCATAGCAAATGTTTACCGTACATCCCGGCATTACGGAAATACCATTGTAATAATAGTTTTTTGCCGTACAGGAGCCTGCAATGGTACATGTTACATTACCGTTTTTTGTTGATGTTACTGGATCACCAAGGGTTACAAAATTACTTCCCAGATTAGTGCCGCTACAGTTATTAAGTGTCAGATTAACGCTTCCTCCGTAAAGGGCCGAAGCGCCAAATGCAGAACCACCGTAGTTGGTAACATTTACATTGTTGATATTTACCGTCATTGTTCCGGTTGTAGCAGTATAATTGTCGTAATCTACTTTTCCGACACCTATCGCAAACCAGCTACTGTTAATTCTCTGACTTATATCTGCAGTCTTTCCATTTAAATTGTCACTGATAGTGAGGTTATTTATTGTTACACTTACGTTTCCCGTTTTTGAAGTGACTTCAATAGGGCAGCCTTTAGGATTATCCGTTTTCGTCATCTGTTTGGTGATAGTATGACCATTACCATTGATCGTAAGTGAATCGCCGGAAGCGAGTTTTATAGCTTGAACCGTACTCGCAGAATGTGTAATATTATCCGTTATGTTAATAGTATAAGTCGTACCGGTAATACCTTGAGCCGTACGAGCGTTGATTATGTCAACGTAATTGTTCCATGATGTAGCGGTGTTAACATTCCAAGTAACATTATCTGCCGCTTTTACGTCTTTGGGTTTACTTAAACCGATAATACCCGCAATTGTAAATGATACAAGCGTTGCAAAGACATATATCAGTAACTTAAGTCTTTTACTTATTGATTTCATTGTAGTTACCGTCCTTTCTTAAGTGTTATCTATGATTTAATATGTTTTATTACATAAAAAGCCGAGGCATTTTTCAGCCTCGGTTTTTTAAAAGTATTATTTATTTATTATTACTGTACTACACCGCATGTGCTACAGATTGTTCTGCCTGTAGATACTACCTCATCATAGGCTTCTTTATCAACTACGGTTACCGTAGAGAAGATGAATTCTCTTACCGGGCTAGAAGAGTAGTGGTCGACTGCATATACAATTCCGCTATCACGATTGCCGTCTGTCATTGCTGAGTAAAAACCAACGAAATCATCATACATTTCCCACTTAGTATAATCTCTTTCACCGCTTCCGCAAATAGAAGCTCTGAATATATCATCCGGAATATCTCCTGAGAATACATACCATGTTCCGCTTGCAGCAAGAGGTATAAAAGCATCATAAATATCTTTATATTTATTACGGATTTCATTACTTACATTTCCTGATGCCATATATTTACCCTTCAGATTACAATCACCTCCGCCGTAATCCTTAATAGTCCAAGTGAGTTCTGTATGCGTTTCGGCTTCATGATGATTTGTGGTTGTTTCTTCTACCCAAGTATGAACATGCTCTGTGGGTGCCTCTGTAGGAGCAACTGTAGGAGCCTCAGTAGGAGCAACAGTTGGAGCTGCGGTAGGTGCCTCAGTTGGAGCCTCGGTAGGAGCAACAGTTGGAGCCTGCGTTTCAGTGGGAGCCTCTGTAGTTGTTTCGGTTGCTTCTGTAGAAGCTTCGGTCTGTTCTTTCTCTGTAGTTTCCTCTGCATCTGTCTCTTTATTTACGGTTGTTTCATCAGCAGTGGTCTCGTCTTTTGCAGTAGTCTCGTTATTCTCAGATGAACTTACGGCAGATGAACCTGCTGCAGAGGACTGTGATGAACTTGCTCTATTTGTACACGCAAACATTGTCAGCGAAAGCGCTGCAATGATCATAATCGCTGTAAATTTCTTCATTCTATCGTCTCCTTTTTTTGCATTGATAGCGTTCGAATGCGTTTTACGCATCGACTTGTTCGAATATATTTTATTTTATTTAATACTGCCCTATAAATCAACAGCATTTCGTCTACATAAAGGTAGCCGTTCCGGTTTTACCCCCAACCGGGCACCTTTGGACGCGTTATATAACGCCACGATACTTACCGACCGGTTCGGTAAAGTACCCTCTATGACGCATATCTTAATCATGCGTTCATATCAAGGCTTGCAGATGTGTGATCATTCCTGCACATCCGGTGTCGCTTGGGAATAAGACCCCGTGCGAAAACCAAAGGCCGTCCTATTAAGTTGCCAATTTACGGGTTCCTTAAAAATTGATCGATGAATTGTCAGCAGAAATTCGAAACTTGAAATTGAAAAAAATAGATAAAAGAAAAAATAAAAAATGAATTTGCTGCTTGTTGAGGATATTAACACAATAAATTTGATGATGCAAGAACAATTTAAAAAAACACCAAAAACAATTTAAAAAAAGCCGGAGGAAAATCCTCCGGCTTATGATCACAATATGTTATTGCTTAGTCACAAATATCTTATCTCTCGAAAGATACCTTTCTTGTAACTACTACAGCACCTGCTGCAAGAGCTGAAAGAGCAAGAGCAACTACTACGAAAGGAAGTGCATCACCTGAAGTAGAGTCTGTTGCTGCTGTGTCTTCTGTTGCAGCTCCAACCTCATTACCTGAAGCATCAAGAAGCTTTACTGCGGTAACCTCAGCAGTACCTTTGCCAATTGCATTACCATCTGCATCCTGAGTAGGATTAACCCACCAGATCTGAACCTCAATATAGCTAAGTGTTCCACTGGGCTCCCATGTAAATGTTCCGGTTCCGTTTACTTCAAGCTCATCTGAAGCAGACCACGAACCATCTACATTACCACCGATAACTCCGTTAGCATAATTGGTATCAGTAAGAGTAATCGTAGCCTCAACCTTAGCGATCGATGCGATCTGATCTTCAGTAAGAGTTGAAAGATCTACAGTCCATTTAACTGCAGAAGTCTTTTCTGTTCCATCATTGTAAGCAATTGTAGATGATGCATCAGCAGGTGAGAAATCGGCAGCAAATGCGCTTGTTGCGAATGCTCCTACCATAAGTGTTGCTGCAGCGATACCTGCAACTAATTTTGCAAAAATTTTTTTCATTTTGTGAACCTCTCCTTTTTTCTCTATATTTTTAATAACGACTCTTTAGAAATGTTTGGGCACAATGCACAAAAACATCGCGCCCAAATTCATTTCATAGTGAAATTTTACCATTTTATACATTAAAAAACTATGTGTCGATAGTCCTATTTTTTACTTAAAATTAGCTAAAAAACCGCCTTAACACACATGAGACATCCTTAATCAAGTTCCGGCTCGATCAGTCCGTAGGTTCCGTTCTTACGCTTGTATACGACATTAACCTCTTCAGTCTCCGAATTGGAGAATACATAGAAATTATGTCCAAGAAGTTCCATCTGTACGCACGCCTCTTCGGGATCCATCGGTTTGATACCAAACTTCTTGCTTCTGATGATCTTGATCTCCGGCTCATCATCGAAATCATTGTCGATATATTGCTTATTGAACTCCGATGCTGCCTGCTTTGACTCAATGATCTTGTTCTTATATTTTCTCATCTGACGCTCGATGATCTCTTCTACAAGATCGATCGATACGTACATATCGTTGCTTACCTCCTCAGCTCTGATAATGTTCCCTTTGACAGGAATCGTTACTTCAATCTTCTGTCTCTCCTTTTCCACGCTGAGTGTTACTATAGCCTCCGTATCAGCGTTAAAATACTTGTCAAGCTTGCCGATCTTCTCTGTAACGGCACTCCGCAATCCATCCGTAACCTCAATGTTCTTGCCTGTAATTGTAAATTTCATAGTGCCCAACTCCTTTGCAATATATTGTGCCTTAAATTGTCTGACAATTTACCCCTTGGCATAAATATATTATAGCATATTTCACGTATCTGGCAACTCAAAAAAGGTATTTGTGCGACAATTATTTTGTCAAGTGATTATGATGTTGTTTTTGGTAAAATATAACGATTCGTCACATATTCACAAATCGATTTTCGTGACTAAAGGCCCTAAAGTTATCCACATTCAATTATGTTAACCGTGTGGATAATGTGCATTATTTTGGTGTAAAACCATTAAAATTAGGCGTTTTTCATTCTAAAATGTGGATAACTATTTATTTTTAACGCTTTTCCGGCGCATTTTATGTCACATTTGAAATTAGTATTTTTTTCCTAATGAAAATTGATATTTTGTGCAAATTGACGAATTTTATTGTTTTTGGAGGGCGGAAATGTAATAAATTCAAATCCTATGATACACTAATAACAGTACTTAAATTTACAGGAGGGGAAATCTGATGAACATACTGATAACCGGCTCTACATCAGGCATAGGACTCGCTGCTGCCAAGGAATTTCTTATTAGAGGACACAATGTCATTATCAACGGCGGGCACAATAAGAAGGCCATGGAAATTGCCAAAATGGCCCTTACAGCCGATACAATATCGACGCAGGAGGATTTTGACGCCGGCTTCGGCAAGGGCACTATAACACCTATCATGGCCGATGTAAGCGATTCCGCGCAGGTTGAAGCAATGTTTAAGGAACTCGATCATAAGGGGCTTCTTCCGGACATTCTTGTCAACAATGCCGGTATCTCGCATATAGGTCTGCTCCAGGACATGAGCGATGAGGAATGGAATCACATTCTCTCAACGAATCTTACTTCGGTTTTCAACTGTTGCAGAGCTGCGATACCGCATATGCTAGGGAAAGGTCAGGGCACGATCCTCAATGTCTCTTCGATGTGGGGAAGCGTCGGGGCGTCCTGTGAGGTTGCATATTCGGCTACCAAGGGCGCTGTCAATACTTTTACCAAGGCACTCAGTAAAGAACTCGCCCCGAGTCATATACAGGTCAATGCCGTCGCTTTCGGAGTCGTTAATACCAGAATGAACGCTTTCCTCGATGAAGAGGATATGGCGGACCTTATAGACGATATTCCTGTCGGAAGTATGTGCTCCCCCGAGGAAGCAGGTCTTATCGTTTACAAGCTGACCAAGCTTCCGATGTATGTAACAGGGCAGATAATCGGCGCAGACGGTGGATATATCTGATATTTGATAACAGAGCTATATGAGCCGTATGGCGCGGCCGCGGCGGATCCAAAGCATATTTTACAAAAAAGTGGGGCTGTTGCACGATAGTGTGACAGCCCTTTTGGCTATAACATTTTCTTATAGTATGTGATTGATTATGGGTATTATACAGTCTTTGATTCCTTTGGCATAATGATTGCACCTTTAAAACTCAGGAGGAATATTATGAAGAATAAAGTGATCAAAAGATTAATTGGTTTATCCGCAGCAGGCACTCTCTCAGCAGCTGTTCTTGCAGGATGCGGAAATACTCCCTCATCAGATGCCGGAGAATCTACCGATCTTCTAAAGGAGATCAAAGACCGCGGTTATATAATCGTCGGAACAGAAGGAACCTGGAGTCCTTATACCTTCCATGATGAAAATGATGATCTTGTCGGATACGATGTTGAAGTTGCCAAATATATAGCTGATTACATCGGTGTCGATATTCAGTATTCCGAAACAGTATGGAGTTCAATATTTGCATCACTCGATGCCGGGCAGATCGATGTAGTCGTCAACGGCGTTTCCTATAATGAGGAAAGAGCAGTCAAATATGATTTTTCGATTCCTTATAATTATTCTCAGTATGCATATCTTACACTTGCAGATAATGACGAACTGAATACTCTCGAGGATGCGGCAGGAAAGATCGCAGCTAATGATCCCACCAGCTCTATCGGAAAATATGCAGAGGATAACGGTGCAACCCTTGATGAAGTTGGAGAGGCTGCTCAGGCTGTAAGTGAAGTAAAAAATGGCCGTGCGGATCTGACCTTCGGTACCGTGGTAGGGTTTGAGGATTATCTTAATCAGCATCCGGAGGACAGAGAGGTTTTCAAGCTGGTGATCACAAGCGATCCCGAGCCCAATGCTTATATTCCCGTTGTTAAAGGCAACGATCAGCTCGTAGAGATCATAAATGAAGCCCTTCAGGCTGCTGCCGAGGACGGTACGCTTTCCGAACTTGCCATCAAATATTTCGGAGTAGATACCACCAAGGGCTGATGTATTTTTCAACAGTATATGATTATGGACGGTCTATATGAATGAAAGAATCCTAACTGAATTAATTGAAAACTTCGGCAAATTGTTTATGGCAGGCTTAAAAGTATCATTGCCGCTTACCATCACATCATTTTCCACAGGATTGGTGATAGCTCTGCTTGTGGCTCTTGCACAGATAGCAAAAGTACCTGTACTCAGAAGATTGGTAAGAGTATATGTTTGGATCATCAGATGCACACCCATGATCGTCCAGCTGTTTATCGTATATTTCGGATTACCGAGCATTGGTATCAGGCTTAATTCATTTACAAGTGCTTGGCTTGTCATGTCACTGAGTGTCGGTGCATATTGCTCGGAAACCGTAAGAGCTGCCATTGAATCGGTTCCGGTCGGACAACTTGAAGCGTGTTATTGTGACGGTCTTACATTTTGGCAGGCCATGATCCATGTCATAATCCCTCAGGCACTTCGTACCGCATTCCCGCCTCTTTCCAATTCCATAATCGGACTTGTGAAGGATACGTCTCTTGCATATAGTGTCGCTCTTGTAGAAATACTTGCTACGGCTCAGAGGATCGCTGCCAGAACATATGATTATTTCTGGTTGTATCTGGAAGCGGGACTTATTTATCTGATCTTCTGCTCGGTACTTACCATAATCCAGAGAAGGGCAGAGAAAGCACTGGAAAAGAGGAGATGAGATGCTGGAATTTCAAAATGTAAATAAATCATTCGGAAAAAC
The DNA here is from genome assembly GCA_937885345.1 of uncultured Lachnospiraceae bacterium. Taxonomy (GTDB): domain Bacteria; phylum Bacillota; class Clostridia; order Lachnospirales; family Lachnospiraceae; genus Eshraghiella. Next base: position 2,444 of record CAKZZH010000007.1, on the reverse strand, counting down.
CAAGGTCCTCAAGGATGTCACCCTTAAAGTTAATAAGGGTGATGTGGTTGCGATCCTCGGTCCCAGCGGATCCGGTAAGACTACACTGCTTCGATGCGCCTCTTATCTGACGAAAGCAGACAGCGGCTCTTTGATAATGGACGGTGAAAAATACGATCTTGCCAGAATATCCGGAAAGGATCTGAGAAAATACAGAAGCAGAGTCGGTTTTGTTTTTCAGAATTTTAATCTCTACGGCAATAAGACTGCCTTGGGAAATGTTACCTTAGGCCTTACCGTTGCCCAAAAAATGGATAAAAAGGAAGCAAAGGAAATCGGAAAAAGGCTTCTTGAAAAAGTAGGGCTCGCTGACAGAGTTGATTTTTACCCATCCAAATTATCGGGAGGACAGCAACAAAGAGTAGCTATTGCAAGAGCACTGGCAACCAACCCTGATGTTATCTTTTTCGATGAACCCACATCCGCATTGGATCCGGAGCTTACCGGGGAAGTGCTTAATGTTATCAAACAGCTCGCTGATGACGGGATAACAATGATAGTCGTTACTCATGAAATGGAATTTGCCAGAAAAGTAGCAAACAGAGTTGTGTTCATGGAAGACGGCGAGATAGTCGAAGAAAATACTGCAGAAGGATTTTTCAATGATCCAAAGACTCAGCGAACCAAAGAATTCATATGTAAATCGTCTGTTTGGACTTCCAAGGATCAGCACGGCGGAAGCGGGATGTGAAAGGCGATAAGGAGGCCATATGTCAGTTATAAGCTTAGTGGATATAGATAATGCTTCAGAAGAAGTTAAAGAAGCAGTTAAAAAGCACCTTAAGGATGGACACACAATTACTAACGAAAAAAGGACTCTTCTCCATAATATTCCTTCCTTCTGGGCACTTGAGGGTAAATCATATGAGATGAGCGCGGAGTTAAAGAAATTCATAACTCCCAGAGCCGCAGCACTTTTCGAATATGCCATATCCGTTGAAAACGATTGCCTTGTCTGCACCACATATTACAAAAAATATTATGAATCACTGGGTATAGATATCGATAATGTGGAATATACTCCGGAGGAAGAACTTGTTATCGAATATGCGAGAGCGATCGTAAATGACCGAAAGAATATTCCAAATGACCTGTTTGCCAGACTTAAAGCTCATCTTGGCGAGGAAGGGCTCATTGTTCTGACCACTATGGGGATGTTTATGATAGCTAATAATTATTTCAATGATATTCTCCATGTGCAGTCTGAATTTCTGGAAAAATAAATCGCAATACTGAAAGGAGCATATATGTATCTTAAAAATGTAGGTATATTTGTCAAAGACCTCGAAGGAGCAAAGAGATTCTTTGAAAGTTATTTCGGAGCAAAGGTTCTTAAGACCTTTGATAATCCCGAAAAGGGATATTATTCATATATTCTTGAATTTGATGGGCAGGCATGGCTTGAACTTATGACAAAACCCGAAATCGTGGACAGCCCAAAAGATCCCAATCGCAGTGGTTTAGCACATGTTTGTTTTAAGATCGATACCAGGGAGGAGTTGAATGATATCATCAGAAGATTCAAGGAAGACGGATATATAATACAGTATGAACCTTCATCCCCGGAAGGACCCGGAGAGGTTCGGGCAGTAACATTTGAAGACATCGTGATCGAAGCAAATTACGGAATATCATAGGACGATGAACCAAGCAGGTAAACGGCTTAACCTTTTAACACGCCGTGAGCAAGAAATCCCCCACCTCTATAGGTGGTGGGATGAATTGCGATAAACACGGCGTTTTCTTGACTTTTGTATCCCACAGTATTATAATCATAATATAATCAGTCGTATATATTATAAGGGTTATAAATACAATGAAATTAGATAATAATAATCATTCGGTATTCATGTTACATTATCATCTTATCATGTGCATAAAATACCGTAACAAAGTAATTGATGATACCATCTCAAACCGTCTCAAAGAGATATTTGAGAAGATAGCTCCTTCCTATAACATCACGTTAGAGGAATGGAATCATGATATAGACCATGTACATATACTATTTCGAGGACAGCCAAATACAGAAATAAGCAAATTCATCAATGCTTATAAGTCTGCAAGCAGTAGGCTTATCAAGAAAGAATATCCTCAGATACGTAAATCTCTATGGAAAGAGATGTTCTGGTCACAAAGCTTTTGTCTGCTGACTACAGGCGGAGCTACAGTAGACATTATTAAACAATACATTCAATCTCAAGGTAAGAAAGATGGCAAATAGAGCAATCAAATATAGAATATATCCTACAACTGAACAATCTATTATGTTTGCCAAGACCTTTGGCTGTTGCCGTAAGGTCTATAATCTTATGCTTTCCGATAAGATTGAAGGCTATAAACTCACTGGCAAGTTTCCTGCTGTCACACCTGCCAAATATAAGAACGATTATCCTTATCTTAGA
>CAKZZH010000006.1 GCA_937885345.1 uncultured Lachnospiraceae bacterium | reverse complement strand
TGAGATTCATGGATGTCTTATATTCTGTTAATTCCTACAGTAAATTTACCCGACCAAAAAAGACTAAGAATATTGAAGATATTTGGGGTTTGTGTTAGAATACTATGAAAGAATTTTATCGGAGGCATAATTATGGGAATGACAATGACGCAGAAGATCCTTGCAGCACATGCGGGACTGCCCGAAGTTACGGCAGGTCAGCTTATTGAAGCGGATCTTGATCTTGTTCTGGGTAATGATATTACATCACCCGTAGCAATCCACGAGATGGACAAATTCAACACAAAGACGGTTTTTAATAAGGACAAGATTGCGCTTGTTCCGGACCACTTTGTGCCCAATAAGGATATCAAATCGGCAGAACATTGCAAATGCGTAAGAGAATTTGCAAAGAAGAACGATATCACCAATTATTTTGAGGTAGGCGAGATGGGAATCGAGCATGCGCTTCTTCCGGAGAGAGGACTTACCGTAGCAGGTGATGTTATCATCGGGGCAGATTCTCATACATGTACTTACGGTGCGCTCGGGGCTTTCTCGACCGGCGTCGGCTCTACTGATATGGCTGCCGGAATGGCAACGGGCAAGGCCTGGTTTAAGGTGCCTTCGGCGATAAAATTCATACTTACGGGTAAGCCGGCCAAGTGGATCAGCGGTAAGGATATTATTTTACACATAATCGGAATGATAGGCGTTGACGGCGCTTTGTATAAGTCAATGGAATTTGTGGGAGACGGAATACAGTATCTCACAATGGATGATCGTCTTACCATTTCCAATATGGCAATCGAGGCCGGCGGCAAGAACGGTATTTTCCCGGTTGATGAACTTACTAAAGCTTATCTTGCCGAGCATTCAACAAGAGAATATAAGGTTTATGAGGCTGACGAGGATGCGGTATACGATGAGACCTATACCATTGATCTGTCCACTCTTAAGCCCACGGTTTCATTCCCCCACCTTCCCGAGAATACGCATACTATCGATGATGTAGGCCATATCGAGATCGACCAGGTCGTTATCGGTTCATGTACCAACGGAAGACTTGAGGACATGAGAATTGCCGCAGGAATACTTGAAGGCAAACATATTAAGAAGGGCCTCAGATGCATCGTGATACCTGCAACCCAGAAGATCTATATGGAGTGCATCGAGAAGGGCTATATTCAGACATTTATAAAGGCGGGCGCTGTTGTGTCAACTCCGACATGCGGTCCTTGTCTTGGCGGTTATATGGGAATTCTTGCAGAAAACGAGAGATGTGTGTCCACGACAAACCGTAACTTTGTCGGAAGAATGGGTCATATCACTTCTGAGATTTATCTTGCAAGTCCCGCGGTTGCGGCTGCAAGTGCCATAACCGGTATGATTTCATCCCCTGAGGAGGTACAGTAATGAAGGCACATGGTAATGTTTTTAAATACGGCGACAATGTCGATACGGATGTAATAATCCCTGCAAGATATCTTAATTCTTCGGATCCTGCCGAGCTTGCAACCCATTGCATGGAAGATATTGATGTGGATTTTGTCAAGAAGGTTAAGAGGGGCGACATTATCGTTGCCGATAAGAATTTTGGATGCGGTTCGTCAAGAGAACATGCGCCGATTGCTATTAAAGCGGCAGGCGTAAGTTGCGTTATTGCCGAGACTTTTGCGAGGATATTTTACAGGAATGCCATCAATATCGGGCTTCCGATCGTAGAGTGCCCCGAGGCGTCAAAGGGCATTGAGGCCGGCGATGAGGTTGAGGTCGATTTCGATACCGGAATGATCTACAACAGAACCAAGGGAACCGAGTTCAAGGGACAGGCATTTCCTGAATTTATGCAGAAGATAATTGCTGCGGAAGGACTTATCAATTACATCAACGGTAAGAATTGATATGATGCGTCCGACTACGTAAGATAAAATGGCGGTTCGTGCCGGCAACCGATATGGAGGGTTAACATGTTAATAGGTGTATGTCAGACCGATATTATACAGGGCGATAAGAAATACAATCTTATAACGGCTGAGGATTATATCCTTAAATGCGCAGCCAAGGGTGCTTCGCTCGTACTTTTTCCTGAGCTTAGTATGACGGGATTTGTAGAAGACGCGGATACCGTTGCCGAGACTAAGGAGCACAACGAGACGATTGAGACTATTGCAGGCTATTCCGTTAAATATAATGTCGCAGTCGGATGCGGATTTGTTTATAAGGATGAGACGGGTGCGTTTACCAATCATTATGCGATTGTTGACAATGCCGGTAAGGTTATCTGTGATTATACCAAGATTCATCCTTTTTCTCTTTCGAGTGAATCCAAAGTGTATGAGGGCGGAAGTGAAGTTAAGACCTTTACTCTTGAGGGAATAACTTTCGCACCTTTTATATGTTATGACCTAAGATTCCCTGAGATTTTCAGGGCCGTATGCGATAAGGCACAGGTTATCATCGTTCCTGCTAACTGGCCCGCAATAAGGGATGGACACTGGAGAAGGCTTCTTGCCGCAAGAGCGCTTGAGAATCAGTGCTACGTTATCGGAATCAACAGAGTCGGAAATGACAAGGACGGAATATATATCGGTGATTCATGTCTAATGGACAGCGAAGGGGACATTATAGATATGCTGGAGGCTAACGAGCCCGGCATTATGATAGTTGATGTTGATTATGACTCGGTGATGGATTTCAGAAGTGAGCTTCCTGCGATCAAGGACAGAAAGCCCAAACTTTACAAGACACTTTTCTAGAATTCAAGATTTCTTATCCTCTGGGATATGCGAATCGAATTATAGATAGATGCGTAGGAGATAGCATCGAGATTCTCGACATAATTCTCCGGAAAATTCTTCTTACAGCCTTTCTCTTTCAGGAGAAGGGCTGTTTTATTATAGGCGAGCGCGGCTTCTTCCTCGCTCTTGTATGTGCCGATAACATAATCGCCGTTGATATGGATCTTCGCCTTATAAATGTATTTACCGTTTTTGGTAATGCGTCTCACACCGTGATAACGGTTTATGATCTTGATATTGGAGTAGCGCATATCCGTTGAATCCCCATTAACAAAGTAATAGTCGCGGCCGGCAACGGCATGCTCGCGTATCCCGTATCTTGACATTATATTGACCTGCATTCCGTAATCTGCGACGAACAGGTGGTTTCCGCGCCTGGTTATCGTGTGATTGGAGTAGAAGAATAGGTCGTCCGCATCGAATGTAAAATATTCCTCCGGTGTAAAATAATAGCGAAAGAATTTGTTGAATATGTAGATAGGCGTCTTGATATATATGCGGTTGTCCCTGAAATTAGCCAGAGAAACGGCTTTGGTAAAAGGAAGGACTTTAACTCGGATGCCTTCAATGCCGATTTTGGTTGTTGCAAGATTCTTTGAAAGAGGCGAGCCCGGAGAAACGGCGGATTTACCGAGAATCCCGGCAGCTTCGCTGTATGCTTTGGCTGCGCTTATCTCATCAGGATAAGAGCCGAGTGCGATATGCTTGCCGCCGGCCGTTATACTTGCCCTGTAACTGGGTGTTTTATCTTTTAAAGTTGTCGCATATACGCCTGTTTTAGGGGCCATAACCGTTGTCAGATCTCCTATAATATCATCTTTTTTACAGTATATATTACCGTAATAATGTAAGCAAATTGTTTTTCTTACATTTTCCGTATCTCCCATTTCATGTTTTTTTATAAAATTTGTAAAATATATGGTACCAATCCCCACTTTTAATACTTTTTTAGGGGTAAAAAAGGGATGCGATGTATCATTTACGCTGAAATATGATAATAACTTTGTATCGGTTTGAAAACAGATAATATAAAAAACTCACAAAGAATAAGACATAAATCAGGATTTAATGTGCATTTTAACGGAGAAGATTGTTACAAAATTGTTAAACTATCAAAAGTTACCAAAAAGGAATTAATTCGTTGACAAGATTTTCAGTCAAAGTGAAAATGAGTGAGGCTCGAACAAAGAGCACAAAAACTAATTATGAAAATCGATCAAAGGAAGATTTAGAAATGAAAGCTATGAAAGACTTCCTTGGCGAGCATGCGATAAGGAATATCGTCAGAGTATTCGCGATTATCCTGATTGCAACGGTGGCGGTTATTACCTATAAAACCGTCGGAGCCGAAGATGCCGGGGAAAATAAAGCAGCAAGCACCGCAATTGTCGGAAATCCGATTGCTGAAATAGAGAGCATAATGGTTGATACAGAAGAATTTCTTATAGTAGAATTCGACACGATCAATGTAGCACTCTCAAGCAATACCGCAACCCCCGTTGTTTATGCAAGCCCTGCGACCGTTAATGTAGTAAGCGCAGATGCAGCTGAGGACACTGCCGATGAACAGGTATCGAAGGAAACTGCCGATGAACAGGTATCGGAGGGAGCTGCCGATCAGACGCAGGATTCTGAGGAGCAGACGCAGGAAGTTACCGAAGCGGCAACTGAGAGCGTTATTCATTACGGAGTGGTAGCTTACACAGACGATGATTATTATAATCTTGTAAGAATTATTGCAGCCGAGGCAACCGGAGCTGATGTAATGTCTAAGATGATGGTCGGCAGAGTTGTTATTAACCGTGTATTGAACGCGAGATTTCCTTCAACGATTACCGAGGTGATCTACCAGGGTAACGGCGAACAGTTTACACCTATCAAAGACGGACGTTTCTGGAGCGTAACTCCTTCTGCGGATGATTACGAAGCGGCAAACAGAGTGCTTGCGGGTGAAGATTATGCGCAGGGCGCTTTGTATTTTGCAGCTGTTTCTTCGGTCACATCGGGAAGCTGGCACAGTACACTTAACAGACTTTTTGAGTATTACGGACATATTTATTTTAATTAGGTATTAAACAGAATGTTCATTGCGATTCGAACCAGATCTGTTTAAAATGAAGATCCGGTCTGCCGATTGCGGCACGGCCGGGTTTTCCATTTGCGGAGAGCATGTTCTGCCTCGAACAAAAATTCGAATATTATAAACAAATCTCTTGATAAAAAAATACTCGTTATGTTATAATGATTCGGATTTGAAATACACTACAAAGGAAGATTGATCATGTCAGAGATAATTTACAGCAGTACACGTAACGCCGAAGAGAAGGTAACGCCTTCAATGGCCATACTTAAAGGACTTGCAGATGACGGAGGTCTGTATGTTCCCAATAGAATCCCACAGCTTGATGTTTCTTTAAAAGACCTTGCCGCAATGGACTACAAGCAGGTGGCTTATGAAGTTATGAAGCTTTTCCTTACGGATTTTACCGAGGAGGAGCTTAAGGACTGTATCAACAAGGCTTATGATTCCAAATTCGATACCGATGTGATCGCACCGCTTGTCAAGGCTGACGGGGCGTATTTCCTCGAACTTTTCCATGGTGCGACGATCGCTTTTAAGGATATGGCTCTTTCCATTCTTCCGCATCTTCTTATAACCAGTGCGCGTAAGAACAATGTTAAGAATGATATCGTTATACTTACCGCTACCTCGGGTGATACCGGTAAAGCGGCGCTTGCGGGTTTTGCTGATGTCAAGGGAACCAAGATAATCGTATTTTATCCGAAGAACGGTGTAAGCCCGATCCAGGAGAAGCAGATGATCACCCAGAGAGGCGACAACACTTATGTTGTCGGAATTCACGGTAATTTTGATGATGCCCAGACCGGCGTTAAGAATATGTTTAATGACAAAGAACTTGAGGAAGAGCTTGCGGCTAAGGGATATCAGTTTTCATCTGCCAATTCCATTAATATCGGACGACTTGTTCCTCAGATCGTGTACTATGTATATGCATATACCAGACTTCTCGGAAACGGCAATGAAGACAAGGATGATGAGATTGCGGGCGAGATTACCGATTCGGAGAAGATCAATGTGGTTGTTCCTACCGGTAATTTCGGTAACATTCTTGCGGCTTTCTATGCCAAGAATATGGGACTTCCCATTGATAAGCTTATTTGTGCCTCAAACGAGAATAAGGTCCTTTATGATTTCTTCTCTACAGGAACCTATGATCGCAACAGGGAATTCAAGCTTACATCTTCGCCTTCAATGGACATCCTTATTTCAAGCAATCTTGAGAGACTTATCTATTTGATCGCAGGCAATGATGCAGCTGCAAATGCAACATATATGAAGTCTCTTTCCGACAGCGGCAAATACGAGATAACAGCGGATATGAAGGCACAACTTGAAGCATTTTACGGAAACTTTGCTTCCGAGAGTGAGACTGCTTCGACCATTAAGAGAATATATGATAATACAGGTTACATAATCGATACGCATACATCTGTTGCGGCTTCCGTATATAAGAAATATGTTTCGGAGACAGGCGATGATAAGAAGACCGTTATAGCTTCAACCGCCAGCCCGTTCAAATTCACAAGAAGCGTTATGGATGCGATCGATAAGGATAAATATGATCAAATGAGTGATTTTGAGCTTGTTGATGAATTGTCGCGGATCGGCAATGTTGCCGTTCCTGCAGCAATTGAGGATATCAGAACCGCACCCGTTCTTCATGACAGAGTGTGCGATAAGACTGAAATGAAGGCTATGGTTAAGGGGATTCTTGGGGTATAAGCATATAAGAGAGGTGTAATATTGAGTAAAATACTTGTGGTTGATGACGAGGAAAAGATACGCTCAATAATTCGTAAATACGGTGAATTTGAGGGGTATGAGATTGAAGAGGCTTCCGATGGGATGGAAGCTGTACTTAAGTGTCGTGAGCACGATTACGATCTTATAATCATGGATGTTATGATGCCTGAACTTGACGGTTTCTCCGCATCCAAAGAGATTCTCAAGAACAAGCAGATTCCGATCATAATGCTCTCCGCAAGAGGTGAGGAATATGACAAGATCCACGGCTTTGAGCTTGGAATAGATGATTACGTTGTTAAGCCTTTCTCTCCCAAGGAACTTATGATGAGAGTCAGGGTAGTTATGAGCAGAAGTGCTGCCGGTAAGGCCGCTGTCACTGCCGCTTTGGATGAGAGAGATGTGTATAATTACAAAGGTCTGTCCATTGATTTTACCGCAAGAATGGTTAAGGTTGACGGCAAGACGGTTGATATGACGCCCAAAGAGTACGATCTTTTATTTTATATGGTCAGAAATAAAGGAATTGCGCTTACGAGAGAGAAGCTTATCACCGAGGTTTGGGGATACGATTATTTTGGCGATGACAGAACTCTTGATACGCATATCAAGCTTCTTAGAAGCAATCTCGGCCCCTATAGGGAACTTCTTGTAACACTTCGAGGGGTAGGTTATCGTTTTAATGAAGAAGATTAGTTTAAAATGGCGTTTGTTCATATATTTGCTAGGGTTTACGGTTATACTTCTTATACTTCTGTGGTATTTTCAGATAGTTCATCTCAGCAGCTTTTACAAGAGTATTAAGACTTTCGAACTCAATAAGGCTTCGAATGAGCTCCTTGCGGAGCTTGATTCGGAGAACCTCGCGAATGTAATACAGAGCGTTGCCGATGAATATGACATAAGTATCAATCTTGTCAATTCACAGGCAGAGAGTGTTTACAGTTCCAATCTTATGAATTCGGCTCATATATACATATTCGGAAGCAAGGAATACGATGAACTGTATAATAGGGCTAAAGAGGCCGGAGGTAAGGTAACTTTCGAGGTTGACGGACGTTATCGTAATATGGGTATGTCCGGCGGGTACAACGGCGAGATGCAGACCGCGGGGGACTCGATGCCTACCGGTGAGATGCCTACCGGTGAGATGCCTGCAGACGATACAAGCGGCGGTGAAGGCCCCACGCTTCCTTCGTTTGACGGGTTAATCCCGGGCGAGTCGCGTTCTTATTCGGGAGATATGAGGATCTGGGGCGATAACAATTCTCAGACGACGCTTGTATTCGCAGGTATTGTAACAAGTACTGACGGAGATGAATATCTTCTTCTTATGAGTTCTCTTATAACTCCTGTGGATGCGACGGTTGTGACGCTTCAGAGGCAGTTTATATATATTTCGATCATATTTATTGTTCTGGGACTCGGGCTTGCATTTGTGATCTCACTCCTTGTTTCGAGGCCTATAATCAAGATCAATAATTCTGCCAAGAGGCTTGCTGAAGGCGAGTTCGACACCAAATTTTCCGGTAAAGGTTTCAAGGAGGTTGAGGAACTCTCTGAGACGCTTAATTATGCGGCCGAAGAACTTGGAAGAACCGAGAACCTTCGTAAGGATCTTATAGCCAATGTGTCTCATGATCTTCGTACACCGCTGACCATGATAACCGCGTACGCTGAGGCTATGAGGGATATTCCCGGTGAGAATAATCCTGAGAACACGCAGGTTATTATTGATGAAGCCAACAGACTTACCAATCTTGTTAACGATCTTCTGGATTTAAGCAAGCTTCAGGCAGGTGTAATGGTATTGAACGCGGAGGTCTTTGATTTTACAACGAAGATAACCGAGGTTATGCACAGATTCACTAAGCTCGCAGGACAGCAGGGCTATAATGTGAGTTTTGAATACAGGGAAAATGTCAGAGTATATGCCGATGAATACAAGATTTATCAGGTCGTATACAACCTTATCAACAACGCCATCAATTATGCCGGAGATGACAAGACGGTTATTGTAAGACAGATAGTGCATGGCAATATTGTAAGACTTGAAGTAATAGACCACGGCAAAGGTATTGCACCCGGTGAACAGAAGAATATATGGGACAGATATTACAAGATCGATAAGACTCATAAGAGAGCGACATCGGGAACGGGTCTTGGTCTGTCCATAGTTAATAATATACTTAAGCTTCACGACGCCAAATACGGCGTTAAATCGGCGCCCGGAAAGGGCAGCACCTTCTGGTTTGAACTGAAGATCTATGAAGAAGGTAACGAAGAAACAATCACAGAGTAAGGGAAGTAATTCAAATGTCTAAGAATGAATATGATGCCTCCAGTATATCGATCCTGGAGGGACTTGAAGCAGTAAGAAGAAGACCGGGAATGTATATCGGTTCGACCTCCACCAAAGGTCTCAATCATCTTATATACGAGATTATGGATAACTCGGTTGACGAGCATCTTGCAGGTTTCTGCGATTCTATTTATGTTACACTCAATAAGGACGGCACCGCGACCATTACCGATAACGGCCGAGGAATCCCCGTAGGAATACATCCCAAGGCAGGGATACCTGCGGTTGAGGTGGTTTTCACCATGCTCCATGCCGGTGGTAAATTCGGTGACGGCGGATATAAAATATCCGGTGGTCTTCATGGTGTAGGTGCATCGGTTGTTAACGCACTGTCCACATGGCTTGAGGTTAAAATCCGCAAGGACGGTATCGTGTACGAGCAGCGCTACGAGCGTGGTAAAGCGGTATACAAGCTTCGTGAATGCGGAACCTGCCGTAAGAATGACAGCGGAACGGAAGTAACATTCTTACCCGATCCGGAGATATTTGAGAAGACCGAATTCCGCGCGGAAAGTATTAAGAGCAGGCTTCATGAGACTGCATATCTTAATCCCGGGCTCACGATAATGTATGAGGATAAGAGAGAAGGCTCTGCCGAGAAAATAACCTTTCACGAGCCTGACGGACTTACCGCATATGTAACGGCACTTAATGCCGGTAAGACTTCGGTTATGGATGTTGCTTATTACAAAGAAAACAGGGATGGGATTGAGGTTGAGGTTGCATTCCAGTTTGTGGATGAATTTCAGGAAGAGATCCTCGGCTTCTGTAATAATATTTATACGCAGGAGGGCGGCACGCATATCACAGGCTTTAAGGCCAGGTTCACCATGCTTATTAACAGCTATGCACGTGAACTGGGCATTTTAAAGGAAAAGGATGAAAACTTTACGGGCGCCGACGCCCGCTGCGGCATGACGGCCATCATTGCCGTGAAGCACCCGGACCCGCGTTTTGAAGGCCAGACGAAAACAAAGCTGGATAACCCTGACGCTCAGAAGGCTGTGGCGGATATCACAGGCGAAGAACTGGAACGGTATTATGATAAGAATCTGGAGAACCTGAAGAAAACCATAGCCTGCGCCGAAAAGAGCGCGAAGATCCGCAAGGCTGAAGAGAAAACGAAGACGAACCTCCTTGTTAAGCAGAAATTCTCTGTTGACGGCACCGGCAAACTCGCCAATTGCGAGAGCCGTAATCCCGAGGAATGTGAGATCTTCATCGTAGAGGGAGATTCCGCCGGAGGTTCTGCCAAGATGGCGCGCAACCGTCGTACTCAGGCCATTATGCCGATCAGAGGTAAAATCCTTAATGTCGAGAAAGCATCCATGGACAAAGTGCTTGCAAATGCCGAGATCAAGACAATGATCACAGCATTCGGATGCGGCTTCTCGGAAGGGTACGGAAATGACTTTGATATCAGCAAACTCAGATATAACAAAATTATTTTTATGACCGATGCCGATGTCGACGGAGCACATATCGATACGCTTCTTCTTACTTTCTTCTACAGGTTTATGCCGGACCTTATTCAGGAGGGACATGTATATCTTGCGACGCCTCCTCTCTATAAGGTTGTGCCCAAGAAAGGGCAGGGCGAATATCTCTATGATGATAAGGCACTTGAAAAGTACAGAGCAAAGCATGAAGGAGAGAATTTTACACTGCAGAGATATAAAGGACTCGGAGAGATGGATGCCGACCAGTTATGGGAGACTACGCTCAATCCCGAAACCAGGATATTAAAGCAGGTGGAGATCGAAGATGCCAAGATGGCCTCAGATATCACATCGATGCTCATGGGTACCGACGTTTCCCCGAGACGTGATTTTATACATGCGAACGCGCATGATGCAATGCTTGATATTTAATTGTTTTTAAGAATATTTACAAGGAGAATGAGATGTCAGAAACAATTCTTAAAACCGAATACTCCGATGTAATGCAGAAATCCTATATAGATTATTCGATGAGTGTCATCACATCAAGAGCCGTTCCGGATGTAAGGGACGGACTGAAGCCGGTTCAAAGGCGTGTACTTTATGCAATGGATCAGCTTGGGCTTAATTACGACAAACCCCACCGTAAATCGGCGAGAATTGTCGGTGATGCAATGGGTAAATACCATCCGCACGGCGATTCTTCGATCTATGAGACCCTGGTCGTTTTAGAGCAGGATTTTAAGAGGGGAATGGCGCTTGTCGACGGACACGGTAATTTCGGCTCCATAGAGGGTGACGGCGCCGCTGCGATGCGTTACACCGAGGCCCGTCTTAAGAAATTCACACAGGAGGTTTATCTTAAGGACCTTGATAAAGATGTGGTGGATTTTGTGCCGAACTTTGACGAGACCGAGACAGAACCTGCGGTGCTTCCCGTAAGGATACCGAATGTGCTCGTTAACGGTGCGGAGGGTATAGCGGTCGGTATGACGACGAGTATTCCCACGCATAATCTCGGAGAGGTTGTGGATGCCGTTATCGCCTATATGGACAATGAGGATATATCCACCGAGGAACTTATGCAGTATATGCCCGGACCGGATTTTCCGACAGGCGGACTCGTGGTCAACAAGAGTGAACTTCTTGAGATATACGAGACCGGAGCAGGCAAAATAAAACTTCGCGGAAAGGTTGAGTTTGAGCAGGGTAAGGGACGCGATAAGGATAAGCTTGTTATAAGCGAGATCCCTTATACCATGATCGGGCAGGGCATCGGTAAATTCATCAGTGATGTCGTGGATCTTATCGAGACGAAGAAGACGCAGGATATCACCGATATTTCCAACGAATCTTCCAAGGAAGGTATCAGGATCGTTCTTGAGCTTAAAAAGAATGCGGATGTAGAGAAACTTAAGAATCTTCTTTTCAAGAAGACGAGACTTGAGGATACTTTCGGCGTGAATATGCTCGTTATCGCTGACGGAAGGCCTGAGGTGTTCGGACTTAAGGGGATTTTACAACATCATGTAGCATTCCAGTTCGAGCTTGCTACGCGTAAATACAACACGCTCCTTAAGAAGGAATATGACAACAAAGAGATTAAGGAAGGCCTTATAAAGGCTTGCAATATCATAGATCTTATTATCGAAATCCTGCGAGGATGTAAGAATCAGGCACAGGCAAAGGCATGTCTGACCACAGGTAATATCGATGAGATAAAATTCAAGAGCGAGGAGTCAAAGAAGAATGCGGCGAAGCTTCATTTTACCGAGAGACAGGCGGATGCTATTCTTCAGCTCCGTTTGTACAGACTTATCGGTCTCGAGATCGAGGCACTTCAGAAGGAATACGAGGAAACCCTCGGTAAAATAGCCGAATACGAAGACCTTCTGTCTAACAGGAAAGCTATGCGCCGTGCCATTAAGAGGGATCTTGAGCATATTAAGAAAGAGTATGCAATGCCCCGCCTTACCGAGATCATAGATGCGGAGGCTGCGGTTTATGAGGAACCGAAGATCGTGGAGCAGGAGATCGTCTTTGCCATGGACCGTTTCGGATATGTTAAGACTATGGATACTGCCGCATTTGAACGTAATAAAGAATCGGTATATGCGGAGAATAATTATGTAATGAGCTGCCTTAATACGGCCAAGATTTGTATGTACACATCAGCCGGTAATCTTCACAGAATAAAGCTCCTTGATATTCCTTTTGTTAAGCCGAAGGATAAGGGTGTTCCGGTGGATAATGTTTCCAATTATGACAGCAGCAAGGAAGATATCGTGTTTCTCTGCCTTGATGGTAATGAGGTAGGGCATAAATATCTCTTTGTAACGGCACAGGGCTATATGAAGATCGTTGACGGCTCCGAGTTTGATGCAGCATCGCGTAAAACGATCGCCGCGACAAAGCTTCTTGAGAACGACAGGGTTGTTGCCATTTATCCTGCTTCAAGTGCAATTGCGTTTGATAAGCTGGTTGTTCTTCAGACCAAGGATGGACACTTCCTCAAATTCCCGATTTCCGAAGTGCCCGAGAAGAAGAAGACCGCCGTCGGAGTTACCGGTATCAAGCTTAACGGCAAGGATGAGGTCGATGAAGTATATATCATTTCCAACGAGGATGATGTAACCGCGGATTATCACGGAAAGAGCGTTAGTTTGAGGCGTTTTAAGACCGCAAAACGTGGTGGACAGGGTTCCAAAGTCAAATTATAGGAACAAATTTGCGAAAAAATACCCCAAAAAGCCTATAACCCCCAAGGTTATAGGCTTTTTACTATTGACTTAATTCATAAAATGTTACATAATAGGGATGATGGGCAAAGTATGTCTATAAAACCTAGTGATTTAGGCGATTAAAAGCACCGGTTTTATTTTACAACGGAGGTAATGAACCGGATGTGTAGCAGTGGGACGATCAGCCCCGATATATATCTTTATAGTTGTTTTACAAGGATCGTATGCACGTAAAGGAGATTTGTGTATGAAGAGATTGATGAGAAAACAAAAGAAAGTGTGGGCATTCGTTGTTACGTTTGCACTTATCCTGGCGGCTGTGGCATGGCCGGCCAAGACGGTGTATGCTGCGGGCGTTGTTACGGTTACTTTCAAAAGTAATAAGCTGATTTCGGCCGCAATTGAAATTGTATCGGTTAATGACAATAAAAAGATTGATTCATTTCCGACCGCTGCAACCAATGCTGCAACACTGGGAGTTCTGGAGGGATATGGATATACCGTATCAGCATGGACAAACAATAACAAAAGCTTTTCCGTAGATCCGGATGATGATAATTATATTCTGAATCAGACCTTCACAAGTTCGATTATATTATATGCCCAGTACGATTTCTCGGGTACGGTTACATCTTCAACTGTAAATGATAACAATGGTTATCCGATATCCTGCAAATTCACATTCGCAGATTTCGGGGCATCTAATTCAAACGAATCAACATTCGGATATTATGTTAAAGACAGTAACGGTAATACCAGAGTTGCGTATGATACCGTTAAGGAGACGTATGTACCCGATTCAACCAACTCAGATACGATCACTCTTGATATGACGACCGAAGGCTTTGTCGACATAATTAAATCCTTTGACAGCAATGATGCCACACTTACGGTTACTCCTGTTTTTAAGAATAAATATGCTTCATACGAATATGATCCCGTAACCTTTAAGGTAGGCGATCTTCTCGGACATCATGCATGTACCGAGACGATCAATTATAATGATGCCGGCAGAGACGTCCCTAAACCGACAGATGTAATTAATTCGATCACAGCCGGAACAACAATTACCTTTCCTTCCGATCCTGCCGATTGGTACGGAAGAAGATTTGACGGATGGCAACTTACCGTTAACGGTGTTACGGACACTACTAAACTCTATGATAGCAAGTCGGATTATAGGATCCTCTATAATATCGGACTTATTGCTCAGTGGAGTGATATAGTGTTTGATCTTGATTTTATGGCGGATACCGTTACTCCCGCTACCTTTGATCAGACAAGCGGTTCATATGATATCAATCCTGTTGATTATTCTGTCAAGGATGATGGCGTAGAAGCTGTTTATTTACAGGAGTGGATAGCTAATGGTCACGCGGTTCCGACCATAACCGATAAAGGTGCAAGAACGGGTTATACCTTCCTCGGCTGGTATGATGCGGACGGTAATCTGATTCAGGAGGGAACATCTGTCATTACCGATTCCACGCTTATTACCGGAGATACCGTTTTCACGCCCCGATGGACCATTACGGATACATTCGAAGAAGAACTTCTCATCGATGGTGCTAATAAGGATCAGATCGGTCTAAGATATGATGGATATAAGAGCTTTATAAACAGCGTGACTTATGATGGTTATGATTTTAAGGCAGGCATATATGTAAGTACCGAGGATCCTCATTATGTGGCCGGCAGTATCGATTCTGTCGATGATACGATGACAAGTGATATTTATTTCTTTAAGGCCACTATGGACTGCGATACTCAGAATTACCCCAATTTCAATCTTGATCTCTCAACGGGTAATTTAAGTGACGGCACTGCAACGGATTTCATTGCCAAGGTGCTTGAGCAGCAGCTTGAAGCAACGGATTGTATTTATTTTACCGCTGCTTTCTCGGATGGTTTTGATACATATATTTACAATACCGTTTCACTTACGGTCGGCGAATTGTTCAGAGTATATAAGGGAAATGATTACAGAACAGTTGCCGTATATGACGGTTACGATCAGACGAGTACCTATTACCTTGCCAAGGGTGCAGTGTTCAGCAGGATTACAGAACTTGGAAATAATCTTGTTCCTCCCGTTGTTGATCAGATGTTTACCGGATGGTTTACATACTCTACGGATGCAGAGGGCGAGCAGATAGAGGTTGCTTTTGACCCTACGGCGCCGGTCAAGACTAATCTGTACATTCATGCTAAGTGGATTTCCAGAACCGACACCGGTTCCGATGATTCGGGTTCGACTGACAGCGGTTCAACAGATAGCGGTTCAACAGACAGCGGTTCAACTGGCAGTGGTTCAACAGATAGCGGTTCAACGGATAGCGGTTCAACGGGCAGTGGTTCAACGGGCAGTGGTTCAACGGACAGCGGTTCAACTGGTAGTGGTTCAACGGATAGCGGTTCAACGGACAGCGGTTCAACTGGTAGTGGTTCAACAGATAGCGGTTCAACC
>CAKZZH010000005.1 GCA_937885345.1 uncultured Lachnospiraceae bacterium | reverse complement strand
GAAGACGGCATACGATATTCTCAACTCCGCTTTCGATAAGCTCGACCATTTCAGCGGTAAGGAGCCATCCCTCACCGGTCATATTGCCTTCGGTAATATAAGGAGCAGCAAGTTTTGCGAGCTGTCCTATTGTCTTGGGCGCAGTAAAGCGCCTGCTTTTTCTTAAGTATCTCTTGGAAGCGCGTCTTACCATTTCGAATACCTGAATAACGATAGCCCCGATCCTCTTATTCTTTCTTGGAAAGCTAAGATGATCTGCCTTAAAATACGTGGTCCTCGTACTGTAGAGGAAGAATCCGAGAAAATCGGGAACCACGGCTTCGGCGCCTTCGCTTTCAAGCTGGCGAACGATATTGTTGTTGGCAGTGGGGTGGAATTTAACGAGTATCTCACCGACAACGCCCACACGAGGTTTCTTGATGTCAAGAAGAGGCATTGTGTCAAAATCCTCGATCGTCTTCTTGACGAGCCTGTTGTATCCCGCCATAGTGGCATGCTTCTGCATTATAAAATCCGCAAATTCCTTCTTGTACATTTCATGTTTTTCATCGGCCATCCCCGGGACCGCTTCATAAGGCCTTGTCCTATATAGGACGTTCAGCATGACATCCCCGTATTGAAGTGCCATAAGTGCACGCTTTAACACCTCGAACGAGAAGGTAAATCCCGAATTATGCTCAATTCCCTGAACGCTGAGCGATATTACGGGAATATGCGAAAGACCTGCTTTGATAAGTGCACGCCTGATAAAACCTATATAATTGCTGGCTCTGCAGCCACCGCCCGTCTGAGTCATAATGACCGCAATCTTGTTGAGGTCATATTTTCCGCTGAAGATCTCCTCGAGTATCTGTCCGACAAGAATTATCGAAGGGTAGCATGCGTCGTTGTTAACATATTTGAGACCGATGTCGACCGAGCTTCTGGTAAAATTCTGAAGCATTACGACATTGTAGCCCTGCGAATTGAGCGCCGGCTCGAGGAAATCCCAGTGCATCGGCGATAACTGAGGGAAGAGGATGGTGTAGCCCGAATCCTTCATTTCCTTGGTGTATTCAACTCTGTGGTAAGCGTAGGAGGTTATTTTACGCTCGTAGTGCTTGTCCTTACGAACACGAAGGGCAGAGATAAGAGAACGGACTCTTATCCTTGCGGCACCGAGGTTATTAACCTCGTCTATCTTAAGTGCTGTATATATCTTGCTTCCGGAGCGGAGAATGTCGGCAACCTGGTCGGTCGTGACCGCATCAAGTCCGCAGCCGAAAGAATTAAGCTGTATCATATCGAGGCAGTCGCAGGTCTTAACAAAGCTTGCGGCGGCGTACAATCTGGAGTGGTAGCTCCACTGGTCCATAACAATGAGAGGGCGCTCGACTTTACCGAGATGCGCAATGGAATCCTCGGTAAGTACGGCCATTCCATAGGTATTGATAAGCTCCGGAATACCGTGGTTGATCTCAGGATCGACATGATAAGGTCTTCCGGCAAGAACAATACCGTGTTTGCCGGTCTCCTCGAGATACTGAAGAACCTCCTCGCCCTTTTTCTGTATATCGCGGCGGTATGTCATCAGCTCATCCCATGCCGCTTTGCAGGCTGCGGCAATATCCGCGCTCTTTAGGGAGAACTCGGAAGTGAAGACTTTGATAAGCTCCTTCTCTGCAGCCTCCTCACTTGCAAGCGATACAAAGGGATTGAGGAAATTGATATTATTGGTCACAAGATCCTCAACATTATGTTTGATATTCTCGCCGTATGAAGTAACGATGGGGCAGTTGAAGTGGTTGTTGGCCTCTCCCTGCTCAAGTCTTTCATAGGGCACACAAGGGTAAAATATGAATTTAACCCCTTTCTCGATAAGATACGCGATATGTCCGTGCACCAGTTTGGCCGGGTAACATTCGGATTCACTGGGGATGGACTCTATGCCCATTTCGTATATTTTACGGTTTGAAGGAGGCGTGAGCATTACGCGGAAACCGAGCCTGGTAAAGAAAGTGTACCAGTACGGATAATCCTCGTACATATTAAGACTTCTTGCAAGGCCGACAACGCCCATTGGTGCTTCGGAAAGTGCAAGGGGCTTGTAGCCGAAGAGCCTCTTCATCTTGTATTCATAGATATTGGGAAGGTTCTCTTTGTTCTTGGTAAGGCCGAGACCACGCTCACAACGGTTGCCGCTGATGAACTGTCTGCCGCCCGTAAAGCGGTTGATCGTAAGGAGACAGTTATTGGTGCACTTGCCGCATCTTGTCATACTCGTTTCGTATTTGAGATTACGGATCTCATCGATGGAAAGCATCGTACTTTCCTGGCCGTTATAACGCTCTTTGGCGATGAGTGCCGCGCCGAATGCACCCATGATTCCGGCTATGTCGGCCTTACGACATAGCCGGAATAGATCGGAAG
>CAKZZH010000004.1 GCA_937885345.1 uncultured Lachnospiraceae bacterium | reverse complement strand
AACGGCGCCGGACCGTGGCACTTCGCCGTGAAGACGATGCTGATTCTCTATGGAGTGGCTGACGCGAACGCCCTTTATTTCGTGTTGATCGTACATAGCATACAGACCATGCTGATCATCCTGCTCGGTATCTATGCCTGGGTGGCACTGGCTTTCACCTCCAAGAAAACGACAATATCATAACATATAATAACCTAAATATCATTAAGATTATGAGCGAAATTAAAAATCTAAAACCTGAGTGCATCTGGAGAAACTTCTATGCACTGACACAAGTTCCGCGTCCGTCAGGACATCTTGAGAAAGTTCAGCAGTTCTTGCTCGATTTTGCCGAAAAGGCAGGTGTGCAGGCATACATAGACCCTGCGCGTAACGTGCTCATGCGCAAGCCGGCCACTCCCGGCATGGAGAACCGTAAGGGTATCATCCTGCAGGCACACATGGATATGGTGCCCCAGAAAACCCCGGAAAGCAAACATAACTTCGAGACCGACCCTATCGAACCGTGGATCGACGGTGAGTGGGTGAAGGCAAACAACACCACCTTAGGTGCTGACAACGGACTTGGCGTTGCCGCCATCATGGCCGTGATGGAGGCCAAGGACCTGAAGCACGGTCCTATCGACGCACTGATCACCGCCGACGAGGAGACAGGAATGTTCGGTGCCAACGACCTGCCGGAAGGTGAGTTGCAGGGTGATATCCTGCTGAACCTCGACTCAGAGACCTGGGGTAAGTTCGTGATCGGCTCTGCCGGTGGTATTGATGTTACCGCCACCCTCGATTATAAAGAGGTGGAGACAGACCCCGAGGATGTGGCCGTTAAGGTGACCCTGAAGGGCTTGCGCGGCGGGCACTCCGGGCTGGAGATTCACGAAGGTCGCGGAAACGCCAATAAGATGATGGTACGCTTCGTGCGTGAGGCCGTTGAGAGCTGCGAGGCCCGTCTGGCTTCCTGGCACGGCGGTAATATGCGTAACGCCATCCCCTTCAAGGCTGAGGTGGTGCTCACCCTGCCTAAGGAGAACATGGAGACACTGAAAGAACTGGTGGAGGACTGGAAAGAAGACTTCACCGACGAATACAAGCATATCGAGAGCGGCATCGAGTTCTTCGCCGAGGAAGTGGAGACACCGAAGACAGAAGTGCCCGTTGAGATCCAAGATAACCTCATCAACGCCATCTATGGCTGCCACAACGGCGTGCTGCGTATGATTCCGAGCTATCCTGATGTCGTGGAGACCTCCAGCAACCTCGCCATCATCGACATCGAGGGCGGCAAGGCCAGCCTGAAGGTCCTGGCCCGCTCCAGCCGTGAGGACATGAAAGACAATATCGTGAAGACCCTGGAGAGCTGCTTCAACATGGCAGGCATGAAGGTGGTCACCTCAGGGTCGTACGGCGGTTGGGACCCCAACCCCGACTCTGAAATCCTGCACCTGCTGCTGAAGGAGTACAAGGAGCTGTTCGGCCAGGACGGTATCATTCAGGTCGACCATGCCGGACTGGAGTGCTCGGTCATCCTGGGCAAGTATCCCTGGCTCGACGTCGTCAGCCTCGGTCCCACGATGAAGTCGCCGCACACCACCACGGAGCGCGCCCTCATCGAGACCGTCGCCCCGTTCTGGGAACTGCTGAGAAAAACCATGGAGGATGTTCCTGTGAAGTGATACACAAAAGAAGTGGCAGCGTCAGTCTGCCACTTCTTGTTATATGGGATTCCTCGTTTCAACTCACATCACCACTCATTTGACAACGAGTTTCCTTCCATTTTGAATATAGATACCCGGGCGTGACGGGCTCACCCGTCGTCCACTGAGTGAATAGGTGTAACCTTTGAGATCCTTTTGTAACGGAATCATCTTGACACCCGTCTCAACATCCTTGACATAAACGCGAAAGCCTTTTGCATCCAGGCTAAAGGTCTGCGTAGAGGCGAGAGTATACTGAGAACGGGTCGCACCTTGCGCGATAGTCTCACTGTCCAGCCACAGGCTCCATCCCCCGGAAGACAGGCCTGTAAGGGTGGCGCTCTCAGCATTCGAAGATAGATTTATCATCACAAGTACCTCGCTATCACCACTCTTCCGTGTGTAAGCTATTACATTATCATTGGATGGACTGAGAGTCACCCAATTGACAACAGCATGATCGTCTGTTGCAGGAACGACATGTTTGAGAGCTGCCAATGTCCGTATCGTATTACGCATCTTGTCATCTTTTGTCGTCCAATCGATTTTGGTGTCATTAAAGTAGTCGAGCTTCTGATTACCACCCGTCTCCTGCCCGTTATAGATGAGGGGCGTGCCATAAAGGGAGAAAATGAGTGTCGTAAGCAGATAGCGATCTTCTCCATACATAGAGGTAAGAGTGGCGCCACCATCATTCCAATTCTGATCATGGTTAGTGAGGTAGAGCGTTCGGCTTAAGCCTAAAGCTTGCGAGTCTTCGACAAATCTCTGAAGATTTGTCTTCAACGTACCCACATCATAATTTTTACCATAACCATTCTCCAGTACCGTTTCCTGCAACCACCATGCATAGTCGTGAGTAAAACCGATGTTGTTAGTCCTGTTGCTCCAACGTTGATTATCGTTAGTGTCAATCTCCGCCAGCAAGATAAGCTCCGATTTTCCCTTTTCTGTAGCATAACTCTTCAACTCTGCGTTGGTATCGCGCCAATAAGAAGGTCTTACATTCACCACGTAGTCAAAGCGGAAACCATCAATGTCACAGCGATCAATCCATTGTTTCATGATACGGTTCATCTCTGCGATCATCTCTGAATTGCCTTCACTGGCCGTCGCACCATATTTTAGGTCTCTTACGTCTGAATAACTCTGAGCACCAGAGTACCAACTCGGATGAGACATATACCATGGATGTTCTTTAGCTGTGTGGTTAGGAACCCAGTCAAGAATAACCAGCATGCCGTTCTGGTGGGCGGCGTCGACAAAGTTTTTCAGATCACTGGCCGTTCCATAGGCTGTATTCACACTCTCATAGTCCATGACAGCATACGGACTCTTGCTGCTGCCTCTGGGAAAAATGGGCATCAGCCAGATGATATCCACTCCAAGTGAACGGATACGGTCAAGATCTGGAATCAGCGCCCGAAAATTGCCTTTCTCGGTGTGGTTGCGCAGGAAAACAGAGTATATTACCTGATTTTGAAGGGAAAGATCTGTGTTTTTAGCCATAGCGAATAGCTCCTTTGCTCAAAAAAGCACAAAAATAATGAAAGCGCTGCTCAGTTTATCATTCGTCCTGAAAAAGCACAAGCTTGGCAATTTGAACAATTATCAGTGCCATTTTTTTTGTAGAATGACGAAAATAAAGGTTCGGGTTTTAAAACAGAAACCTTGGTGATATAATATGTCGGACACAAGGAAGTGTTCATGCCCTGTTTTTCCGACCAACAGGTCCGAAAAAATAATCCCACGAGGAAAAATGACAAAAGGAGAGAGACAATGAAAAAGACTTTCAGAAGAATTCTTGCAAGCATTGTGCTCGCGTCACTTACTGTTGCACTGTTTGCATGTACAGGCGACAAGAAAGGTCAGACGACCTCTTCAATTACGGTTGGAATCCCACAGGATCTCGACGGACTTGACCCTCACACCGCTGTGTCGGCAGGTACCAAGGAGATACTCTTCAATGTTTATGAAGGACTTGTGAAACCCGATTCCGACGGTAATCTTGTTCCCGCAGTTGCCAGTGCAGTAGACGCAAGCGATGACGGTAAAGTATATACCTTTACCTTAAGAGACGGAGTTAAATTCCATGACGGTACGGCCGTAACTGTAGAGGATGTTAAGTATTCTATAGAGCGTTGCGCCGGTACGGATGGAAGTGAACCACTTGTATCGGCGTTTTCTAATATCGAGAGCGTTGAGACGAGTGATGATTCCACAATAACGATCACCCTTAAAGAAGCGGATACAGAGTTCCTTGCATATATGGATGCAGCGATCATTCCCGCAGCCAATGATGCAAATACCAATACCAAGGCGATAGGAACCGGCCCCTATAAGCTTACTTCATGGAGCGCACAGGAGGAGGTTGTGCTTGAGAAGTTTGATGATTACTGGGGAACGCCCGCAAATATCAGTACAGTAAATATCAAGATCATCGCTGATACGGATGCTATCGTCACCAGCCTTAACGGCGGTGGTGTCGACTTCTTCGCAAGAGTATCGGCAGATCAGGTAGCACAACTTTCAAGTGATTATGAGATTTACGAAGGGCCTATGAACCTTGTTCAGGCACTTTTCCTTAACAACGGTGTTGAGCCTTTTGACAATGTGCTTGTAAGACAGGCGCTTTGCTATGCTGCCGATCAGCAGAATATTATGGATCTTACATCTGACGGTAAGGGATTTGAAATCGGTTCATCCATGTTCCCTTCATTCGGAAAATATTACATCGAAGAGCTTAATGATGTATATAACAAAGATGTGGACAAAGCTAAGGCGCTTCTTAAGGAAGCAGGATATGAGGACGGTTTTACTTTTACCATTACCGTACCCAGCAACTATACACAGCATGTTGATACGGCACAGGTTCTTAAAGAGCAGTTCAAGGAGATCGGTGTAACTGCTGAAATCAAGCTTGTTGAGTGGGAGACCTGGCTTTCCGAGGTATATGCGGATCGTAATTACCAGGCTACCGTGATCGGCCTTACCGCATCACAGCTTACCGCAAGCAGCCTCTTATCGAGATTTGTATCTGATGCAAGCAACAACTTCATCAACTTTAACAGTGAAGCATATGATACCGCATACAAGGCAGCCGCACTTACAACGGATGATGATGAGAAGACAGCAGGCTACAAGGAGTGCGAGACAATCCTTACCAACGAGGCTTCAAGCGTATATATTCAGGATATGGTTGCATTCGTAGCGCTTAACAAGAAGTATGCCGGATATGTATTCTACCCTGCATACATTCAGGATTTTGCAAAGTTATATGTAGTTGAGTGATCGCACGGTATATACGATTCAAGGAATTGAAACGTGATAACGTTCGCGCAAATAATACAAAGGAGAAGACATGGCGAAGAGGGTTTTAAAGAAATTATTATCGACTTTAATAACTCTTTTTGCTGTGTCTTTTATTGTCTTTTTGGCATTTGATATCATCCCGGGAGATGCCGCAACGGCGCAGCTTGGGACGGAGGCGACACCGGAGAGGCTTGCCGATCTGAGGGAGCAGCTCGGTCTTAACAGACCTTTTATCGTCAGATATTTTGCATGGCTGTGGGATTTTGTAAGAGGGGATTTCGGAGTCTCTTACAGTTATTCGATTCCGGTATCACAGATGCTTGCGGGTAAATTACCCATAACCATTACGATGATCACGATGTCATTTCTTATGATCGTGCTCGTTTCCATTCCGCTTGGAGTGTACAATGCGGCGCATCAGGGCGGAGTGCTTGACAGATTCTTTATGATAATCAATCAGATCATTATGGCAATACCGCCGTTTTTCTCGGGTATTCTCATCACTTTTATTTTTGGTATTACGCTCAAACTCTTTGTTCCGGGCGGCTTTGTGAGCTACACTAAGGATGTTGCGCAATTCCTTGGATATATGGTATTTCCTTCTCTTGCGGTTGCAATCCCCAAGATAGCGATGACTACGAAGCTTCTTCGTAATTCCATCCTTGATGAAGCTGACAAAGACTATGTGAGAACGGCATATTCGAGAGGCAACAGAACCCGAGGGGTTCTGTATAATCATGTTCTTAAGAATGCAATGATACCCACCGTTACTTTCCTTGGAATGGTGCTGGCCGATATGATCGCAGGGTCGATCATTATCGAGCAGGTATTTAATATACCGGGATTCGGAAGAATCCTCATCACTTCCATTTCCAACAGGGACTTCCCCGTTGCCGAGGCGGTGATCATGATCATCGCCGTAATCGTTGTGGTGGTTAATTTTATAGTGGATATTTTATACAGGGTTATCGATCCGAGAATGAGGGAGAACTGATATGAAGAGATTCGTAAATTTTAACTTCATATGCGGCCTCGCTCTTACGAGCATTATCTCGGTTTTATGTATATGGGGTCTTATCGGAACGCCTTATGATGCCGAGAAAATGGATCCAACACTTAAGCTTGCCGCTCCGTCCTTTACACATATTATGGGCTGCGACCAGTTCGGAAGGGATGTATTCTCCAGAGTGCTTGAGGGCGCCGGAAACACGTTTTTGGTTGCTATGGGTACAATTCTCATAGGTGTTATATTCGGAATCATTATAGGCGGTTTCTGTGGCTATTACGGCGGCCCTGTGGATGAGATCATTATGAGAGCCAATGATGCTGTCCTTGCATTCCCCGGCGTCTTCCTTGCGCTGGTTGTGATAAGTGTTATCGGTTCCGGTAAATACAATGTGATCATAGCACTTGGGATCGCGTTTATTCCGAGCTTTGCGCGAATGGTCAGGTCGGAATTCATGAAACAGAAGGACAGGGATTATGTCACGAACGCAAGGCTTATGAAGGTGCCTGCGATAAGGACGATGTTTGTGCACATTCTTCCCAACTGCGTTCCGGTGCTTTTATCTTCAATGGTTATAGGCTTTAATAATGCGGTGCTTGCGGAAGCGGGACTCTCGTATCTCGGAATCGGTGTACAGCCGCCCGATGCGAGTCTCGGCGCAATGCTTTCGGAAGCGCAGACATACCTGTACAGCGCGCCCCATCTGGCTATTTTCCCGGGCGTGATAATGGTTATAATGATACTCGGCCTCAGCCTCCTCTCGGACGGTATAACGGCCGCTAACAAGAGTTCTAAGTAATACGCGGTGCAAGGCGCATACGCGCTTATGTTCAGGAAAGTAAAATGTCGGAGATACTTAATGTCAGAGAATTGAATGTTACATTCCATGATCGTCAAAGCGGTGAGAGGACGATAAAGGATCTGTCTTTTACCCTTGGAAAGGGCGAAATCATGGGAATCGTAGGAGAGTCCGGTTCGGGTAAAACCATTACGGCGCTTACGGTTATCGGCCTTCTCTCGAGGAAGGATGTTACGATAACCGGTCAGGTGATGTTTAAGGGGAAGAATCTTATCGGGCTTAATAGGCATGATCTCAGACAGATTCAGGGTGATGACATTGCGATGATCTTTCAGGAGCCGATGACAAGTCTGAATCCGGTTAAGAAGGTAGGCTGGCAGGTTGAAGAGGCGCTTCGTCTTCATACCGATCTGGGGAAGGAAGATAGGAAGAAGAGGGCGCTTGAGCTTATGGATAAAGTAGAACTTGATCACAGTGTCTACGACAAATATCCGCATGAGCTCTCGGGAGGCATGCGTCAGAGAGTAATGATCGCAGCCGCAATGATCTGCGATCCTGAGATCCTTATTGCGGATGAGCCTACAACGGCGCTGGATGTGACTATACAGGAGCAGATAGTCGAGCTCCTTCTTAAGTTGAATAAGACTCAGAATATGGCGATAATGTTTATCTCGCACGATCTGAGTCTTGTCCGTAAACTATGCACAAAAGTGCTGGTCATGAAGAGGGGCAGGATCGTGGAGAGCGGAAAATGCGAAAAAGTATTTAATAGCCCTCAGCATGAGTACACCAGGAAACTTATCGAGGCAATTCCCAAGATACCGAAGAAGGGTGGTGTGCAGTGATGGAAGCGGCGATACACAAGCAGAACAGGATTCTTGAGACGAAGGATCTGAATGTATTTTATAGGGATTATCATGGGGGCGGTGGCCGTAAAAAGCAGGTACTCTATGATGTGTCCTGCCATATAGACAGGGGCGAGGTTCTGGGGCTTGTCGGTGAATCCGGAAGCGGTAAATCATCGCTGGCCAAGGCGATTATCGGTATCAATAAGAATTATAACGGCGAGATCAAGCTTGACGGTAAGGCTGCAATGGTTTTTCAGGATCCCTACGGAAGCCTTAATCCTGCATATAAAGTAAGCTGGTTGCTTCAGGAACCGCTTAGGGTTCAGGGTGGATACAGCCGCGACGAGATGAAGGCCAAAGCGGCTGAAATGCTTGAACTTGTAGGGCTTGGACCAAGATATGCCGATAGACTTCCGAGCCAGCTATCGGGCGGTCAGAGGCAGAGAGTGTGCATAGGAATTGCACTGATGCAAGAGCCGGAGCTTCTTATTGCGGATGAGCCCGTTTCGGCGCTTGATGTGACTATTCAGGCGCAGATTCTTAAGCTTCTGGATGAACTTAGAGAAAAACTTGGAATATCAATACTTTTCATATCCCATGATCTTAGGGTTGTCTACAATGTATGCAGTCGCGTTATGATCATGAAAAACGGAAGAGTGGTTGAAGAAGGCAGTTGTGATAAGGTGTATTTTACACCGGAAAATGGCTATACAAAGGCGCTTTTACGGTCTGCAGGCATCTAAAATGACAAAAAATGCCTTTAAATTAGCAAAAATCGGCGAAAAAATGCCGAAAACCCTTGACAAATCGGCAAAAAAACCTTATAAATGATTTGTGGGTGATGCGTGGCGTCGTAAGAGCCCCGGTTGCCATAACACAATGTTTAGGAGGAGAATCGCAATGAACAAAACAGAATTAGTTGCAGAAATCGCTGCAAAGTCAGGTCTTTCTAAGAAGAACGCTCAGCTTGCACTTGAGAGCTTCATCGCAACAGTTGAGGATCAGCTTAAGAAGGGCAACAAGGTTCAGCTCGTTGGTTTCGGTACTTTCGAAGTAGCTGAGAGAGCTGCAAGAGAGGGTCGTAATCCTGCTACAGGTGCTAAGATGAAGATTAAGGCTTCTAAGGCTCCTAAGTTCAAGGCTGGACAGTCTCTTAAGGATGCTGTTAACAAGAAGAAGAAGAAGTAATTTATCTTTGACAGGATCGTTAGGATTCGAACTAACAGAACAGTAAACGATGTGGGCACCCTGAGTCTAGCGCCGGGGTGCTCGCTTTCATATATTATCAGGGGGTTATGATGAGACTTGATAAATATCTTAAAGTATCACGTCTTATAAAGCGCAGAACCGTTGCAAACGAGGCCTGCGATGCAGGACGTGTAAGTATCAACGACAAAGTCGCCAAAGCTTCATCCGAGGTCAAAGAAGGCGATATAATCGATATTTCTTTTGGAAATAAGAATGTTAAGGTTAAGGTTACACGCATCCTTGAGTCCACTAAGAAAGAGGACGCCGAGGAAATGTACGAGTATATATAAATATTCCATTCGGATTATGCATCGATAAAGCATGTGCATGTCTGCCGTAGGGTAAAGTTTTTGTAGGGATTTTAGAAATAGAAAAAGCATCCAATCTCT
>CAKZZH010000003.1 GCA_937885345.1 uncultured Lachnospiraceae bacterium | reverse complement strand
GGATGTGATGCCGACCTAACCAAAAGCCGTGTCCATTATCTGGGGTATAGTTTAGCAGATGAGACTAATCGAAGGATAGCCAGAGAAGAAGTGGCGTTGTTTGATGAAGATGTATTCAGAGAGGCAATTATAAATGCGTTTGTGCATAATAAGTGGGTTGACGGCAATGCGCCGATGATAACGATATATTCAGACAGAATGGAAATTCTTTCTAGAGGAACGCTGGCACCCAACCAAACGATGAAAGGATTTTACTTAGGCGAATCAGTTCCGGTCAATCAAGAGTTATCTGATGTATTTTTACAGTTACATATTAGTGAACGATCGGGACGAGGTGTCCCCAAAATAACAAAGAAATATGGAAAAGAGGCATATGAATTCAGAGAAAACTCAATAGTGGTTAAGATACCCTTTTTTCGCATATCTCTAAATGTGGGGGATAAAGTGAGGGATAATATGGGGGATAAAGAAAAGAAACTGAATCCTACACGAACCCGTATTTTAGAAGAAATGCGCAACAATCCCAATGTTACGCATGAACAGCTAGAGAAACTCGTGGGTGTTGGTAGGACAGCCATTCAGAATAATATTTCATACTTGAGAAATAATGGTTTTATAGAGCGAATAGGATCAAATAAAAATGGCTGGTGGAAAGTGCTGTAGTATAAAAGCAATACACTAAGCAAATAGTTGGGACAGCGATAGCGGATAGCAAATCTGAAATGATGAGCTACCTGCTATTTTTATACCTAAAAAACATCCGGAAAGGATTACCGAGGATGCAGAAGCCAGAATCCTTGAGGAGGCTGTGGAAAGCAACTACCGTAAGGGTGGCAGAAATGCAAGCATCGTAGACGCAGATATCACGAAAGAGACTGTGATGAGTAAGATTCACGCGCTTCAGTTTCCTGCTGTAAAGGTACAGAGGGTGTAAAACAGTTCTGGGATGAAGTGTATGAATATATAGAGCAGGCTTATGATATGGATGCACTAAAAATCATAAATATCAACGGTGATGGAGGATGAAAGCAAGCAGAAGGCAGTCATACGGGCAAAAGGATATATCCTCGAAAACTGGCCGGGCATTATGCTTTCTATGGCGGGAAAGGATGATAAGGATTCACGGATGTCCTATGCTCTGTTAATTCCTACAGTAAATTTACCCGACCGATCACCATAGGCGGACGGGCGGACGGGCAGGTGACCAGATTTCTTGACATCAAAAATACGCCGTATTATAATATAATTCAGTGGTATAAATGATTATAATTAGGAGGGGGTATCATGAAGACCAAACCATTTTTTTATTTTCTGTTATGTTTTTCCCTGTTTTTTGTGGTTGTTTTTTTCCCTGTGAATGCTGAGGCGTCAACCAAGAGCGGAGAATTTGACGGGCTTAACTATACTGTAACCCTAAACAGGGTTGACGGTCTGCATTATGCAGAGGCAAAGATCACTGCGACGCCTGTTCGATTTCTTTACGGTCGCACGATAATACTTAAGACAACTTATGCATATGGGAGTACTATCAAGACCGAAACAAAAGACAAGTCATATACAGATTCCTGGAATAATATGTTCGCAACAGTTTCACTCAAGAGTTCTTATTATACTTATGTTGTAAGCGCAGATGCGCTTTATTACATTGCAGTTGGAACATATTCGAATTATGTTCACCCGTCGCTTCATGCCAATTAACGGAGGGGATATGATGAAGAAAAATGTAATCCTGTTATTATCGATCTGTTTTTGCTTGACATTTCTGATAAGCGCATGCAGAGGTGAAACGGATACACAGCTTGAGTCTTCATATTCAGATGAAACCTCGGAAAATGCGACATCGGAGCCGGATAAAGTCGTTTCGATCACGATAAATCCCGACAGCGTATACGATCCTGAATCGGATTATGATTATATGTTCAGAGAAGTTTCTAACGGAAGCTGCGCTGCAAGGTCGGATAAAGGATATTATTTTATAAATAAAGAAATAATATATTTTTCCGATGCCGGCAAAATATCTCCGATCCCGTTATGCAACAGGATAAACTGTACGCATGATGGTGATGGCTGCAATGCATATATAGGTGATCAGGAACAGATGAATATCTCATATTGCGATGGATATGTGTATACTGTGATCGCAGATATCATCTCATCCACTGAGATGTCTCCTAAATTGCTGCGCATTGCTGCCGATGGAAGCTCCAAGGATGTTGTGCTTGATGATATGGCGATAACAGGCTGCATTGTTTTTCATAGGGGATATGGGTACTATGCATCTTCGGACTATGATATCTCTTCTGAAGATGTTATTTCACATACGAGACTTATGAGACTCGATCTTTCCGACTACTCGCAGGATGTTATATATGAGACCGATGGAGAGATAAGCTGGATAATGGCATACGGTGACTACCTTTATATCAATGTGTCCAAGAGACTTGACAAAGGTGAAGAAATCTGCGAATTTGATGAGAGATATTATTATACATCGACAGGTGATATTGATTTTAAGGAAGCGCCGCTTCCGGATGGTACATCCCAGGCTGTGATGAGTTTTTCAAACGGAAAGATCATTTTATCGCTTATGTTTGATGACTTGTCCGGGTTTGCTTGGCTTACTGAACCGGATGAAAGAGATAATGTCATATATATTTCAGATCTTGATTTTACTGATATGACAGAATGGAATACCAAAAAAGAGCATATTTCCATGGGAACTGATGGCAATCTTATCTATGAAGATAATTTTGTTCGTTTCTTATATGGACTTGACGAATCCAGATCGCTGGAAATATCTGACAAAGATCATAACAAGATCACGACAGTAGATCTTCCGGTTTCATATAATTCATCGGCACGGTATGGCGATGAGAATTATTATTTCTATCTGGATGAGTCGGGCGAGTCGTTATATTACCTTGATAAGAGGACTTTGTCCTCAGACACTGTCGAATTGACATCGGTTTTCTGATCATATGTTGCTCAGATATGAATTTTCCAGATTGATACGCACAAAAATGCTCCTTGCTTATGCAGGGATCATTTTTGTGTCTTTTTGGATCTTTTATATGACTGCCATGCGTGATCCGGTTAAGCTTGATCAGTGGAAGGATACTCAGGATATATATATATATCCGGTTATACCGAACGTATTTCGTCAATGGCTTCTCAGTCCGAGAAGATGCTTGGGACGAGTATTTTCGGCGAGCCTGACAGTTTCTCTTTCAGAAACATCCAAAAAACCCTGAATGCATACCAGGCCTGCCTGGATATCACCCCCGGACAGGGCGCGAGCCCCACGAGCTATATATCAATGAACGATACATCTGTCTGTTGGTTTATTATCGCAGGTACCGTTATAACGACTTTCTTTTTCTTTGCATCAGATGCTGTGATGGATTCTTATAAACTCGATTTTACGACTCCTGACGGAAGAAGAAGACTTACAGTGCGAAGGTGTGCATGCGCCATGCTCACTATTATCGTTTTTACAGTCATATGTTCTGTGGTGCCTGTGGTATACTGCGCTGCGGAATATGGCACGGAGAGCCTGTTTATTCCTGTTCAGTCATCACAGTTTTTCGGTAATTGTATTTTTCACATAAGCATCGCTGAATATTATATGATCATTATCGCTGTCAGGTGCACCGCGGCCTGTATTATGGCACTGATACTGATGATCCTGCTGCGGCTCATGCCTGCATCGTATTTCGGGCTGATTTCATTTGCCGGTTTTGTATTGGTGGAAGCCTTGTCCTATTACAGGATCGAAAGCGATTCGATACTTGCCTTTTTTAGAGGCTTTAACATATTCTCGATGCTTGACGCCGGCAGAACGATCGGAGAGTATCTTAACTATAATGTGCTGGGATATCCTGTCGAGAATTATGTTCTTGGACTTGCGTACATGACATTTACTGGGGCGGTGTCAGTCGTGGTATTTGTTATATTTGTACAGAATAAGACTTTATCCGGATCCGTTGGAGAGCCACAACTGTCAGTGCGGATGAAGATACGCGGCTTTTTTTCCGGAATTTTTACCCGCCTTTCGTTATATTTTAAGGAATATATTAAAACCTTTTTCAGAGTGCCTGTCTATATAGTACTTCTGCTGATATGTATTTATGGCGTATATAATGTGTGCCGTGAGGATACGCTGATACATGACAGGGAAAAGGCGGAATATGAATCATCTATGATGGGACTGGCCGGAATATCTGATCCGGACACATTTGATATATATGAGAAATATATTCAAAAATATGAGCAATCGCGTTCTCTTCTTGAGATCAATCTCGAACTGATATCGGATAATACGGATAATCCCAGAGCGGGATTTGCCGATCTTTATTTTGCAGATGCCTGTTTTGGCGCGCACAGTGACGACTATATACGGATGCTTTTAATGTTTATAGGCGTGCTCTTCGGGACTTCATATGTATTTACGCGTGACATACAGGAGGATGAGAGATTTCTCATCAGGACCACACCTGTGGGGAGCAGGAGCCTGTTTTTTTACAAGCTGGGTATAATACCGCTGTATGTACTTATCGTTTATATCCTTGTATATATGCCTGTATATATCATACTTTTCCGTGAATATAAGAATGTGGGGCTTGATGTAACAATAAAATGCACAACCTTATATTCCGGTGCCGTTTATGATATGTCCTTGCGCGGGCTTCTGATATGTGGCAATCTGTATATGCTTGCGGAATATATATTTACCGGTATTCTTACTGCGATCGCGGGCAGATATCTGAAAAAATATTATCTTTTGGTGGGAATCCTTTCCGCTGTCATATTACTGCCTGTTATTTTTGGCATGTTCGGAGCTGATATAAGATA
Organism: uncultured Lachnospiraceae bacterium; assembly: GCA_937885345.1. GTDB lineage: Bacteria > Bacillota > Clostridia > Lachnospirales > Lachnospiraceae > Eshraghiella. Next base: position 5,735 of record CAKZZH010000003.1, on the reverse strand, counting down.
TTTTACCCTGAATAATGCGGGGTTGTTCTTTTCATCGGTGACGCATTCGATGGGATATTCAATGATACATCTGGCAGTGCTCTGCACTGTGACAATGGCGGCGGTTGCGACGATCATTCTGTCACGCAGGAGGGAGGAGAGCCTTTTATGAAAGAGCTTAAGATATGCGGTATCACCAAAAAATACGGCAAAAAGAAAGTCCTTGACAGCTTTGATGCCACTTTGCATGAGGGCGTGTATGCTCTACTTGGAGTAAACGGTGCGGGTAAGTCGACACTTATGAATATACTTTCGACTTCAATACAGGCTGATGGCGGAGATATTTTCTACAACGGAAAAAATATAAAGGAGGATATCGCTTCTTACCAGAGAGTACTTGGCTTTGTCCCTCAGCAGCAGAGAATGTTTGAGGATTTTACCGGAAGGGAATTCCTCGCATATATGGCTACTTTGAAGGAAATCGCCAAAGGTGAAATATCGGAGGAGGTTTGGCGCGTATTAAACCTGGTCAATCTGAAGGATGTGTGTGACCGCCGTATCCATTCCTATTCCGGTGGAATGAAGCAGAGACTTCTTATCGCACAGGCATTTCTTGGGAGCCCGCAGATATTGATACTTGATGAACCGACAGTGGGACTGGACCTTGAAGAAAGAGAACGATTTCTGAATTATCTGAAGGACAGGTCATCTGATATGATAATACTATTGTCTACACATATTGTAAGCGATACGGATAAGATCGCCGATGTGATAATAAGGATGGAGCCGATCTGAAGTGCTCTCTAAAAATCAAAAAACGGGCCGCTGCGGCTTTTATATGCCGCAACGGCCCGGATTATTATATATTTACTGCGGTGCTAAAATAAAATCATCAAGATTTCCCCACGAGTACTGTGGTGTCTTGACTCTTGCACCGACGGTGATCTCTCCGCTCGTGCATACGATATGCTCGATCATCGGGTACTTGTATTCACACCAGTCGGTGATCGTTACGGGTGCGGTATATTCAACGCCGTCTGCGATTGCGTAAATCTCGATTTCCTGCTCGGAAGCGTCGCCGCCGTGCATCGTGAGTGTGAATTTGTATTCGCCTTCCTTGAGGTTGGTAACAGTCTGCTCAACCGAGAAATTAACACCGTCTTTATTGGTAGAATAGAAGTGAAGCGACTTGGTGCCGGTAACGGCATCGGACTGCTTGTCGATTACAAAGAGCTCTGATGTAACATTATCGATATTGGTTATGGTCCACATAGAGAGGTCTTCGTCCTCGAAACTGTCGTTTTCAAGGTAGTTAAGGTCATTTACTTTGAGAGCGCAGGTTACGGTGTAATCAGTGCCTTCATATGTTGCTGTTCCACTTATTGTGTATTTTCCGATCGAATCGTAAGCAGATTCGTCGCTTTCGGTTTTCCATACTACGGGGATGTCTGTTGTGCTTCCGTCATTGAAAAGTCCGGTAACCGTTTTGGGAAGTTCAAGGGGATCGCCGACAAGCTTGATCGCACTGCAGTTTTGAACCTCATCAAGTGCCACATCGGTTGTTGCGCCGGATCTTAAGAAACGGAATACTGCAAGTGAAATAAGAGGATGTCCCTCGAAATCAAAAAGTGCCTGATTGTCCCATGAAGATCCGCCATACCATGCCCCGGCATCGTCCGGATCATAGTCTGCGGCATAGCTTGTAGCCCAGCCTGAACCGTATTTTTCCCATTTCTGCTCTCTGGTTCCGTCGTCATCCGAAGGAACCGGGATCCATGCGGGCTCCCAGTATACAACGCCCATGCCTGCCTCGCCGACATCACATACTGCCTGTGCAACGTCTCTTATACAGTTTGCCTGGCCCTGGGGGCTGATCGCGTAGGGGTAAGAATAGCCGGATGAATCGGCTGATGCCGAGTTGGCAAAGCCGTCGCCGTCCTCACTTGTGTAAGTGTAGGAAACCTCTGCAACCATAACCTTTTTACCGTAGGTATCCGCAACATCCTTAAGAACCGCTGTAAGATTCTCAAGAGTTCCGTGATAATAAGGATAGTAGGAGGAGGCAAAGATATCGTAGTTAACGGAACGTGCATTTAAGGACTTGGCGAACTTGGCATAGTTGCCGCTTTCCGGATTGGTAAAATGCACGGCTGTCATTATATCGACCGAATATTCTGTCTCGAGCGCCTCGATCGCTGAGATCGCAGATTTCATAAGCATTCCGATCTTATCCCAGTTACGCTCGCCTGACATACCGGTTGTTGTTTCATTTCCTATCTGAACGATTGAAACATCGATTCCGGCTTTGAGGATCTGTCCGAGTGAATCATATGTATAATCGTAAATTGCCTGAGTCTTTTCTTCGATTTCCATGTCTTCCCATGCTTTAGGGCACATCTGCTTGGAAGGATCGCACCAGAAATCTGAATAGTGGTAGTCAACCATGAGCTTTATACCGTATTTGGTGGCTCTTTCGCCGATCGCTATTGCATTTGCGGTATCGCAGTTACCGCCGCCGTAGCCGTTTCCGTCGGAATCATAAGGGTCGTTCCAAACACGCACTCTTACGGTATTAACGCCGTTTTCGGCGAGTGTGAGTAGAAGATCCTGCTCTTCGCCGTCTTCGTTATAATATTTTACGCCGCTGTTTTCCTCGGCGATGAGTGTTGAAATATCACATCCCAGAACGAAATCATCGCTCATTCCGGTCACTGCCTCAACAAAGATTCCCGATTCGGAATCGGAGCGAGTTACATCTACTTTCTCGATAGTTGCGGCCGATGATGCAGATGAATCCGGTGATGCTGATGAATCAGTTGAATCAGATGATGAGTCTGCCACAGATGAACTTGCATCGGATGCGCTTGATGATGAGCCGCCTGATGAACTATTACAGCCCGCGAGAAGGGATAAGCCCATAATTCCCGCAAGTGTAAGTGCGATTACTTTTTTCATTATGTCCTCCTTAAAATACACTATAATGCTTTGTGAAACACCGTTACCCTGACCATAAATATTTGCGCGGAAATTCCGCAACCGTTTGCGCACTTATTATAGCACAAACATTTTCACAGGTAAAGAAGATATTTTTGAAATATTGCACTTAATTGATTAAAAATGTCCGATTTTGAAGCTTTTTTGAAGCCTCTCAAACCCTTTAACAGTGGTATGCACAGCGATTATGACGCATCGGTTCCTCGGCTTTATGTGTTTTCGTAAAAGTAGATATTTTTCGAAACTTTTCGAAAAAATTCCGAAAATATGTTGCGCAAGTCTGCTTTATAGTGTAAAATATCCTCTGGTGTGTTGTAGTCAGTATATTTTATTGTGCATAATACACAACTGTATCTATTGTCGGTATATATCCGGCGTTTGGGAGGAACTTGTATGAGTGACAATTTGGATAACGAGAATTCCAGGATTACCATAAGCGATGTTGCAGAGGCTCTTGGTGTTTCCAAAACAACCGTATCAAGGGCAATCTCAGGTAAAGGCAGAATAGGAGAGACAACCAGAAAGAGAGTCCTTGAATATATTTCGGAGCATAACTATACACCGAATGTTATAGCGAAGAGTCTTGCCAAATCCCGTACTTACAATATCAGCTGGGTGCTTCCGGACGACTATTCTTTGAGCGATCTTCCTTTCTTTCAGAATTGTCTTATGGGAGTAAGCGAGGTTGCGGCCTCGATGGAATACGACATACTTGTCAGCATGGTCAGAGGTAATGACGTAAGTCAGCTTCGCCGCGCTGTCACCAATCATAAAATAGACGGAGCAATTCTTAGCCGTACTGTTGAAAACGATGTTGCCGCTGAATATCTTCTTAGTGCCGGCGTTCCTTTTGTTGCGATCGGGAGCACCGATATCAAGGGCGTTATTCAGGTCGACAATGATCATAAGACCGCCTGCGAAGAACTTACATCCCTGCTTTTGCTCAAAGGCAATAAGAGGCTTGGACTTATCGGCGGCAATCATACGCATATGGTCACCAAATACAGACTTCGCGGTTTTACAAGCGCTTATGAAGATTCGGGAGAGATCCTGAACAATGAATATATATATCTTGATACCGACACCAGAGTGAGAGTTGAGAAGGCGGTTGATGAACTTCTTGAAAAGGGCGTTGACTGTATCGTGAGCATGGATGATTCCATTTGCACATTTGTTCTTAACAAGCTCAAAAAGGACAATATTAATGTGCCTCACGATGTCAAAGTTGCTTCTTTCTACAACAGCCTTGTTCTCGATAATAATGTTCCTTCGGTTACGGCGCTGAATTTTGACGCTGTTGCACTCGGAAGAGAGGCGTGTCATACGATGCTTGAGCTTATTGAAGGCCAGAGCGTAGAGAAGCGCAAGCTCCTCGGATATGATATTTTCATGAAGGAATCAACCAAGTAGATATGTAGATATAGCGCTCTCCCGCGCATTGATAACTTTTCCCGGAGATATTTTACAGGTAATGATCGTACGGAAGTATCATTCCAACCGTATTGACAAAAAACTTCGGGAATGTTATTTTAATAAATGAACAACCGTTTGCGCAAAATCAATTTGCAAAGGCCTTATTTTATAAGGGTTTGCACACATCACGAAACAGTAACAAAGGAGAATTGTGTAATGGATAAGTTTGTAGTCAACATTATTCATCGCCCGGAGATGGTGCCTGAGTACGCTCAGAAGGTTACCGGACAGGGCAAGGAAGAAGACATCGGAGATAAGAGTCTTCTTACCGAGTCGCTGGATATCTTTAAGACACAGCAGAGCATTGCTCATAAGAACGGTCTTAAGACCACGATCCAGATGACCTATGCCAGCCTTTTTAATGATGAGGCTGTTGAACTTGCCAAGGCAGATCACGAGAAATACGGCGATGAAATTGCGCTTACACTTCTCGGACTTCCTTGCAAGCAGTTCAGAGAGAAGTACAAGACCAAGGATTTCTGTATATGGATGTTCTCGATGGAAGACAAGATGAACATTGTCGATGATGTCTTTGGCAAGTTCCATGATATATTCGGATTCTATCCTGAGTCAACTGGCTCATACTATATGGATGCCGAATTAACCAATTATATCAAGGAGAAATACCCATCAGTTAAATGTGCGGTTGCAACCTGCTGGGAGGAAGGACCTAAGGCATATCACACCTGCAATAACTCATGGTATACGCTCTTTGACGGTGGCCCATGGAATCCATGGATTCCATCTAAGCAGAATACACACGCCCCTGCGTCAAATGAAGCAGAGGACAGCGGAATAGTTGCTATTCCACATTTGTCAAGAGATCTGCTTGCATGCTATGACGGTAACGGTTCTAACTTTGGAACCCATCCTCAGAATGTGTTAAGGGGCATGATTTATGACACTAAGACCTGGGAATATCCTTATCTTTATAACCTTATCGATCAGTACAGACATCTTTCCAAGTACAACAACGGATACTCATATAATATGATGTTTGTGGGTCCCGGCTGGCTTAATAAGATGGGACGCTGGGAGCAGCCCTACGAGCTGCTTTTAAAGTCCTACGAGGACGGCTGCGCCTACTACGGAAAGCTTTGCTACATTTACCTCTTCCTCGATCTTTTGGATGGTAAGTCTCTCTTTATTCTCCTTAAGGAGCTCCATAGCTTCCTGAGCCTGATTTTCGGCTACAGTAAAGGAGATATCCTTGGTGTCCTCACGACCTATGGACTGGAGGATCACATCTACATTTATCTTATGACGAGCCAAAAGGTCAAATACCTTGA
>CAKZZH010000002.1 GCA_937885345.1 uncultured Lachnospiraceae bacterium | reverse complement strand
ATCCCCAATCCCCAATCCCCAATCCCCAATCCCCAATCCCCAATATAAAAAATATAGTTTTAATTCATAATTTTTTTTATAAATAAATAATATTTAAAAAAATATTTAAAAAATATTTACATATAAATATATTGATAAAGGAAAAAAAGCATTTTTCTTTATTAATATTATTGGCATTAATTGCTTAATTTCAAAATTAAAAAAATATTTATTATCATATACAGGAAGCTATTATTTATTTTTTTATTTATGTTTAATAGTGGATAAAACCAAACAATACTGATCTGTTTTTATATTGCAAAGTATTCTTATTTATATAAATTCAATTATTATATTTTCTTTTTTGGAAAAAATCCTTACAAATTGCCAATTATTAAAACAGTATTGATTTAATGAAAATTTATAGTATATAATCTTTTTTCTGCATATGATATGATTCAAAAATAAATGGAACTATTTATTTTCAATAGATTGTTTAAGATTTGTATCAGATTCTTTGGGTTTAAATTTAAATTTATTATTTATTACAAAATCATCTTCAATTTCATCTTCTTCATTACTATCTCTAATATAATATTTAATATTATTTTTTATGGAATTATTTCTTTTTGGAGTTAAAGCTTCAAAAGTGTCTAAATTATTATCAATATTTAATTTATTTTTTGAACCATTTATTCTTTGTAAAATCTTCCTTTTATTATGAATATTATTATTTTCATTAATAATACTCGATTTATTAGATTTCATTTCTTTATTTTCAATTGTATTAATATCCTGGTTTCCTGTTCCTATATCACTATTGTTAGGTGAAATAAAATTAATTAATTTTTTATTCACATATGATGATTTATTAAGCTCTTTATTTTTTTTATTTTTACTTTCCTTAAGTTTCATTGGCTTGATGACTTCAACTTTATTTTTTTCAGAAGATAGATCAGATTTAATTTTACTACTTGTACTCTTATTTTCATATTCAATTTTACTATTATTTTTCCTTGAATTATTAATACTCTTATTTCTTTCAGTTGCTTCTTCTTTCTTTTTTTTATTTTTAAATATATATTTAATATCCTTGCTTTCTTCTTCTTCTTCATCCTCTTCGTTTTCTGATTCAATACTTTTTTTGGGTATTTTTATTTTTTTAAGAGCTTCTTTTTTTTTCAACAATAACAAAAAGCGTTTTAGTTGAGGGAAAAAGAAGGATTTAGATGGCATTTTCCAAATAATTTTTTTAAATGTATAAAACAAATATTTATCAAAAGGATTTATCCCTGGGACTTTTCTAAATTTTTTTTTGATATTTTCATAAAAGGTCAAATTATTGAAAACTAACCAAGTATGCAAGAAAAATAATTTCCCTAAGAAAAAAATAATAAAAAGTATATCATATAAAATAATGGCAACAAATCCCCACAAAATGAATTTATTATACTTTTCTTTATTTGCTAATTTTTTAGTATGTATAACTATATAATAAAGTGAGTACCCAATTTGAAAAACAGCAGATATATTTATACAAGTTGTTAAAAAATAAAAATATCTATAATTTCTTTTCCCTATACAAGTTCCCAACCATAGACAATGATGATCGAATCTTTCGACACAATTATCACACAAGGAACAATGACTTGTTCTAGGAGGCCGGTAAGCAGAACAACTATAACAATAATTCAAAGAATAAACATGGCCATTAATTACATATTTTAATGTTGGCCTATTAGTATTATAATAATAATCCATTCGTTGACGAGCTATTATTCCTGGGTCTGAACAACCTCCTAATAATGTTGAAATTAATTCTATTAAATATAAAGTAGATGTTATTATTATTGGATATATTATTGATAAATTGTCTTTTTCAAATATTAATATTATTAACATTAATAAATATGGAGCAGTATATAATAAAAAACCATCTGTATAACCTAACCTTTGTTAAAACCTGCGACCGGCGCGAAGTTAGAATTTTATTATACCGAGCGATGTGAGCAGGAGCGCTGAAAGAAGAAGGGGTGCTATGATCTTGATCATTGCGGTGTAGAGAGCCTTTCTCTGCATGCGTTCTCCGTTTCGCTGTACTTCGTCGATCACGGTCTTGGGCTTTACTACCCAGCCGACGAGCACGCAGGTGCCGATCGCTACGACGGGCATAAGGATGTTGTTCGCAAGGTAGTCGACTATATCAAGGATCTGCGCACTCGTGCCGTTTGGCAGCTTAACCTTGAAATAGAAGAAATTGTAGCCGAAGCATATTATTATGCCGATTACGAGGGCGATGGCGCTCTCCGTAACGGCGGCCCTTTTTCTGCTGAAGCCGAAGCGGTCGATAAGACTTGAAGTAACGGCTTCAAGCACTGATACCGAGCTTGTGAGCGCCGCAAAGAGCACCATGATAAAGAAGATGGCGCCGATCACCTGACCGGCAACTCCCATTTGCAGGAAGATTTTGGGCATTGCGATAAACATAAGACCCGGTCCCGCGGACATACCGTCCTTGCCCATGAACACAAATACTGCGGGGATTATCATTACTCCTGCGAGGAATGCGACTACGGTATCAAAAATCTCAATCTGGTTGACCGAGCGCATCAGGTTGTCACTGTCTTTGACATATGAGCCGTATGCGATCATGATTCCCATTGCTACGCTGATACTGTAAAAAAGCTGGCCCATAGCGTCCATGATCGTTATGGAAACGGATTTAACGGTTGCACTCTGAACATCGGGGATAAGATATGTCTTAAGTCCTTCGATGCCGGTTCTGCCGGATACGGGGTCTTTGATGGTGAGCGCAAATATTGAAATACCGATAACCATTACAAGAAGTATCGGCATAAGCACTTTGGAGAAGTTCTCTATGCCTTTGTTAACGCCTCTTAAAACGACGAAAGCGGTCGCTCCGAGGAAGATCACGTCGAAGACTATCGGCTGCCAGTATCCGGTTATAAAACCGTTAAAATACCCGTCTTCGGCCGCTACAGCGCCCTGACCGGTTATGAATACTACAGCGTATTTGAGAACCCATCCGCCGATTATGCAGTAATAAGGCAGGATGAGAAAGGGTACGAGCGAAGCGAGAACACCCACCCATTTGAAGCGTTTGTTAAGAACGCCGTAAGCGGTGAGCGAACTTTGCTTGGTCTTACGTCCGATGGCAACTTCGGTTACAAGAAGCGTGAAGCCGAAAGTAAGCGCAAGTATAATATAAATAACAAGGAATAAGCCACCTCCGTCTTTGGCAGCAAGATACGGAAATCTCCAGATGTTTCCAAGTCCGACGGCGCTGCCTGCGGCAGCAAGAACGAAACCGATCGAACCGGTAAAAGTGTTTCTCTTATTATTCATTACCAAACTCCCACAAAAAATATGCTTATCAGGATGTAGCGGTGCGCCGGTTTACGCACACAGGACCGTGCGCCGGTGTACGCACACAGGTATATTTTACCATTAAGGAAAATATAATCAAGGCATAATTGATGTAATCCCTTATATATGCTATAATCTATAAGATTGTGAGAAGAGGAGGCGTGCATATGAAAACGGCGTATGTGTGCTTGTGTACGGATGTTATACACGAGGGGCATTTGAATATCATAAGAGAGGCTGCGAAGCTTGGACGCGTGGTTGTCGGCGCACTTTCGGATGAGGCGCTTATAAGATATAACAGGTTTCCGACCATAAACCTTGATGAAAGGGTCAAGATGTATGAGAGTCTCGAGGACGTTGATGAGGTTATCGTTCAGGATGATATGCTTTATGATAAAGTGATAAAGGAACTTCATCCGGACTATGTTGTACATGGTGACAACTGGAAAGAGGGCGCAGAGAGCAGCCTGAGAAATAATGTGATCGGACTTCTCAAGGAATACGGCGGCGAGCTTGCCGAGATTCCGTACACATATAACGAGGAAGTCAGGAAGATTGACAAACTTTATAAGGAAAGGCTTGCGATGCCGGAATACAGGCGTAAGAGACTCAGACAGCTGATCTCGCTCACACCGATCGTTAAAGCGCTTGAGGTGCACAGCGGTCTTACGGGGCTTATTGCCGAGAATACCGTTGTTGAGAATAACGGCAGACTCGATCAGTTTGATGCGATGTGGATATCGTCACTCTGTGATTCGACCGCAAAGGGCAAGCCCGATATCGAGCTTGTCGATATGTCATCAAGGCTCAGAACCATCGATGATGTAATGGAGGTTACCACAAAGCCCATAATCCTTGACGGTGACACGGGCGGACTTACGGAGCATTTCGTATACAATGTCAGAACGCTCGAGAGAATGGGCGTTTCGGCAGTTATCATAGAGGACAAGACCGGGCTTAAGAAGAACTCACTATTCGGGACCGAGGTAGTTCAGCAACAGGCCGATATTGCGGATTTCTGCGATAAAATATCCGCAGGCAAGAAAGTGCAACTGACTGATGATTTTATGATAATCGCAAGGATTGAGAGCCTTATACTCGAGCGGGGCATGGAGGACGCACTCACGCGTGCGAGGGCTTATGTCAAAGCAGGTGCGGACGGCATCATGATACACAGTCGTAAGAAGGATCCTGCGGAGATTTATGAGTTCTGCGATACTTTCAGGAAAGAGGACAGCGAGACTCCGATCATTGTTGTTCCGACTTCGTACAATCAGGTTACGGAGGAGGAACTTGCAGGTCACGGCATCAATATCGTTATATACGCGAACCAGCTTACGAGAAGCGCGGTTCCCGCAATGCAGAGCACCGCTAAGGAGATTCTTAAGAATCACAGGGCGCTTGAGGTTGATGAGAAGCTGATGCCTTTTAAGGACATCATAAGACTGATCGACGAGCTGTAGGCGCAGCGGTGTGCGCACAGGCGCCGAAGATATGGCGGCGCAGCGGCAAATAAATAATAAGGACAGAGAGATCATGGATATAAAGAGAAATATTTTACTTAATCCCGGGCCGGCAACGACTACGGACAGCGTAAAGATGGCCCAGGTGGTGCCGGATATTTGCCCGAGAGAGAAGGAATTTGCGGGAATGATGAAGGGCATCAGGGAGGATCTGGTTAAGATCGTTCACGGTGACCTTGAGAAATATACGGCGGTTTTGTTCTGCGGTTCGGGCACACTTTGCCTGGATGTATGCGTTAATTCGCTGCTTCCGGAGGGAAAGCGGATTCTTATCGTGAACAACGGCTCGTATTCCACGAGAGCGGTTGAGATCGCGCAGTACTACGGTCTGCCCCATATAGACCTTAGATTCGCTTATGATGAGATGATAGATCTTGAGCGCGTTAGGGCGACGCTCGATGAAAACCCTGATATTGCGGTGGTTTATACGACACATAACGAGACGGGATCGGGAATCTTAAATCCTGTTCGTGAGCTTGGCAGGATGGCGCACGAGCATGGCGCGATCATGATCGCGGACACCACCTCGACCTATGCGATGAGACCGATCGATATCGAAAAGGACAATATCGATTTCTGTATGGCAAGTGCGCAAAAAGGGATCATGGCGATGACGGGACTGTCATATGTTATCGGCGATCGCAGCATTATCGAGAAGTCTGCGACTTATCCGAAGCGTTCATATTACTGCAATCTTTTCCTGCAGTATGACTATTTTGAGAAGACAGGAGAGATGCATTTTACACCGCCTGTGCAGACGATCTATTCGGTAAAGCAGGCGCTTGCGGAATACTTCCTTGAAGGCGAGGAGGCCAAGTGGGCGAGGCATACCGAGGTTATGCAGGCCATTCACGACGGAGCACAGGCGCTCGGCCTTAAGGAGATAATACCTCTTGAGAATCAGGCCGGACTGGTTGCGTGCATCCTGTATCCGGTGGATGAGAACTGGAGCTTTGAGAAAGTTCACGATTACTGTTATGAGAGGGGATTCACGATCTATCCCGGTAAAATAAGCTCAACCAACACTTTCAGATTGTGTGCGCTCGGTGCGATAACAGCCGAGGATATCAGGGAATTCTGGAAGGTTTTTGAAGAGGCGCTTAGGGCGAATGATATCGCGATCCCGGTAAAATACTGATAAGGTGCGGGCCGCGGGTGCCTGCAAACGGCCGGGCAGCGATAAGGTGCGGGCGAGTTAGGGAATTATGGACAGAGAAGAATTTGAGATTTTATACCAAAAGTACGAGGAAGGCGCGCTGACCTTGGAGGAGGAGAAGCGCATGGAGCCATATAGGGTCAAGAGAGCGATTTTTATGGCGGCGGGCTTCGGAAGCAGGATGAAGCCGGTGACGCTGCATACTCCCAAACCACTTGTAACGGTGGGCGGTGAGAGGATAATCGACAGGCTGATAGATGCCTGCCTTGCGGCCGGAATCGGGGAAATATATGTGGTCAGGGGATATCTTAAGGAGCAGTTTGACGAGCTTCTTGAGAAGTATCCGATGATCAGGTTTGTAGACAATCCGATGTATGATAAAGCGAATAACATATCGTCGATCTACTGCGTCAGGGACTTGCTTGAAAACGCCTATGTTTTTGAGGCCGATCTGTACATAAGGAATCCCGGTATGATAAAGCCGTATCATTACAGCTCGGATTTTATTGCGTTTTATACGGATGAGACGGATGACTGGTGCTTTGATGTCAGGGACGGCGTTATATGCGAGGAAAAGGTCGGCGGCAGGGAGTGCTGCCAGATGGTCGGGATCTCATATTGGAGCCGTGAGGACGGAAGGCGTCTCGGCGAGGATGTGGCGGAAGCTTTTGACGGGGGCGATATGCAGCTCTACTGGGAGCAGGTTCCTCTCGTAAAATACAAGGACCGCTACAAGGTTTCGGTGCAGGAGTGCAGCCCGGAGGATTTTCGCGAGATCGATACTTTTGAAGAACTGTGCGAGATGGACGCGAGTTATCGCGATATAAAATGGGACTAGGAGCGCCGGATCTGCCGGGACGAAAGGAGATATGAATGAAAGTTGAGAGACTTCTTGAAATAATAGGATCGGATTTCTATACGGGTGTGCCGGACAGCCGCCTTAAAGCGCTGTGCAACTATCTTATGGTCCGGTACGGCATCGATCCGAAGCATCATGTGATAGCCGCAAATGAAGGAAATGCGGCGGCGCTGGCAGCAGGATACCATCTTGCGACCGGCAAAGTTCCTGTGGTGTATATGCAGAATTCGGGCGAGGGAAATATTATCAATCCCGCGGCAAGCCTTCTTAATGACAAGGTTTATGCGATCCCTGTCGTTTTCATAGTCGGTTGGAGGGGCGAGCCCGGGCTTCATGATGAGCCCCAGCATATCTATCAGGGCGAGGTGACCGTAAAACTCCTCGAGGATATGGACATAAAGCCTTTTGTTATCGGGCCTGATACGAGCGAGGATGAAGTGGTATCTGCGATGGAGGAATTCCGCGTTCTTCTTGCAAAAGGCAAGGATGTCGCTTTCGTGATCCGCGAGGGAGCCCTCAAATACGATGGCAAAGTAACCTACACAAACGATCACACAATGCTCCGCGAGGAGATCATTAAACATATAGCCGAAGCGGCAGGCGAGACACCGATCATATCGACGACCGGCAAGGCTTCAAGAGAGCTCTTTGAGATAAGAGAAGCAAAAGGACAGAGCCATAAATACGATTTTCTGACAGTTGGCTCGATGGGACATGCCTCATCGATAGCCCTCGGAGTTGCCGTTAATAAGCCGGATCTGAAGGTATGGTGCATTGACGGCGACGGCGCCGCGCTTATGCATATGGGCGCGATGGCGGTGATCGGCTCCATCCGGGACGGGCTGTTCGGGGATTATTCGATCCTTACGCTCAAGGCGCTTCTGGATCT
>CAKZZH010000001.1 GCA_937885345.1 uncultured Lachnospiraceae bacterium | reverse complement strand
CTTCATTTAATTATTTTTTTGAATTTTTTCTAAAATAAATAAGGATTATCTAGACATCCAAATAAATTTTCATTTATTGTTTAAATTTATAAATTTCATTACATTTTTATTAATTTATTTATAAATGAAAAAATAAGAGATCAACAAGAATATTTAAATAAAAAGAATGAATTAGGAAATAATCATGAAATTAGAATGGAAGAAATATTTAGAAAAAGACATAAAGATGAAATTGAAAATAAAAGAGCAACTCAAGAACTTGTTTTAAAAGATAAAAGAGAAAAAGAAAAAATTCATAATGATTATTTGATAAAAAATAAAGAATTAGAAGATAATTATACAATAAGAACAAAGGAAATAGATAATGATTTTATTATACAAAATAAGAAGTTAAAAAGAAAAGAAAAGAAAGATGAACATAATTTTGTATTAAAAAAGATGGAAATGGAAGAATTACAAGATATTTACTCAGATAGAATTTTTTCAAGAATCACCAGCAACTTTAAGGTTATGAAACTATCCGGTCAGGATATTCGAAAAATAAAGAAGTTTGCAAGAAAAGAAAGTGAGGAATTGCAGTAATGCCAAGAAGAGAAGAGAAACGTAATCTGGAGACGATACCCGTAGGATCTCTGGGAATTATACCTTTAAGAGGTGTCGGTCCACTTGCTGAAAAGGTTGATTACTATCTCGTGAAATGGAGAGCAGAAAGAGAGAACGAGCACAAAGGTAGCCTTGCATTTACAGGCTATGAGCGTCCTTCTTATATCCTAGAAGCCGAGGTTCCAAGATTTGGAACAGGTGAAGCAAAAGGTGTAATTAAAACTTCTGTACGTGGAGATGATCTTTATCTTCTCGTAGATGTATGTAACTATTCACAGACTTATTCTCTTTTCGGACAAGAAAATCACATGTCTCCTGATGATCACTATCAGGATCTTAAAAGAATCATCGCTGCCGTAGGCGGTAAGGCCCGTAGGATAACAGTTATCATGCCTTTCCTCTACGAATCGCGTCAGCACAGGAGAACCGCACGTGAATCACTTGACTGCGCACTTGCGCTTCAGGAGCTCGTTAATATGGGCGTTGACAACATCATTACCTTTGATGCTCACGACCCCAGAGTTCAGAATTCCATCCCTCTCCATGGATTTGAAACCGTTCAGCCGGCATATCAGTTTATTAAGGCACTCCTTCAGAATGTGGATGACCTTGTAATAGATTCAGACCATATGATGATAATCTCGCCCGATGAAGGCGCTATGGGAAGAGCCGTATATTACTCCAACGTGCTCGGTCTTGATGTAGGTATGTTCTACAAGAGACGTGATTACTCCAAAATCGTTAATGGTCGCAACCCCATTGTAGCGCACGAATTCCTCGGCTCTTCGGTAGAAGGCAAGGACGTATTTATTATCGATGATATGATTTCTTCAGGCGAGTCAATGCTCGATGTTGCCAAGGAACTTAAGGCACGTAATGCCAAGAGGATTTTCCTTGCTTCAACATTCGGTCTCTTCACCAACGGTATGGAGAAGTTCGACCGTGCATTTGAAGAAGGACTCTTCGATAAAATGCTCACTACCAACCTTGTTTATCAGTCACCCGAGCTCCTTAAGAGAGACTACTACATCAATGTTGATATGAGCAAATACATCGCACTTATAGTTGACACGCTTAACCATGACGCTTCCATAAGCGAGCTCTTAGATCCCGTTGACCGAATCAACAGACGTGTCACCAATTACAAGAAAGAACACGGTCAGCTCTAACAGACCTCATAAAATATCATTATTTTAAAAAGGAGTTAAACCCCAAATGAAAAACTATTTTGACCTCTCAGGGAACACCGCAATTGTAACAGGCTGTTCAACAGGCCTTGGTGTTCAGATGGCTCACGCACTTGCAAATCAGGGCGCCAACATTGTTTGTCTTGCCAGACGTAAAGAACTCGTTGACGCAAACGCTGCAGAACTCGCTTCCAAGTACGGCGTTAAAGCAATCGGCATATCATGCGACATCACAAGTACAGAGGCCATTGAATCAGCGGTAAAACAGACCATGGATGAATTCGGAAGGATCGACATCCTCATAAACAACGCCGGTACAGGTGCCGTTGCACCCGCTGAAGACATTACCGACGAGCAGTTTAACAACGAGATCGATATTGATCTTACAGGCACTTTTAAAATGGCCAGAGCCGTTGTTAAAGCAGCCATGATCCCCGCTAAATACGGAAGGATCATCAATATCGCTTCTATGTACGGAATGGTCGGCAATAAAATAGCTCCCGCATCACCTTATCACGCAGCCAAGGGCGGAGTCGTTAACCTCACCCGTGCACTTGCCGCTGAATGGGGAAGCAAGGGAATCAATGTTAACTGCATTTGTCCCGGGTATTTCTACAGCCCTCTTACAAAGGAAACCCTTGATTCGGAGGCATTCCAGAACTACGCGCGCACAATGATCCCTCTTTCAAGATACGGAAATGAAGGCGAACTTGACTCAGCAGCCATCTTCCTTTCCTCACCCGCATCAAGCTATGTTAACGGTGTTATTTTACCGGTAGACGGCGGCTATACTTGTATGTAAGACGCACAACCAGGCGAACGGCGCGATAAGCGCAGCGCGATGAGTAACGCGAACTCCATTTCATAAAAATATCAATACGGCGCATCCAAACGGAGCGCCGTATTTGTATAAGGATATATGAATAGGATAAAGGATAATTTTACGGCTTTGCCCTTGGGCTGCGCCGGTTTTACAATTTCAACACACCGATCCCCACAAGGCCGGGGCCGGTGTGAACGGCCATTGTTGCGGTGATCTGCTTCTCAACAATGATCTCACTCTTCGGGGATGCCGCTTCAATAAGAGGCTTAACCTCTGCCGCAGCTTCATCCGCCTTACCGTTCATAAGAGCGATATAGCACTTGTCCTCACCCGCAAAGTCCATTGCAACATTAAGAAGCTTGTCAATTCCCTTAGACGAGCCTCTCATCTTGGCTACAGTGTAATACACACCTTTTTCATTACACGAGATTATGGGCTTAAGATTAAGCGCCTTGCCGACGATGGCAACCGCAGGGTTAATTCTTCCGCCCTTTCTGAGATAATCAAGCGTGTCCATATAGAAAAAGACTTTGGAATCATAGATCTTCTTCTGAAGAGTCTCAACAACCTCATCAAAACTCTTTCCTTCTTCAAGAAGCTGTCCCGCATAGATTGCGAAAAGTCCCGCACCGATAGAAATATTTTTGGTATCAAAGACGAAGCTCTCGATGCCCTCAACTTCTCTGAAACTGATGCTGATATTGTTAAAGGTACTGCTGAGGCCGCTTGAAATGGTAATGGCGATTATTTTATCGTAGCCCTCTGCCTTGATCGACTCCGCCATATCGATAACATCCTGGATATTGGGTGTACTTGTGGTAGGCACCTCCTCGGGAAATCTCTCATAGACAGTCAGCGGATCGATATCCACCCCATCATTATACATGTCCGAGCCGTACAGAACCTTAAGACTCAGCACCTTCATATCATACCTGTCCACGAATTCCTTACTAACATCACAGCCGGAATCCACAATAATAGCTGTTTTGGCAGCATTCATACAATCATCTCCAATCAAATAAAATATATAAAGGCCGGCAAATTGACCGAAAAGGCCGTAAATAAAGCTTCACGGCTCATCTAGTATTCAAAACTACATCTTGCGGTTTACAGTATACTAGCATGCTGTTATCATGTCAACGCTTTTCACATATATTACACAAATCTATTACACAAATCTATTACACAAATCTGTTACACAAATTATTTTATGGCGACTGTCTCATGCGTTGGCAACTCCATTGATCCCGTCATCGGTATTGATATAACGGTCAAATATCATACGGATAATATCCGCCTCATCCTCCGCATTCCTGCCAAATCGTGACAATTTAAAAACAAGGACGAAGCAGACCTCGTCCTTGCCATCTTCTATGTCATTTAACATCCAGACAAACTCCTGGCGTCCCCGGATATTCTTACCGGAATGTCCTTCATCACTGTATTCCCGCACAATCTCCATATTCTGACAATCCGCATATTTCCGCATTGTTTCCCGCTGTGCATCAAGGCTGTATCCGTCCACCTGAAGGGCTGTGGATACGCGGGTGTAGATGTAGCATTTGACTTTTTCTTTATTCATCACTGTCCCTCTTTTCCAGTAACCGCTTTAGTTCTTCTATATCCGGCAAAGCCTCCTTCAATTTCAATGACATATCTTTTGAAGTTTTGTATGTTGCGACTCCCATGGGTTTGTCATAATCCTGAATAACATAATCCACAAATGATTTGTTCATATCCTTGCATAAAATCAAGCCTATTGACGGATTCTCATGAGGCTTCTTCTCAAAGCCGTCAAGAATACTCAGATATCCAGACAATTGTCCAAGATACGCGGTTTTGAATGGACCTTTCTTCAATTCTACTGCCACTAGACAATTCAAACTCCGATTAAAAAAGAGCAGATCAATATACTGGTTTTCACCAAATGCATCCAGGTGATATTGATTTCTGATAAAAGCAAAATCCTTTCCAAAAGTAAGAATGAAATTCTTTACATTATGGATGATCGCGTTTTCAAGCACTCTCTCATCTATATCAGCTTCATCCTGTGCATCAAGTTCCTCCACATTGATATAATCAAGGAGATACTCATCTTTAAAAGTTCGGATTAAAGTGCTCCCCTTGTCAAGGACATTTTTGATTTAGTTAGGGTTAAAA